>CAIKLQ010000397.1 GCA_903828255.1 uncultured Verrucomicrobiota bacterium
AGTTTGCCGGTGATTCTTAAGGCTTTCCGATTTCCTTCAGATCTCGAATTTCGCACGTCGGATTTTGGATTTCACCCGAAAGTCGATATCGGAACAAAGGTTGCATTGCGGCGACGATTGCTGGCGACTCGGTCGGGTCCCCCACCTCCAACCAGACGGTGGCGAAGGTGGCGGCGCAGCCGATACCGCGTTACCAGTGCAAGACGCAACCGCAGTCTTTCCGCGGCGGCCTTGACCGACAAGTGGTCGGCGAGCCATCGCACCAGCCAGCGACACCTAGGAAGCCGTCACCGTGTGCTGCGGCAACAGATAAACCACCCGACGTCCCCGGCGCGTCTGGCCCACCACCGCGCTGGGATCATTGCCCTGGAAACGGCTGTGGAGGTTTAACGCGCCCATGCAGCCACAACGCGGACACGGCGGCTGCTTGAGGGAAAAATCTGCGTGGCTAACTCCTCGGCATCGCGGACAAAATGGAGCGACGATGGAACATCCCTTCTTGCTGCCCGAAAACCACGAAGCTCGTCGAGCCTTCTTTACGGCAACCCCGACGGCCCGGCGGCGGAACTCAATTCGCCAAGATCAGCGAAAAGGCAGGGAGACACCAAATCGGCGCTTCAACCACGCTGGGATCGTAATCTCTTACGGAATTACAACCTCAATTCGGCTCCAACACGGTACCATGCCATCTTAACATCGAAGGGCTCTCAAACATGTAATGGTCAGAAGGAGGAGGTAGGTCGTCGCAAACAAGCTTTCACCTCTGGGTCGCCAGCATATTGGCTGCATTTTGACCTCATTTGTTTACAAACTGTAGACACATATACAGACGCAGGCACAGTGGTTTCCCCCTGTTCGGGATTGGATTTGTTTGCACCGCAGGTGCATCCGGTGTGGTACGAAATTGGCCCCCCGCCGCCGGGGGAAGATGGGCATCGCTGCGCGGCGGCCTGGGCCGGGCGAAGGCGGGCCGGTTGGGCGCGGGATGTATGGGCGGCGGCGGGAGCGGCGGGGTGGGAAGCGGCGGTCGAAGGCCGCCTGCTTGCGGGGCTCGATTCCACGGGAAATGGGCGGCCAGAGCCGTCAAACAAGGGTTTTCAGGCGGCCACGGAAACGAATGGCGGATACCGCAGGCCGCGGAAGCAACACCGCCGGCACATCCGCGCTCAAGGCCGGCGCTTCCGCGTGCCGAGTCCGCCCATGGCTGGCAGCCAACAGCCCGGTTGCGGTCCCCGTTTTGTAAACAAGGTTTCAGCGGTAAAACGACCAGAATGGGGGAAGCTGGGACCGGCATTTTTCAGCGAATTTCGAGGTCGTTTGGGACCTTTTTGCCGTTCCCAAGGCGCTTGCGGGCCGGAATTACCGAAAAACGGCTTCCGGCCAGGTGCATAGGGTTCAAGGCTCAATGGGGCATTTTGTAAACGCTTGTAAACGATTGTATACGTCCGTTAACGGCGCGCGCGTGTCCGGCCATCGCCAGCCTGGGCTCGTCGTAGTTCGCCCAAGGCTGGCGCGGCCAGCAGTCCGGTTGCGGTGCCCGTTTTGTAAACAAGGTTTCAGCAGCAAAACGACCAGAATGGGAGAAGCTGGGACCGGCATTTTCAGCGAATTTCGAGGTCGTTTGGGACCTTTTTGCCGTTCCCAAGGCGCTTCCGGGCCGGAATTACCGAAAAACGGCTTCCGGCCCGGTGCGCAGGGTTCAAGGCTCAATGGGGCATTCTGTAAACGATTGTAAACGTCCGTTCACCGCGCGCGCGTGTCCGGTAATCGCCAGCATGGGCTCGTCGTAGTCCAAAGTGAAGACCAAGGCGGGCCAGCGGCGACTGACTTCCCGCAGGAACGCGAGGGGCGGCGTCCGGGCCGTGACGAACAGGTAGAGGAGGCCGCCGTCGGGCGTGGGTTCACAAGTCGAGTTCCAGGCCTCCGAGCGACAACCCCAGCGGCGCTTCCGTGGGGTGTTGAGGTCCGCGGCTTTGGTGATGGGCTTGAGGGGTGCGGGCGGCACCGGCACCAGCCGATGAAAGCTGAAGACTTCCGGCGGGTCTGTGGCGGGGAGGTCGCCCCCAGTCATGGCGGGGGTGGCCTGAGTTTGGAAACGGGCCAGCGTCCGTTTCGGGCCGCTGACGTGAAGGAAGTTTTTGCACCAGTTGGGCATGTGGATTCTCCTTGGCAAAAGTGGGCGGCCGTCCCGAGGCCCGACCGCCCAGGGTTTCAGGCGGACAAACTCACGGGCTCGGGTTGAGATTCGCTTGCGGCATCCTGGCGGACCAGTTTGCCGCGGATGTAATCGGCGGCGCGTTGCGCGGCGGACGCCGCCCGCAGCAAGATGCGGTTATCCTGCTTGAACACGCGGGACCAACCTTCGATGTAACTGGCTTGCAGCGCCTCCGTGCTCCGGTTCTCAATCCCGGCGAAGCCGCACAGAAACGCCGCGCCGAACTCCGCCACGAGTTCCTCGAAAGAGTATTGGGCGAAGCGGTCGCCTTCGACCTCGCCGAAGCGGTTCAACCGGTGCTTAGCGCCGGAGCCGTGAACCAGTTCATGAAACAGGGTGGCGTAATACTCGTCCGCGCTCTCGAACTGGCTCAAGTGCGGCATCGTCACGCGGTCCAAGCTCGGGCTGTAAGCGGGCATGCTGGTCAGCGTGTGGATGATTTCCGGCTTATCCGGCATGACTTCGAGCATCTGGTCGGCGACCTGCAACCGGTCGTGATGCTCGGGCAGGTCGTCGGCGGGCGTGGCCACGCCTTCAACCTGTTCGAGGTTGAACACCGCCGAGACAAACGGCACGCACGGGGCCACATTCTCCTTGCCGGTTTCCTCCTCCAGGCGGCGCAGTTCCTCCGGGGTGCGCCATTTCCAGTAAATCACCGGGGTGGCGCGTTCGCCTTTACGGACGTGGCCGCCGTGGCGCTGCGCTTCGCGAAAGGTCAGCCAATAGCGCGAGGTGTAAGCGGTGGTGCCGAGCACCAAGATATTGACCCCGCGATATTCGCGTCCGCTGGAGAAGCTCTTGGGCAAGCCGCTTTTCCAGGTTTTGCGCCACGGTAAAACGCCGCTGGCGAGTTGGGTCAAAATGCGTTGGGTAATGGTTTCGTAAATGGTCATGGGTTGTTTCTCCTTGTTGCCTTAAAAGTGCCGCCGGGCAATGCCCGACGGCGGTTAAATTATGGTTGCTGTCGCTGGGCTGCCCCGGTCTGTCCAGGCGCGGTGGTTTCCGCCCGGTAATGGCGGAAAGCGCGGCGCAATTCGGGAAAGAACCGGAGGTTGAACCGGTCGCACCAGTGCATCAAGTCGGCGAGCAGGTCGCTCAAGGCGTCTTCCAAGTCAGCGCCGGTGTGGTGTTGGAAGGCATCCAAGGTCAGCGCGGCGAAGTAAGCGCGGCGGCCGTTCAAGCCGTCCGGGTTGGGGGGCAAGGTGTCCAAATTGAGGGGCAGTGGGACGTTAATCCAACAGCGATTGGGTTTAAGCTTGGGTTGTTTCATGAGTTTCTCCTGTGAAAGCAAAAGCCGCCGGGGATCATACCCCGACGGCGGTGGGTTAGTAGTCTTCGGGTAAGAGCACATTAGTGACGCTGCGGTCCCACTCCGTGATAATCCAGAACTTTACGCGGTTGCGGTCGGTGTAAGCCGACAGCAAGCGGCACCCCTCCGTGATGGAGCGTTCATTCTCGGCGGCATCTTCGGCGCAGACCTCGCCCCAGTCGCCGTGAGCGTGGCGGTTGAGTGCGCCGAACACGTCGGCCGGGTGCAGCGTGTGGGCGGCGTTGGCCGTGATGACCGTTTGCCCGAGGGCAAAAGATTTTTCGTGCGTGGTAATTTCCATAAACAGACCTCCAATAAAAGAGTTAAACAACTGCCTTTCTTGTAGCATGTCTTAAAGAAGAATGGTAGATATAATTTGCAAGTATTTTGATTATTTTGCAGATTTTTGTGAGAAAGTTCGGCGGCGGGCGCAGCCCGCGCGCCGCGCCGGGCGGAGGGGTGCGCGCCGTGCCGCCGCGCTGCATCGGTGGCGCCGCTGCCGCGGCATGGGCTTGGGGGTTGCGAACGTGCCGGACAGCACGATATCACTTTGTGCCGCAGCCGCGCCGCGGGGCACCGGTGGCGGGGCACGGTGGCCGCGGGGAATCTCCTGCCGGTCGCCGGGCAGAAACCCCACACCACTATTAACGCGCGAACCAAGCCGATCTAGCACCTTCGCGGTCACGCCGCGAGCAGGGAATCCCGGGGAGCGGAGCGTGCGACCCCGCCAAGAATGCCATCTCCAGAACAGCGGCCTCAAGCTGTGGCTCGAATGAGGGAAGGGGGCGGATCCTCCGCGTCCGCGAGATGACGGACGGAGTTGCGCACCCGCGCCGCAACGGCGCAACCGGCGTCAGCCGGACGTTGATTTTGGGAGAAGGGAGCGGGGTCGCCGGTACGGCGACCGCGCGGGAAGTGCCAGCGAGGCCGGACGTTCTCCGCCGGTCGCGGTGGCGGTCCGCGGAGCGCTGAGACTAGACGAGTTCGAGACCGAGGGTCTCGCAGATTCCGGTCGCGAGTGACGCTGCGTTCGCATCCTCCGACTCCAACAGGCGGCGCACCAAGGTGACCAGCGAGGCGGGTGAAAGTTCGCCCTCCAAACGGGAGCCCGTGGCCCTGCTGCCGACACGCGCCGCCGGCGTGAAGCCGAATCGGTCGCCGCGCGCGGGCACATAGCACGCCTCCAAGCAGGCATCAATGCCTTGGTTCACAGCGGCGGTCACCGTGCGAGAATCTGCGCCCACCAAACTCAGGTGGTAGCCGGCTTGGGGCGCGTTTTGGAGCAAGGCCAGACGGAGTTCTTCACTCCAAATGGCGGTGAAAACTTTGCGCTGCGAGGAAGGCGTTGGGGATACGGACTGTGGATCCATGGGACCTCCTGACAATTAAAGGGTTTCCTGCTTTTACCATGTCTGAAGGAGCAATGGTAGATACCCAGTGAAAAAAATGTTCACCCGCGATGCCGCGTCCGGCGACGAAAACGGTTACCCGTCCACCCACTGCACCACGAGCGTGGCGGAGCGGTGAATATTGGTCAGGACACAAAAGCGATGCTGCTGCCCGTCGCGAAAAATGGACAGGACGCTCCCGCCCTCGCGCAAACTGCGTTCGTTTTCGCAGACCTGCTGCGGCGGGGCTTCGCCCCAATCGCCGCGCGCGTGCCGACGCAGCGCCGTGCGCACCTCGGCCGCTTCGAGCCGTTGCTCCACCGGCGGCGTTACCAATATCCGGCCCAAGTTCAACCCCCGACTCCTTCCCGTGTTGTCCATGCGTTCCTCCCTTCAAAAGCAATTTGTCTGTCCGTCATAGCACGTCGGAAGAAAGAATGGTAGATAGCCCGTTGCGATTCTTGGCGAAAAGTGAGACGCTCCGCAATCATGGGACGAAGGCGGACACAACTCGAATTGACCGGGGCCGAACTGCGCGAGGCGCAGCGCCTGGCGCTCTCCGAAGCCGAGCCACGCAATGCGGAACGGGCGCAGTTTGCGCTCCTGGGTGCCACCGGCGACTACACCCTAGAAGAACTGGCCGTCGAGCTGGGACGCCAGCGTTCGACGTTACAGCAATGGCTGGCGAAGTTCCGCGCCGGCGGACTGGCGGGTTTGCTCGCCCGTGAAACCGCTCCCGGTCTGGCCAGCCCGATTGCGACCGCCCGCGTGCAACGGCAGTTGCAGGCCGGGCTGCAAGCCGGGCGCTGGACCTCCGCCGCGCATGTGGCCGAGTGGCTGAAATGCACGCACGGCATCCGCCGCTCGCGCAAGTCCATTTACTACTGGTTCGAGAAGTATGGCGTCGCTTCGCCCGGAATCAAAACGCCCACCCGCCGGCGCGCGGCGTGACCGACGCCTGTCGCGACCTCACGGCTGGAGCTTGCCCATTTCCACGAGCACCGGACCCAACTCGATGAGGAGTTGTTGCGCGTGCTTGATTTGCTCCACCTCGGCCGGGTGGCGCATGAACAACTGCGGATTCATTTTCCAGCGGGGCCGCGCGCGGTCCACCGAAGTCCAGGCGATTTTGAGCAACGCCGTCAGCCCACGCACGTCCCCGTTGAGCGCGCCGGCATTGGTGATTTTGGTGTAAGACAAGGGTTTTAGGTCCGGAGTCATCGTGTCAATTTGGTAGTAGCCCGGCGTGATGAACGGCGCGAGTTCCGCCAGCACCTCGGGTTGCGCGGCCTTTTGACGTAAGACCACCTTGCGCGCTTCGTCTTCCTGGGTCGCGACCTTCACCATCGTCTTGGCGCCCTCGACTTTGAGCCGCGCTTCCAGTTCCGCCGCCTGGTTCTTGAGCCGGGCTTCCAGCTCCTCCAACTCGCGCTTCTTGCTGGCGAGCGCCTCCTCAGTTTTCGCGCGGGTCGCGGCGGCGTCCCGTTCGGCAGTGGCGCGAACTTTTTCCGCCTCCGCCTGGGCGCGCAGTTCCACGGCGCTGGTGCGCGCTTCGGTGACTGTCTCTGCCGCCTTTTGCAACGAGTCGCCCGCTTGCTTCTGGCCCAGACGCGTCATGGCCTCGTCCAGATTGGGCGACTCGGGCGTGAGCGTGGCCCGCGTGAATTTCACCTGCGCCTCCGTGCTCAGAGCGTCCAAAGCGTCCCGCAATTGCTTGACCTGACCGGCCGCCGCCTCGCTCCATTTCACCGTCGCTTGCGTGGTATTGGTTAAATCG
>CAIKLQ010000398.1 GCA_903828255.1 uncultured Verrucomicrobiota bacterium
GATGGTTAGCGTCACATTCTGCGCGAGGCCCAGCACAGGATTGCCTGACTCATCCTCCAACCTGACCACGGGTTGCTGCGACCATGCGGTGCCGCCCGTCCCGCCGCCCGGTTGTGTCGTGAAGGTCAATTGCAGGCGCGCCTGCGAGAATTCCTGGAGGTGCCCGTTAAGGTAGAGGAGGTTGGCCGTGATATCGGGGTTGGTGTCGAAGCCGGGAATGAACTGGTAGAGGGCGATGCCGGAGTAGCCCTTGGCGGGGTCGATGAGCCCGTTGTTGGAGTCAACGAGCATGCTCACAGTTGCCTGAAAGACATCGGTCGGCGAGTCGATTTCGAGGATCCACTTGTAGGCGACGTCGTTCGCGGAAAGAGCGCTCACGGCAGTTGTCAGCCGACCGAGGCTGTCGGGGGTTGTCTGGTCTTGATAGGTGGGCATGAGCAGATAGTTCTGAGGACTGGCAGGCATCGTGCCCAGGATGTCCTTGACGTAATCGGGATTATTAGGGTACCCATCGCTGCCGAGATAGCGCGCGCCCAGATAGAAACTGAATGATTTTCCGGCATCATTGGCAAACTGGCACATCGAAGTCATAAAGACTTTCATGTTTCCGCCGAGCGACGGGGGAGGATTCCCCACCACGAAGTTGAGCTCGGAATCGACGGTGAGACCGCCGGTGAAGGAACTTGTCCAACTTCTCGCGGTGAGCGCGTACTGCACGACCGCCGCCGTAGTTGTGCTGAAGGTATAATTAGCGTCCGAGTTGATCGCCGCTGTGAAAAGCGGCTTGACGGCACCAGGGCTCCAATAGTCCGGATAAAACCCGTCGGGAAGCTGAGGCCAGGCGCTGACCGTGTCGCCGCCAGACATCTGCGCGGCCTTGAAATACACCTCCGTAACCACCTCCGGCATGGCGGCGCTCATCGCTGGCACATCGCTAGAGTCAGAAGGATAAAAATACGCCGGCACGGAATCCACAGCCCATGCCGACGCTGCAAAAATCATCGCCAGCGCCGGGCACAAGAGCCAACTTTTGATGATCCTGGAGAGGCTGGCCGCGATATTTTTATGAATCTGCATATGGGAGTGTTATTGATAGGACTTTGGTTTCTGGACGCTTCGCGGTTTAATTCAAAGTGGGCTTGCGGCAACGAATCAAACGCCAGGCGATTGTTGGAAGCGGCTGCGGAGATTGAGATGGCAGCTAGAATGAAACCGAGCGATGTGCGAAGCATGACCTTTGGCTATCCGCCTGGCAGTGTTGTGTCAATCCTGCGGACTGGACTGTTCAAGCTTCCGACCTGCGTCATTTCGGAAATGGGTTCGTGCCAACACCCCCGAAGGCATCACATGGCAACCCGCACCTACGGACCTGGTGACGATAAGAAGTGGCTGAATTCACAGATGCCTGCTCGTGAAGAGATAACCCCGCGACCGATCACAACCGAATTGAAGACTGAACGCTTTCGATTCCCATGATAGTGAACATCAATTCCTGATCCTCCATTTGACTAAACTTTGAAAATTCTGAACGCCGTAGAATCATCTGCGCTTGCATGCTCGAACTGGCCAACGCACGAAGTTTGTGCAGCGAGCAAAGCGCTGGATTACGAGCCGCCGGACTTCCAGTCTCCAGGAGGTTCGATGCGTAGCAGGTGGGGCAGATTGGCTGGATAACACAATCCTTGCACCGATCATCCCGCAACAGTTCGCAATCTGCAAAGTCAAACCTCCGGTGGAGATCCGACTTTTCCCTAGCGGTGAACGGTAGAAACAAGTGGCAAGGGTATTCTGCTCCATCAACATCAACAGCGAACAACTCAGAACCAATCCCGCACCACTTTCGTGCGTGGTTTTCGCGCTCCCAAGGCTGACCTGCTACTTCATCTGACGCCATGCCAATCACGGCAAAATCCATGGCCATGAAACTGCACGGGGGAGTTCGTGGATTCTTCAGGTAATAATCTGACAATATCGCAAGTTGCGCAGCTAGCACTTCCAAATTCTTGGAATTGGACCAGTCCAAACCATACGCAAAACCGGCTTCAACCTTAAAACCGAGACCGTGCAAGTGTATGACCCCCTCCGCAATCCTTGGTAGTGTTAAACCTGACACGGTCATTTTGACAGGCTGATCCGGCCAGGTCCTCTGAAAGAAACTAACATCAATTCGACAAAAGGAATTTGAACGGTTGGCGTCATGCATCTCCGGAGTTCCGTCAAGGCTAAGACATAAATAAAATCGGTCCTTGTTACTTGCCATCCAGTCTTGAATTTCGCCGTGAACCAGTGTTCCATTTGTCGTTGCAAAAATTAGGTGTGGCTTTGGCCATGATTGACTCCAAACCCACTCTGACAAACTCCGTATTAGGTCGAATTGGACAATAGGTTCTCCGCCATGGAATGCTATTTCGATTTCCTCAAACGAATCCGAGTTGTTGAAATGCCTCCCGATCGCTTCCTTCGCTACGGAGAGGGGCATAACAGAGCGGGATTTATCCACTTCGTAACAATACTTACACGAGAGGTTGCATTCGTGCGTCAGCGTCAACATCAAGGTCTTTCGTCTGTTGCGCGTCAAGTCAGGCATGGTTCGGCATTTGTCTCAACGGTCTCGTCTTTCGAAGACTAAAAAGTAGCGAGGACAAGACCGCGCCAAAGTATTCCTTAGCCACAGCCATAGCTCACCACCAAAGCGCCCCGGCATCCCCCGAGCCCGCTGTTCTCGGAAACCTTGATTGGGTACCCTATTTTCCTTGTTGTCCCGAGCAAGTGCCGGAGCAATCCCCCTTGCACGTACCCGAGCAGGTGCCGCTACAATTCCCGCTACAAGTAAAGGCACAGCCATAAACCACCATCCGGTTCCTGCCATGGGCCTGGGTTCGCGATCCAGTCCGGAGTCGAAGCGATGAACGCATCACAGACAATCGGCTATGAGTTTCGGTGTCCAGTTTGAAAAGATTTATCATACGCGCGGGAGTTTATCGCCCCATAGGAGCATGAAGGCAAGAGAAAAGTGTGAAGGGGGTCTTTGCCGGTCAGCGATATTTCATCAGCCCGGAACGGAGCGGGGCGCGGCCGGGGGGGACCGGTCAGACGAGGGCGGCGGCGGGGAGAGCGTGCCGGAGTGCGGCGTCATCCTTGGCCGCGCGGCCCGGTTTGCGGCACGCGGCGCGGGTGCGGGGGATCACGCGTACGCGGCGGCATCTGCCGTTGCGCGCGCTGGACTGACGCCCGGCGGTTCATCGGCGCAGCCAGGCCAGGGCCCGACTGAAGGTCATTTGTCGGCAGCCAGATGCGGCGCTGGGGACGGCGATCTCTTCCCGCGCCAACGCCAGTTCGTGCAGGCCCAGCGCCAGGTTGCGCAACGTCACCAGCACTTGCGCGGCACCGCGCTGCGACACGCCGCAGGCGTCTTCGCGAAAGGTCACGTCGCGGCGGTAGTGGGTGCCGTTTTCAATCGCGTCCCAATGGCCGCGAATGAGCGCCAGCAATGCGGCATCGTCGTACTGGACCGCCACGGCGCTGGTGAC
>CAIKLQ010000399.1 GCA_903828255.1 uncultured Verrucomicrobiota bacterium
CAGTTTCTCGAAGTCGTATTTGGACGTGTTGTAAAAGGCGAAGCCGGACGCCTTGCGGAGTTGGGGATCGAGATTCTCCAGCTTGCCCTCCAGCTTGGCGTGCGTCTCCAGGACTTTTTCCTTCGTCGGGGCCAGCACGCAGTCAATGCGCCGCAGCACCGTGAACGGCAGGATCACGTCCTGATATTTGCCGCGCTTGAACCGGTCCCGGAGCAGTTCCGCGATGGACCACAGGAAATTTACCTTTTCGCCAAAGTTATTCATCAGACGCCGGGGGAGTTGCGCCCCCCGGCTGGAGTTGAGGCTACGGAAAGCCGACCATGTCGGCAAAGGGTTTCGGCGGCGGAGTTTTTATTTTGAGAAGTTCCCGGGTTACGGCGCTTTTGCCGGTCAGGGCCAGCGGCCCCCGTCACCGGCCTGCTGGTAGTGCTGATGGCTGACCTTGATCGTTTGCCGCGGTACGGGCAACTGGGGACCGCCGATGCGCCTGTGGCGCCGCAGCGAGATGCTGCGTATCAAGTTAAGAACTGCGGATTTTAGAAGCCGGCCGCCGCCGGCACAACCCCCACAATTTCCCAATCCTGCGACCTCAACAAGGCTCCCGAAAGACGGCGGCGATTAACAAAGTAGGCCTTCGGTTTCAGGCCGCGATCGCCCAGCAAACGACCCAGCCGGTTGCGGTTCCCGATTGAAGTTTTCGGGCCGCTCGCCTAAGCTCCTTGAGCGGGCGGTGAATTTCGTCGCCGTTCGCCTTGTCTGTTAGTCCCGGTGGGGTTGCTCCCACCGGGATTTTGTCGAAATCCTCCGCCAGCCTGACACTCGCCGCCAACACTCGCCCGTCCTAGCCAATCGTGGGCGTCGGTTGCAGCCAATAGGCCGTGCAAGGCCCAGGTTCGCCGCTACCGCGTCCGGTTCGAGCTGGTGTCGTGCTCACTTTGCCGAGACGCTGGACGTCTTAGAACGAAGCCGCAGCGGTTGTTTTTTTCCGCCTGCATTTGCCTACGCAGTTGGCGGCGCACTAGTGTTTTGACGTGCCGTGAGGCGCGAAAGAGGAAAGCGAGCAAAGCCTTGAAAACACGAGGTTGTATTGGTGTTTTAGCTGAAATCTCCAAATCTACAAAGAGAAAGGCCGGACAACAGGTCCGGCCTTTTCACACACACAGCGCTGAGAGAACGCAGCGCCAACAACGACACCAATTTACCAGCGTCCCGTTTTCTGCCCAGTCACCATTACGGGGGACAACGGGACAATTCCCCGGGCGCGCTGCGTCCCGAACGACAACTCCGTGCCAAGCGGGTGAAATTGATCGCCTCCCGCAACCGGCCCGCGCTCCACCGGGAGGTTCCAAAACCAACCGGCAAGGTGCGGATGTCGGATGGCGCTTGGGCCGAAATTAGAAACAAAACGGCGCAGGCTTCACACCTGCGCCTTTTTATTGCCGCGGCGCTTTTGAACTGGCTGCAGGCCGGGAAGCCTGCCGAAACCCTCAGCACCGTCGTTGGTTGAACATACCACAACCCGCGAGACTCGCCACCGTAGATTGGGGAAAATTAGCCGCTGGCCAAACCCCTTCCGCAGGGGCGAGCAAACCGGGCGGCGCTGAATGCGGCACGGCGAATGGAGCTATTGAAGCCGAGAATTGGTCTTGCTTGACCGGGCGCGAATCTGGCCACCCTCAGGGGCCGGTGATCCGGGACTCTGCGGACGCGGCAGAGATCGGGTTTTAGCGCCCCGCGTCGTCCCCGACCTTCAAATTCAATTGCACGGCGGGCCCCTGGCGGTGATCGCGCAGCGGGCCATAGCCCCCGCGCTGGTGCCGCCTTTGCCGCGCCCGCCGGGAGAAGAACGCGACCCAAAGCAAAGCGATAAGCGCCGTAGTCAGGACCACGGCGACCGCCAATTCCACTGGTGAAGACATTGCAATCATGCGTTGTTAAATGACAACCCGCCGTATTCGGTTGGGTTGCGGTGAATATGCGCCAGGTCCGTCAGAAATCAACCCGGGGCGATTCAAGGCAGTTCCACCACCCGGTAGAATCGGCGTCCGAGATTCCCGCATTGGTGAACGTGATGGGATCGCCGGTCGTCGCATTGGTGCGGATGGGCAGCCAGGTCGTCAAAGCAAAGCCCAGGGATGGAGTCGAATTCGTTTTGTCCGGCGAGGCAGTGTTTCACTCGGCAGGAAGTAGTGGGCGATGCTGCCCATTTCCGTTTCGCCCGTTTTTTGAGTTACTTGTGCCTTTTTGTGGCAATTCAGCTGAGGCGTCCGTGGAGCCGCCGGCAAAAATACCAAAGGGAAGCGGCGGGAGCGGACTCAAGCCGCAATCGTGTCGGGACTGCCGCGAGAGCCGCAGGCTTTTACGGGGCGGGTGCAATCCCGGATGATGTGGATTTGAGCCGTGGCGCGGCGGTTTCATCGCGGGCGAGGGTGAACTTTTTCATTTTCGGACGCCGGCCGCGGTGGGCGAACCCCTCCGGTGGAGCGGCTCGGGCTGGGGGCCAGCAACCGCCAGAAAACCCAGTCGGAAAGATTTTTTGTAAGGAACCCAGGGTTGCCCGGTTGATATAGTTAGAAATGATAGCGATGTTTGGTCCACGGCGGGAAAAAGCAACCTGCGGTCAGCAGGTTGCAGCCCACCCCCATGCCCCGCAGCCCGGCGAAAGGTGCCGCGGGCGAAAGCCCGACGGGCTTGGCAACCCGCCGCCGCGCCAACCCCGGACCAAAAACCAATTGCGAGCGCGGGGTATCCACCGCTGGGTCATCAGCCAGATAATATCCCTCAAGTGTTCCGGCGTTTCTGCTGATACCGCCACAACGGCAACCGCTGCAAGGGAAAAAACGGACCCCGTGCGATGCTTTACGCCACCCGCTTTTGTGGAAATCCCCAACTTTGCTTGGGAAGCTCAATACCTACGGGCGTCGGGTCGCGCCAGCGGGGAAAACCGCACCTGCCCCCGAGTGCCGGGCGTGGTCGCCGATTTCCGCGCTGGGGCCGCCGTAACGCACAGCGACGCCATGTTCCAAAACCTGACCGCCAGCAAGGCGGCGCCAGTGCGCGTGTCCGGCGCGAATGATTCCGGCGGGGGTTACAGGGAA
>CAIKLQ010000400.1 GCA_903828255.1 uncultured Verrucomicrobiota bacterium
GGGTTCATGGTATTGATATTGTTCGGAATATGGCCTTTTTGACGCACCGTGGGTCAGGACGAATTGGTTTCCCATCGGGCCTTCATTACTGAAGGTTTTACGCCTTTGGCGACGCAGCGCAAGACTTTTCCGGGCGATTGCGCCGGTCCGGGTTGCTTCCCGTTATTTCCCGCTGGCAGGCCAATCCCAGAGGGAGTTCCACCCAGGACCGGCCGGCGGTGGCGGCCAGCGTGGTGCCACTTCCGCAATTGCATGGGCCCACGGTGCCCGGTGGCGGCCTGAGTGCCAGTCGGCGCATTCCGGCGCGCTGCAGCGATTGGCTTGGCGCGTAATCAAACGCTACCACGCCGCCGCTTCCCTTCCGGCCCGAGGATTTCGCCCCACGAACAACCCAGTGCCGCCTGAATCCGGGCGACCGTCGTCAGCAGGATGTTGATGTCGCCCCGCTCGATTTTCTGGATCGTTCGCGGATTCAGTGAGCATTTCTCCGCCAGTTTCTCCTGCGTGAATTCACGGACCATCCGGGCCCGGCGGACGTTCCCGCCAAATTCTGTGAGCTTTCGCTGTTCGGCCTTTGATTTTGCCACGCCTCATTAAGGCGCGGTCGGCTGCTTTTCGACCACGCCCTATCGGGGCGTATTTTGTTGCGTGGTAAACTGCCATCAGACACATTGCAATTTGTGCCAGGTTAAGCTACGTGAACAAGTGAACCAGAGCCGATATGAACAACCCACCTGATAACGTCAGAACGAAGGAGACGCGAACCCTGCTTGAACGCGTTGACGGCGTTCTGGCGGAATGGCGGAAGTTTGACTTTGGCGGTTGCCTTGATGCCACCGAGTTGGAGCGAGTCGTCCGAAACATAGACCGTGCGCACCGACAATTTGACTCAAAGCTCTTCTTCGTCGTGATTTTTGGACCTCTCAAGGCTGGCAAGTCCACGTTGACGAACGCGCTCGCCGGAGAAGTTGTCAGTCCTGCTGGTTTCGGCAAAGAGACAACCCGTCGTCCGTCGCTGGTCATCCAAGCCAAGCAGTCGGGAATAGACCAATTCTTTTCGACAGATGCGGAGATTAACGATGTGCTAAGCCAAATTGAGAAGGACCCCGGAACGGCAGTGCCGAAAGAAAAAAAGGACAAAGCTCACAACGCATTCAACCGAGTTGCCGACGTAATTCGGGGGATCAGTCCCCAGGATGAATTGCAGGGCTGGATTGACGTTGTTTCCCACCCCCTAAACGAAAAAACCTTGGAACAAACACTGGTGGAAGTGGAAGGGGCGCCAAGAGTGCCGTTGTTGACGGTGGTCCGCAGCAAAGGGGGCAACTTTCTGAGCCCGGGCGTAGCAATCGTTGATATGCCAGGCTTGGACGGTGCTCGCAGCAATTGGCGGGACAACCCGATTCATGAGTGGGTTGTGGAGCGAGCGGAATTTTTCTTCTTCGTTCAAAGTTCGATCGCGACATTCAACAGAGAAACCGTTGCGTTTTTGAAGGACATCGTCGGCCAAGCTAAGAAACCACCAGTTTGGGCGATTCAAAACTTGTTTGATGCGCAGCGTTGGCTGTCGGAGGAGAAGCAAAAGCTGACCGAAAAAGCACAGCGAGAAGATGGGACTAAGGGCATCAGAAGTTTGTTGCACCAGTCTCCACGGGGAATTGTTCCCTTGAATCTTGGGATGGCGTGGTATGGCAAAAACGAACCGTCAGACGAGTGGTTGGAGAAGTCTGACTTTCCGCATTTTGAGAAGGATTTTATCAAGGTCCTGCACGCGGAACGGGCTTCAATACAAGAAGGTGTTTGCCTTGAAAAGATGGAGCAAGCACTGTCGGGGGCGATTCGGTGTCTGACCCAAACCAAAACGGACATTAAATTGATTCGTGACACCCAAGAGCAGAAGCGTGAAAGGTTGGGGGCAGCGCAGGGAATGTTTGATGCTGTAAACTACAGGAGCGATTATGAAAGCGTCGTCAGGGGTGAGATTTGCACGATCGCGGAAGCTTCCACCAAACCGTGGTCAGACAGCCTGGAAAATGAAGTTGCCAAACTCCGCGAACGCCACAATCGGAAGCGAGCAGGGAAACTGGTAAACGCTGAGGTTGCAAATACAGCGGTCCGGCTGGCTGCTGAAGGTGCAATCAAGCACTTCGCCCTGCCGCTGCTGCTTCCCTTGTATCTAAAACTGCCCGGGCAATACTGCAAGTCGGCGGAAAGTGACGCGGTCACCTGCTGCAACCAAATCCTCGGTGAGTTAAAGCTGCCGGAATTGCCCGCGCCCGTGCCGCCGGTTGGCGCGGACTTACCATCACTGCCGCAAGACAGCTTCACGAATGATGAACTTGGTGAGAAGACGATTCTCGGGTTTGCCAAAACGTACGAGGGACACGCTTCCTCAGCCCACATTGAGTCTGTGGCTAAAGAATGGAGGCGGCAGATCCAAACGCACAAGGAAGGCTGGGTAAACCAGTTGTTGAACGATCACTTCTCGACTTACTGTGAAAAGCGGAGGAAGCACTTTAGGGCGCACGTACAAAGGCTCATGGCAGAGTTTGACGCCGCCGAACAGCCAAAAGAGGCAGCGGCCACAGCGACTGAAAGTCTGATAGCCCAAATGAATGAAGCGCTCGGCAGTTTGAAGTTACCATTGGCCAACGCCATCGCCTCAATGAAATGAACAACCATCAGATATGAAAAAACCATCAAAGCGTTCCCTCTGGATTTTCTGGCTCCCTCTCGGTCTTGCGATTGCGGTCTTTTTGCTGGTCACATTCGTCGGCAACATGCTGATGATCGGCTCCAAGCTGGCCTTTTTCAGTTCCACTCTGGAATGGGGCTTCTATGGCCTCTTGATGATCGTTTTCATCTGGCTGGTTGCCATGCCGCTGTTTGGGGTACTGGCCAAACCGGTGCTCGCCCTTGAAGGGGTGGCTTCAGGGAGCAATACGGCTGAATATAAGAAGCTCAAAAAAGTTGCGCGCCAGTTGATCAATGCCGGGGTGCTTCCCCCGGAACGGCATGTGAAACTGGCTGGAGCCATCGAGTTGGGCAGTGATCTTCGCGAACCGCTGGCGGCGGCGATCAACGCGCAACGAGAATCCGCGACCGGAATCATTCACGGCCATGCGGTCCGGGTCTTTGTAGCGACGGCCGTCTCTCAGAGCGGAAGATTGGACGCCCTCGCTGCGCTCATCACGAATTTCCGCTTGGTCCGCTTGCTGGTGAAGCATTTCGGGTATCGTCCGCCGCTGCCAACGCTCATCAAAATCTATGCCCAGATTTTCATCGTATCGCTCATTGCTGACGAACTCGACGACTTGGATGTCGAGGGCGTCCTCAGCCACGTTGGTCTAGGCGCCGTTGCCGCGATTCCGGGAAGCGCCCTGCTTGTCAATTCGATGTTCGACGGTACGATCAACGCCTTATTTACGCTGCGGGTCGGGTTTGTGACCCGCAAATGCCTCTTGAATGCGGGGAGCGCTTTAACCAGAAGCGAGGTTCGGAAGATCGCCAACCAGGAAGCACGGCAGGAGTTGATTCCGGTTATCAAGGAGGCACTGCCTGTTTTGCCAGCCAAGATTAGGACGGTTATGGAAAGCTGGTTTTGACCAAAGAATTCGTAACCCCGCATGACTACGAAATCCAATATGGTCCATTTCTCTGAGTTGCAATTATCAAATGTTGGCCGCGAATTCAAGCGGGCTTTAGCTTTAGTGCAAGACGCCCTCCAGCGTGGGGCTACCCATCTTGCCGGCGGCGTCGTTAACGCAGCCCAAACTGAAGTGATAGGGTGCTTAACCGCATGAGTTGGACCGGAAAAGCCGTTGGAGTGGGCATTGGGGCATTGATTCTTGGCCCGATCGGAGCGGCGATTGGCGGCGTCGCTGGGCACTGGTTTGACCAGAACCGCGAAGATCAAATCCCGGAGGAGGTTCGCTGGCGACTGGCGATCCTGTCGGTCTTTGCCACCGCCGCCGCTGCCAACGGGGAATTCCACCCGAAGGAACGGAAACGCCTGCAACTAATTGCCAAAGACATTTTTGATGGCTACCCGCCGCAAGTGGTGGACACCTGGTTTTCCAGCGTCGAGCAGGCATCGGTGTCATTGGAGGAATGTGCTGCCGTCGTGCGGCAACTGCCCGATGAAGCCCGGCCGATCCTCATCTTCAACATCCTTTCCGTGCTGTACGCCGATGGCCAACTTGATGAGCGGGAACTCGGCTGGCTCCAACAGTTGGTCCAGTATTCTGGCACGAATCCGGAGTTGTGGGTCCAATGTCTAGCGTTCTTTGAACGAGGCGATCTGAAATCGCAACGCGCTCAAGCGCTGGAGGTGCTCGGCCTTTCCGGGGAATGCACTGAATCCCAAATCAAGGCGGCCTATCGCCAAGCGTGCAAGGAGTACCACCCGGACCACTTGGGAAACGTGTCGGTCCCGATTCGGCGGTTGGCTGAGGACAAATTGAAACAACTGAACGCCGCGTATGAATTCCTGCAGTCGGGTGGCGATGACCAGGGTCTGTTTGTGTTGACTGACGCCCGGGAAATCAAAGCGCTGTCGGAGGTGTCAGAGCGGGAAGTCGTCTTCTGTCCGGGATGTCAAACCCGAAACCGCTTACCGGCACGCCAACAGCATCTTGCCAGCCGCTGTGGCACCTGTTTCGCGTTGCTGGCGGTGGCCCAAGGCTAAGATGCTCCTCCGTGCCAGACGCCCAGGTAAACCGCAATTGTGAAAATCACTCCCCCAATGCAAAATGTTCCGAAACCTGCAACGGTGCTCATGGCAGTGGTAGCCACTGTGAGTTGTCCGAGATGAGCACCCGAATCTATCGCATCGCCCATTTCTCCGACTCCCACCTGTCGGACGATGCCATCGAATTCGACCACACACTGGCTTTGATGCAGTAAACCCGTCGCTTTACATCGCGGGCGGTTTTTTACCTCCCGCGCCGGGCCAGTTGCGATTTCAACCGGCGTGCAGGAAATCGATTCCCGGGGGCATTTCCCCCGAGTTCGCCAAGGCATTATTGCCGCCGCACTTTCGCGTGTTGCCTGGCAGTTCCACCCGTCCCGGGCTCAAGGCATTTCCTCGAAGCAATTATTCGCGACGTTCTTCCGGCTGCGCTCCGGATCGAAGATGCGACCGTTCATGGCGATGTAAACCCCGGCGGGCAGCGTCTGCACGGCGGCCACCGCGGCACCGAGATTGAAACCGGCGTCGGTCGTCCGAAACCGCGCCGGCTGCATTGAACCGGTAAGCACGATGGTCTTGCCGGGAATCCCCCGCAAGGCCAGTGCCGTCTGCACCATCGTATCCGTGCCGTGGGTGATGACCACGTGCTCGCTGGAATCCGCCACTACCCGCTCCCGAATGAGCGTCCGATCGGGGTCGGTCAAATCGAGGCTGTCTTTTTGTAGAACGGATTCAATGTCGTGCGCGAATTGCACGTTCACGTCGCCCAGGAGTTCGGTGACTTGTGGCGGACCGACTTGAAACTCGCTTTTGGCGTCGAAGTAAACCTTGTCAATGGTCCCGCCGGTAGTGAAGAACTTGATTTTCATGGCTGGCCTAATCTGGCGTTGTCCCCACGATCTTGCAATGGATCCACGCGTCTTCATCGAAGCCGTAAATCGCGCAAAGGCGATGGTAGCCGTCCGCGATCACCAGTCTTCCGTGCGCTTCGTTCCGGACCAGCAGGAGCGGCGACAGCCCCTGACCGGTCTGGATTTTCATCTGGCCCTTTGCAACATGGGAATTGCTCACCCCCAACAACGACAACTGCGAGGCGCGAAAAATATCCTTGGCGCGGAAGCGTTCCACCGGGAATTCCCGGAGTCGCTGGACCAGCTTCGCAACCACCTTCGGGTCGAATAGCAGGCGGAGGTAGGATTCCGCCGCCGGATAGTTATGCGGCTCTGCGTCGGGAAGCCATTTGATTTCCTGAACTTTTGACTTTGCCATGGCTGATTCTCGGGCAACCCGGGGCACAGGTTCAAGCATCACTCGCCAGGTGTCCAACCGTCGAGTTAGGCCCCTCCTTAAACAGCGGTAATTACAGGCGTGATCTTTCGGGCTTCATTTCGTATCCTCCCGTCAAGCCACCGGGCGTTGTCCTCGTGGCAATACGCTATGAATAC
>CAIKLQ010000401.1 GCA_903828255.1 uncultured Verrucomicrobiota bacterium
GGGCAATGCCCGGCGCCCGCATACCCGACGCAATCTGGCCACCGCGTTGGGCGTGCTGGCGGTCGGGTTGCTGGTCACTGGGGTGGTCACGTTTTCCGCCAAGGTGGACGTGGAAGGGGACGCGCAACGGGAGTTCGACCTTGCCGGCGATGAGATCCGGCTCAATATCCTGGCCCGGTTGCGCGCTTGCTCCCAAGTGTTGCTCAGCGGTGCGGCTCTGTTTGATGCCTCGGACTCGGTCCAGCGCGCGCACTGGCGGGCTTTTACTCAGGGCCTCGACCTCGACGCCGAACTGCCCGGCATTCAGGGCGTTGGTTATGCGCAGTGGTTCCCTCGGGCACAACTGGTCGCACACGTCGCGGAAATTCGCCAGCAAGGTTTCCCGGATTATCAAGTCAAGCCCGCCGGGGACCGCGAGACTTACTCCGCCATCATCTATCTCGAACCGTTCGCGGAGCGCAACCTGCGCGCCTTTGGCTACGATATGTTCACCGAACCCGTGCGCCGCGCGGCCATGGAGCGGGCCCGGGATAGGCATGCCCCGGCGCTTTCCGGGAAGGTCACGTTGGTGCAGGAGAACGGCCAGGATCCGCAAGCCGGCGCTTTGATGTTTGTCCCGGTGTATCGCCATGGGGTGCCCAGCGAAACGGTGGAACAGCGCCGCGCTGCGCTCCAGGGCTGGGTTTATAGTCCCTACCGAATGACGGACTTGCTGCGCGGCTCCTTGCGCGGCTGGCACGTGCGGCTGGCCGACCGGCAGATTGACTTGCAGGTCTATGAGGGGGACGAAGTATCCGCCGCCGCCTTGCTCTGCAACAGTCCGGGCGCCGGGGATAAAGTGCCGGCGGGCACGGCTCAGATGACCCGGTTAGTGACGATTGATTTCGCCGGCCACCACTGGACGTTGCGCTTTGCCCAACTCGGGGGACTGGCCGCGACGACCGAATACGGCAAGGTCTGGTTTCCTCTATTTGGCGGGCTGCTCCTGAGCCTGCTCGGGTTCGGCCTGACGCTCTCCGTGTTGGACGCGCGCACGACGGCGCAGCGGCTGGCAGAACGGGTGGCGCAGGAACTCCGCGAGGCCGAGGCGTCCTACCAGCTTCAATTCACCAACAATCCCGTGGTGATGCTGCTGATTGATCCCACCGATGCCTTGATCGTGGATGCCAATGCCGCCGCGCTGAGTTTCTACGGCTATCCAAAGGAGCGGTTGCTGGCCCTGCGCATCACCGATATCAACGCGACGACCCTCGCGGGCTTTCAGGAGGCGGCGCGGCAGGTCGCGGCCGGTTTTAACCAGCGCTTCGAAATGCAACACCGGTTGGCGGATGGCTCGTGGCGCGACGTGGAATCGTCTTCCAGCCGCATTAAGCATCACGGCCGCACCGTGCTGCACGCGATTATCCAGGACGTCACCGCGCGCAAGCAGGCCGAGGCGGAATTGCGCAAGCTGTCGCAAATCGTAGAGCAGACGTTTGCTTCGGTGGCGATCACCGATAAGGCGGGGAACATCGAATATGTGAATCCCGCGTTTGTCGCGAGAACTGGCTACTCCGCCGCCGAAGTGCGAGGCCGCAACCCACGCATGCTCGCATCGGGTTTGACCCCACAGGCAACTTACGAGGCGATGTGGAGGCAACTCACCGCCGGCCAGAATTGGAGTGGCGAATGGCAAACCCGCCGCAAGGACGGCACCTTGTATTGGGAGTCCACCGTGATCTCGCCGATCCGCGACGCCGCGGGCGAGATTACCCACTATGTCGCCATCAAGGAAAACATCACCGCCCAGAAGCAGGCGGAGCACCAGCTCCGGCAAAGCGAGCAGCGCGTCCGCCTCTTGCTCGATGCCGCGCCCCAGGGCATCTATGGCGTTGACCTCCAGGGAAATTGCACGTTCACCAACCTCGCGGCGCTCCGGATGTTCGGCTATGAGCAGGAAGCCGACTTGCTCGGGCGGCACATTCACGAGTTGGTGCATCACACCCGACCCGATGGCTCCCCGTATCCCGCGAAAGAATGTCGCTTGTATCGGGCCTTAGCTGACCGCGTCGGAAGGCACGTCACGGACGAGTGTTTCTGGCATCGGGATGGCCACTCTTTCCCGGTGGAATACTGGGCGCACCCGCTCTTGGACGGGGAGCGAATCATCGGCGCGGTCGCAACTTTTAACGACATCACTGCGCGCCTGCGGGCGGAGGCGGCGCTGGCCGCGCTGGCCTTGCGCAACACGACCTTGTTGCAAACGGCCAGCGATGGCATCCACGTTCTGGACGGCCAGGGCAACGTCGTGGAAGCCAACGCGGTGTTCGGCGCCATGCTGGGCTACTCGCAGGAAGAAATCTTGAGCCTCAATGTCGCCGACTGGGAAACTCAATGGCCGCGTGCGGAGTTGCAGGTGAGGATCCGCGAACTGATGACCACGCGCGCCGATTTCCAGGCCCGGCACCGGCGCAAGGACGGCACCCGTTATGATGCGGAGATCCACACCATCGGCATCACGCTGGAGGGCCACCAATACCTCTACTGCTCCGCCCGGGACATTACCGCGCGCCTGCGGGCCACGGAGGAGTTGCGCAAGTTGTGGGAGATTGTGACGCAGTCCGCGGCGGCGGTGATGATCACCAATCAAGCGGGGGACATCGAATATGTGAACGCGGCGTTTGTTGCGATATCCGGTTATACCGCCGCCGAGGTGCAGGGCCGCAACCCGCGGTTACTCAAATCGGATTTGACCCCGGCGGCAACTTACGTCGCGCTGTGGCGGCAAATCACGGCCGGCCTGATCTGGCGCGGCCAATTGCAAAACCGCGCCAAGAATGGCTCGTTATACTGGGAAGCGACCGTGATCTCGCCGGTCAAAGACGCCACGGGCCAGATCACCCACTTCGTCGGTATCAAGGAGAATATCAGCGCGCGCAAGCACGGGGAGTTGGCGCTGGTGCAGACAGCGGCGGACTTGGCGGTGACCGCCGAGCGGCTGGCGTTGACCGCCGACCACTTGGCGTTGGCCACCCAAGCCGCGGGCGTCGGCATCTGGAATTACGACGTGCTGACGAACCAGATCGTTTGGGACGACCAGATGTACCGCCTCTACGGGATCACTGGGGACTGCTTCGACGGCGCGTACGAGAGTTGGCAGGCGGGACTCCATCCGGAGGATAAGGCGCGCGGCGATGCGGAAATCCAACTGGCGCTCCGGGGGGAAAAGGATTTCGACACCGAGTTTCGCGTGGTCTGGCCCGATGGGAGCATCCACCACCTCCGCGCCCGGGGCATCGTGCGGCTCGACGCCGCCGGGCAACATGCGCAGATGCTGGGCACGAACTGGGACATCACCGCCGCGAAGCAGGCGGCGGAAATCCTGCGCGCGAGCGAGGAACGGTTCCAAGTCTTGTTTGACCGGGCGTCGGATGGGATCATTATTGTTGAGGCGACCACTGGCGAACTGATCCTGGTCAACGCCGCGTTCGCGGCCATGCACGGTTACACCGTGGGCGAAATGGAACACATGCGGTTGGCGGATTTGGATACACCCGAAAGTTCCCGACAGAGTCCGGAGCAGAACCGCCGCGTGCTGGCCGGGGAAACGATCACCTTCGAGGTGGAACATTACCACAAGGCTGGCCATGCGTTCCCCCTCGAAGTGACGGCCTCCTTGGTTACGCACCAGGGGAAATCCTTCTTCCAAGCTTTCCACCGCGACATCGCCCAGCGCAAGCAGGCGGAGGCGAAAATTGCGGTGAACAGCGAGGAACTCGTGGCGACGAACGAGGCACTTGCAGCCTCCAACACCGAAGTCCGGGCGCTGGCGGCCCAAGCTGATCAGGCCAACGCCGCCAAGAGTGAATTCCTGGCCAACATGAGCCATGAGATTCGCACGCCATTAAACGGGGTGCTCGGCATGAATGGTTTGCTGCTGGGAACGGAGCTGAGCGCCGAACAGCGCAGTTACGTCCAAACCATCCGTGGCAGCGGGGAGGCGCTCCTCACCTTGCTCAATGACATTCTGGACTTCTCCAAAATCGAGGCCGGGCAGTTGGAGTTGGAAACCCTGAAATTCAACCTACCCGACGTGCTGGAAGATTTTGCCGCAATGTTGGCGTTGCGGGCGCACGCGAAGGGGCTGGCGTTCGGCTGCATCGTCGCCCCGGAAGTGCCGCCGCAACTCCTGGGCGATCCGGGCCGCCTGCGGCAGATTCTCACCAACCTGGCGGGCAACGCGCTCAAGTTCACCGCGCAGGGCGAGGTCGTCGTTCGCGTGCGCCTGCTGGAGGAAACGGCGGAGACAGTGCGACTGCGCTTCGCGGTATGCGATAC
>CAIKLQ010000402.1 GCA_903828255.1 uncultured Verrucomicrobiota bacterium
ATGGAACTGCTCAAGAAGCGCGGAACGCCGTTCCTCGCGGTCGAGGAGGCGAAAGTCACGGCGGGCGATTTGAAAACCAACCAGCTCATTTTCATCCACACCGATCTGCCGCACAACGATGTCGTCGAGAAACGAAAAGAATTTGCGCTCTTCCTCAAGACCAGTTTGCTCGCCGATCTCAAGCCCGTCGCCGCGCCGTGAAGCTCCCGACTCTGTTCGTCACCGGCAGCGACACGGGCGTGGGTAAAACCGTGTTTGCCGCGCTCCTGACTCGGCATCTCCTGGCGCGAGGATTCCGCGTTGCCGGCCTGAAGCCAATTTGCTCTGGCGGACGCGCCGACGCACTGGCTTTGCACGCGGCTGGGGGAAAACTTCTCCCGTTGGATGAAGTAAACCCCTGGCATTTTCGCGCGCCCATCGCCCCGCTGTTGGCCGCGCGCCGCGAACAAAGCCGCGTCCGCTTGGCCGAAGTCGGGGCTCATGTCCGGCGTGTGGCTGAATCGTTTGACGTGGCGGTGGTCGAGGGCGCGGGTGGCTTGCTCAGTCCGTTGGGGGAGGGATTTGATTCCCGCGACCTCATCCGCGTCTTGCGGGCCGTTCCGGTGATCGTCTGTGCCAACCGCCTGGGCGCCGTGAACCAAGCATTGCTGGTCTTGGCCGCGCTGCCGCGCGGGACGGCCCGGCGCGCGCAGATCGTGCTGGTGCAACCGGCACACGCCGACTCCGCCAGCCGCACGAACCCAACGCTATTGCGCGAGCTTGCTGGAAGCGCATTCGTTCACGAACTGCCCCACTTGCCCCACCCGACCGCGCTGGACGCCGCGCTGCGTCGCGCACCGGTTCGCCGGACGCTCGACGCGTTGCTTCGTGAGTTTGGCGGATAAATTGTTGAAACCTCTCCTTTCGGAGCGGCGTCTTGCCAGCGAACCATTGATTCCATAATAATTATCAAAACATGAAAAACACTTCTGCAATCGCTTTGGCCATTGCTTCCGTTATCAGCACGACGGCGTTCGCTGGCATTGACGCCAGCAAACTGCCGCCAGCCGCCACCAAGAAAGGCGTGACCTACGCCACCGACATCAAACCGCTGTTCCAAGCTTCCTGCATTCGCTGCCACGGCGCGGAGCGGCCCAAAGGCGGATTGCGGCTCGATTCGCTCGAAAGCGTCCTCAAGGGCGGCAAAGAAGGCCCCGTGGTCGTCATCGGCGACGGGGCGAAGAGCGATCTCGTCATCGCCGTGTCGCAGCTTGACCCGGAAATGTCCATGCCGCCCAAGCCCCGGCCGGGCCGTGGCGGTCCGCGTGGCCCGGGTGGCCAGTGGTCGGAAGGTCAAAAAGGCACCAACGCGCCGACTGGCGGTCAAGGCCAGCGCCCCGGCGGCCCCGGTGGCCCGGGCGGCAACCAACCGCCCGCCAAACCGCTCACGCCCGACCAAGTCGGCCTGGTCCGCGCGTGGATTGACCAGGGTGCGAAGTAATTTTCGAATTCGACATTCTGCGCCGTCGGCAATTGCCGGCGGCGCTTTTTCTTTTGCGGGCCTGACTTTCGTTCGCAGGCAGTAGGAAGCATCCTGTTTTTCAACGGTTGCTGATGAAATAAATCGCCTTCCAGGAACCGGAGCGTGGCATCATCGCTCCGATGCGCGTCCAACGTTGGCGGTCGGAGCTCCCCAAGAACCCCCACTCCCACTCCCATTCCTACTCCTACGCTCACTCCTTGTTGGATGCCTCCATTGGGAGTGGGAGTAGGAATGGGAGTGGGCCGATGTGAGAGTTGTTCGCCCGGAAGAGACGGCTAACATTTCTTGAGATGCTCTCGAGACGGCGGTTTGCCGTTTCGATTGTTTGACACGGGTTCCCTTTCTTGTTAGGAAGCAGGCATGAGCAAGATTTTACGTTTACTCGCGGGCGCGTCACTGTGGATGGCAACTTCGGGAGGCTGGGCACTCGCGGAAGATCCGGGCCTGCCCGCGCTGATTGTCGCCCCGTTCCAAGGCAACACCACGGCCATCGCCTACTGGCAGCCGGCGCTTGGCGAAGGGCTGGCGGAAATGCTCGTTACCGAACTGGCCAAGATCAACAAGTTCCAGGTGCTGGAAAATTCCCAGCTCGGCGTGCTGAAGGATGAAATGAAGGCCGGCGAGGATGGCTTCGTTGCACCGGACGAGAAAGTCGAGAAGGGCGGCTGGGCCGGCGCGGACTTCATGTTCACCGCTAAAGTCACGCAGTTCGGCAATAAGGAATCCAAGGTCAATCTCGGCGGCTTCGTGCCCGGCAACCTCGGCAACTTGGGTGTTAAGCAAACCCTGGCCAACGTGCGGATTGACTGGCGTTTGGTGGATGCGGCGAATCGGAAAGTCATCAAAGCTGGCTCCGCGGTTGGCGAGCAAAAAGGCGGCGGCTTTGATGTGGGCGTGAACATCGGCGGCAGCGGGGGGCACATCGGGTTTGACAACAAGGAATTCATGGACAGCGCGCTGGGCAAAGCCACGGTGAAATCGCTCTCCAGCATCACCTCCGAGCTGACGGCGACCACGCTCCCGGAATCCGCCCGCCGCAAACAGAAAAACAGTGCCGCCTCCGCACAAGCCAATGCGCAAGCCTCTGCTGCCTCCGCCGCCAAGTCCACTCCGGGAAAAGTCCTCGCGGCGGCCGGTCCCGGCGCGATCGTGGTTTCGCTGGGCAGCAAACAAGGGTTCAAGACTGGCGACAAATTGAACCTCTACGAAACGATTGATACCAAGGACGAGAAGGGTGAAGTGGTTTTCACCGATGAAAAGCTCGTCGGCGAAATCACGCTCCAGGCGGTGCAAGAGGAACGCAGCAAGGCTTCCTGCGAAGCCACCCTGGCGGTCAAAGCGGGTTGGGTCGTGAAGGCAAAGTGAGGCTTTGCGCCCTACGGACGCGACCCCAGGTTCCTGAACGCGCAGGCGAATGCCACCACCACCAATGTCCTAGCGCGCTCCTGAAGTCGGTGCGGAATATCAACCTGGCGGTAAGGTGTGCCCAACCAAACACACAAACCGCCATCACGGCTTCATCAGCCGGTAGAAACGATTACTTGCCGGCGGACTCACGACGTAGGTTTTGGTCGTTCCGTCATCTGCTGGCGTGCTGACGACGTTGCTCCAGTTCACGGTGGCGATGCCGTTGGTGTTTTGTTGGAGCGTGAAACCAGACGAAGGCGATGGCCACGAGACAACCACGGTGTTCGTTGTCGAGCGCGCGATGGACAGCAGCGGCGCACCGGGTGTTTGCACAGCGGCGATGATACCCCAGAAGCCGCCGTCAATGGCGTAGTTGCCGCCGTTCATTTTTCCCGCATCTGGCTGGCCAATGGTGCCGCTCACGGAATACACGCCGCCAGTACTCGTGCCGCCGCCGCCGGCGATCTTGGACCAGTCAACCGAGTAGCTTTGTGCGTGCGCGAGCCCTGCCAATGCCAGCAGTAGAGTCAGTGGGTGGATTGTTTTCATAATAGGAGTGCGTTCAAACATCCGCGTTCGCAACCGTTGCGCGGGCTTTCTTTAGCGTTTTCATTTTCGTTCGTTCTTTTTGCAATTTCGCGCTCCGCAGCCGCTCCGCAAGCCGACTGCGCTCTCCCGTTTTAGCTCACTGACCTGGAGGCAGGACCGAACGGAATCCTATGTTGCCGTCCCTGTTCGTCGGAGCCCAGCCGTTGCGGTTCGCCGCTCGGCAGTAGAACGCGAGGTCGAACCAACCGCCGCCCCGACGCACGCGCGACGAGCCTGACGCCAGACCACGCGGGTCGCCGCCTCCGGCATACGGCGTCCCATACCAGTCCCAACACCATTCCCACACATTCCCCGCTATGTCGTAAAGCCCATACCCGTTCACCGCAAATGATCCCACTGGACTCGTGTAGGGCATCACTCCATTCGTGAAAACCGCGTTGTAGCCGTTCGGTCCTAAATCGTAGCTATAGCTGGCGGTCGCTCCGTTGTAGTTGGCCAAACTTTCAGTGATGAGATTGCCCCATGGAAACCTTTGCCCGCTCAACCAACCCCGCGCCGCCTTCTCCCACTCCGCTTCCGTCGGCAGCCGATAGCCGCTGACTGTCCAATTCGCATAAACCGTCATCTCCCCGTTGGTATAAACCTGCGTCAACCCGGCATCCGTGTAATACACCGGAGTTTTACCTGCCTGCTGCGACCGCGCATTGCACCACTTCACTGCGTCATACCAATCCACCATCTGCACCGGATGATTCGCTCCTTTACCAGCCCCGGCGTTCACAAACCCGTAGCCGTGGTTCGTGGCCCAAAAATACACCGACTGCCATTGACTCCAGCTTACCTCCTGCACGTCCATGTAAAATGCCGACACCGTCACGCTGACGGGAACAGCGTCGGTACTGCCATCCAGAGTATCCCCCATCGTGAACGCACCTGCGGGAATGAGCGCCATGCCGGGCGGGGGTGCCGGCAAATTCGTCAGTCCCGCGCCATTGCCCGTAAAACTCCCCGCAAACGTGTTGTTCGCATTCGTCATCGTGTTGACTCCCGTGAAAAAGTTCGGAGTGACGAAGGTTTGAAACGCATTGCTCGGCGGCGGCGCAATCGTCAGGCTTGCGCTCCCAGAGTAGTTGCTCCCAGGATTTGCCACATTCAAACCCGTCACAGAACCGCCCGAAACAACCGCCGTCAGGATCGCTCCGCCACCGGTCGCATCATTCACCGTCACGAGCGGCGGGCTGAGGTAGCCGGAGCCGCCACTGGTCACATTGGCACTCGTGATGAACCCACTGGTGACGACTGGTACGCCCGTCGCCGCGGATCCTGCAGTGTTGGCCACGGTGAGCCGGGCAATGTTTGCGCTCAGGCGGGCATCGTCAATCGAGCCAACGAGATTCACCGCCGAAAGATTCGACAGGTCGCCACCGTTGCCCGTAAATGTACCGGTGATGTTCACACCACTGGCCCCGTTGGTTACCACCGCTGCGGGAAGTTGAGCCAAGGGCACCGTCCCGCTCACCTGGCTGACCGGCAGTGAACCGGTCACTTGCCCTGCGGCCACCGGGCCGGTGACCGCCCCCGCCGCCACGGCATAGGGCGCGGCGGTGATTTGCTGCCGGGGCGACAGCGTGCTAAACGCCCCACCGCCGTTCGTACGCACGCCGATTTCCAGCCACCGATCCGCGCCCGGAAAGTTTGCGCCGAAATCCAGCGTCACGGTGAACAGCCCGTTGCTGACAGCGGTGGCCGTGCTGGTCAGTTTGCTGCCGAGTTGCGCCGGCCCGCTCGCCGCGCTCCACAAACCGAACTCGAGATCGAAGCTGCCGTTGGCGGGACTGCCACCGGAGTTCAGCCGGCCCTGATAGGTGAATCCCGTGCCCTGGGCATTGGCGGTGGAGAGCGGGGAGTTGAAAGCGCTCAGAAAGGTCAGCGCGAGGGCCAGCGGACGGATTGTGAAGCGTCTAGTTTTCATAAGCAGTTTGTCTTTGGCGTTCGGTTTTTGGAGCTGTCCCCCACGCCAATCGGAGGAGAATGGATTCTAGCCGAGGATGCAAGACCATTACCGACCGACCATTATTGACGTTCATTAGCCACCGCCCCCGGCCACCGTTGAAAACCAATGACACCGTCAGCAAAATCGCCAGTGAAGATGGTTATGGAGCAGGAGAAAACACTGGTGGCTTGCAGCAGAGTTTCATTGATTGCGAAGGCAATTCTGCTAATTCAGGTTCATTGCATCGTGCGTCCAGGTCACAGCGCGACAAGCTGAAACCCAGTTTACTCGCGGTTCTCAGAGACGCCTGCAACTTTGGTTCTTGATTCCCGCGCTTGCCTCTCACCCCTCCCCAGCCCAAGATGGTCGGCGAGAATTTTCGCGTGACCAACTCTGCCACTGAAATTAGCGTCGTGCTGCCCTGCCATAACGAGCAGGACAATATCCCACCGCTCGTCACCGCCATCCGCCAGGCGCTCGATCCGCTGAATCGCGCCTACGAAATCGTCATCACCGATGACCACAGCAGCGACGGCAGTTGGGCTTTGTTACAAAAAATGGCCGCCGCCGAACCCCGCCTCCGCGCCCAGCGTTTCGAACGGCAATGCGGCCAGTCAGCGGCGTTGTGGGCCGGCATGAAGGCCGCGCGCGGCCAGATCATTGTCACGCTCGATGCGGATTTGCAGAACGATCCCGCCGATTTGCCCAAGCTGCTGGCGGCCTTGAGCCGAGCTGACTGCGTCTGTGGCTCGCGGGTGGAAGCGCGGGGACAGGGCGACGGTTTTGTGCGCGTCGCGTCTTCGAAAATCGCCAACTGGGTGCGGAACAAACTTTCCGGCGAGACGATCACGGACGCGGGATGTTGCTACCGGGCGTTCAAGCGGGAGTGCATTGCTGACGTGAAATTCTTCAACGGCGCGCACCGCTTTCTGCCCACGCTCATCAAAATGGAAGGCTTCACCGTTACCGAAGTGGCGATTAGCCATCATCCGCGCACGGCGGGCGAGGCGCATTACGGCGTGTGGAACCGCCTGTTCAAATCCTTCGGCGACTTGCTGGCCGTGCGGTGGATGAAGAAGCGCGTGATCCGGTTCAAGGTAGTAGAACGGGTGAATTGATGGAACGCCGATCTCCGAACCGGCGCGTTCTGAAACCCCAAACGCGTCGCGGTTCGCGCCGGTTCGGAGATCGGCGCTCCGCTCAATTCGCCTGCGCCTGTTTCCGAACCTGCTCGTTCCTCTCCCGTTGCTCGGCGAAAAATGTTTGCAGCAGCCCGCGACATTCCGCTTCGCGCACGCCGTTGGTGATTTCGCACTGATGGTTTAAGCCCGGAAACTGGAGCAGATTCAAGGCGCTGCCCGCCGCGCCGCCTTTCGGATCGCGCGCCCCGAACACCACGCGCGCCAACCGCACGTGAACCACCGCCCCGGCGCACATCGGACACGGCTCCTTCGTCGCGTAGAGCGTGCAATCCGTCAGCCGCCAGTCGCCCACCGCCTCCTCCGCCTGCGTGATGGCCAGCATCTCGGCGTGGGCGGTGGCGTCCTTGAGCAACTCGACTTGGTTGAAGGCGCGGGCGATGATACGGCCTTCGCGCACGATCACCGCGCCGATGGGCACTTCCTCCGCCGCGTAAGCGCGCGCCGCCTGCCGCAACGCCTCGCCCATGAAGTAATGGTCGCTTTGTAGGTCAATGATGGGGTCGTCCATTTTCGATTTACGGTTTACACGCCGTGGCGGTGTTAGGGTTTGGATTTTGAGACTGACGATTGTTCCAACGTCCACTCATTCCGTCCGTCCGGATGGCAATGGCAATGCGCCGCGAAGAACCCACCGCGATGCTGCCAGAACCAAGGCCAAATGCTTTCGCGATCCGTCTGCGGAAGTTTCAATGTGGCGAGCGCCGCGCGGGGGAAGAATTCAAAGCGCCCTTCGCGATGGATCGCGGGAAGCGTCTTTAGCTTGGGCTTCACCTCGAACAAGAACATCAGCCAATGGGCGTGGCCCTCGAAACCGTGCTCGCTCACCAAGCCGGTCAAATGCAGATCGCGCGGGGTCAGATCCAGATTGATTTCCTCCCGCGCCTCGCGGCAGGCGCAAGCGTAGGGCGATTCGCCGGCTTCGGTGTGCAGTTTTCCACCGGGCGGACTCCACAGGCCACGATTCGGCGCCTGCGCACGTTCGAGCAGCAGCACGTCATCGCGCTCGTTGAAGCAATAGAGCAGCGTGGCGATTTTGTAGGGCAACTTCACTCCGCCAGTGAAGCAATCCCGACCCGGGAGTGCAAGCTGCGTGGCGGGGGCGGCGGGGAGTGGCGATCCGGAGTTTCTGACGGAACGCGGCTGGGTCGCGGAGACCAGCGGCAGCATGTGAAGAATGGAAAGGGGCTTGGGTAAATTTCCCGCAGCGAGCTTTGCCAACGTGCTGCGGCTGGGCTTCTCCACAGCCGCGCCATACACTCACAGTGCGCCTATATCTATGAGTTTATGTGCGTTGTCAAAAATCCGGTCGCCGTGGCGATTACCAGCCGCCGCGCAATGCGGGAGAACCGGTCGCAATTAAAACGGCACCCGAACGGAGGCCGACGACCAAGGCTGATTCGCGCTTCAAAATGCGGGAGGTTACCAACCCGCGCACAGGCACCACAAGCTGGCGCGCGGCTGGATGCCCAACCGTCACTTGACGCACCCCGCCGTTCCCAACGGGCCGAGGTGGTGCTCGGCGCTCCAATCATCGTTCCAGTGCCGCCGCCGCCCGCGCCGACAAAACTTTCCGTGACGGCACGTAGCCCGCGATAAACTCGCGGTAAAATTCCGCGAAGGTTCCCGCCGCCAACGCCGCGCGAACATCGGTCATCACTTTCAAATACAGGTGCGAGTTGTGGACGCTCAACATCCGCAGACCGAGAATTTCATTCACGTTCAGTAGATGCCGAAGATAGGCGCGCGTGAAATGGCGGCAGGCGAAACAATCGCAGCCTTCCTCCACCGGCCCGAAGTCCGCCTTGTAAGCGCCGCCCTTGATGCCAATGGCGCCTTTGCGCGTGTAGGCCGTGCCGTTGCGGGCGACGCGCGTCGGCAGCACGCAATCGAACATGTCCACGCCGCGCGCGATCAACTCGACCATCTGCGCTGGCGTGCCGAGACCCATCGCGTAACGGGGTTTGGGAGCCGGCAGAAACGGCTCGGCCAGTTCCACCGCCTTCATCATCTCCGGTTCGGGTTCGCCGACGCTCACGCCCCCGATGGCGTAGCCGTCGAAGTCCAGGGCGACGATGGCCTTGGCACATTCCTCGCGCAGCGCGGCGTTACTGCCGCCTTGCACGATTCCGAATACCAACTGCCCGGCGGCGCGCGGCTGCTCGCGGCACTCGCCCGCCCAGCGCATCGTGCGCTCGACGGCGAGGCGCTGTTCCTTCGCCGGCGCGTCGTGCGGCGGACATTCATCGAACGTCATTGCGATGTCCGAGCCGAGCGTGCGCTGAATGTTCATCGCCTCTTTTGGGCCGAGGAACAGCGGCGAGCCGTCGAGGTGCGAGCGGAATTCCACGCCGTGGGTTTTGATTTTGCGAATCTTTGCGAGGCTGAAAACTTGAAAGCCACCGCTGTCGGTGAGGATGGGGAGATCCCAATTGATGAACCGATGCAGCCCGCCCGCCGCCCGAATGATGTCGAGGCCGGGGCGGATGTTGAGATGGTAGGTGTTGCCGAGAATGATCTGCGTGCCCATCTCAATGAGTTCGCGCGGATCAATCGCCTTCACGCTGCCTTGCGTGCCGACGGGCATGTACACCGGGGTGTCCACGACGCCGTGGGTCGTGGTCAAGCGCCCCAATCGGGCTTTCGTGTGCCGGTCAGTTTTCAGGAGTTCGAACATCGCGCGAAGATGTAAGCCGAAACGCCGCGGTTGAACATGAATTTTTTTCAACTGCCGCTTCGGGCAGTTCGCTTGACCCTCCTCCCAACGCGCCCTAGTATCCGCGTCGCTCCGATGAAAGCTATTTGTACAATTCTGACCGTGGTCGCGACTGCGGGTTTCGGTCTTTCCCTCCAGGCGGAAATGGTCAATGCCATCAAGGCGATTGTCCACGACGCCGTTGTCACCAAGCAGGAAGTCGAACTTTACACGGCTCCGGCGGCGGAGCAATTGCTCCGGCAGTATCGGACGCAGCCGGAAGTTTACCAACGCAAGCTCGCCGAGACGCTCAACGAAAACCTCGAGGTGCGCCTCGAGCGCCAGCTCATCCTTCGCGATTTCAAAGCCGGCGGTTACAACCTCCCCGAGCCGATCATTAACGGGGCGGTGGACGAACAGATTCGCACCCGCTACGGCGACCGCGAAAAGCTCATCAAATCCCTTCAGGCCCAGGGGATGACTTACGAAAAGTTCCGGCAGCAAGCCCGCGAAAACATCATTCTGAGCGCGCTGCGGGGGAAGAACATCTCTCAGGAAATCATCGTCTCGCCGCACCGCATCGAGAGTTTTTACCTCGCCAACCAGGACAAGTTCAAAGTGACCGAGGAGGTCAAGTTGCGCGTCATCGTGCTCAATGTCCCGGTCGAAGCCGACGCCCCCCGCGTGCGCCAGCGCGCCACGGAAATCCGCGCCAAGATCAAAGCGGGGGCCGCGTTCGCCGAAATGGCCACCCTCAATTCCGAAGG
>CAIKLQ010000403.1 GCA_903828255.1 uncultured Verrucomicrobiota bacterium
CGGCGGATTCCCAGGGCAACCGGGCGGCAGCCAGATGATGATGAGCAGTCTGGCCAGCGGCTTCGCCTACGCGAATCCGGTTTACCTGACCAACCTCGTTGCCACGTCCACCGGGGCCGCGCCCGTCACCGCGAGTTTCAGTATCGAGGGCGGCACCAACAACGTGCCCTACGATATTCTGACCACCACCAACGTGGCGGACAGCCTGTCGCAATGGAATTGGCTGGGCCTCGGTTACCCGTCCAACCGCTACACGTTCTCGAACCAGCCGGTTGACCAGGCGTACTACATTTTGGCCAAGCCGCAAAAAACGATGGTGCTGGGTTGGGGGAATGACGGTTATGAACAATGCACGGTGCCATTTGGACTGAGTAATGCGCTGGCGGTCGCGGGCGGCCTTGCCCACAGCCTGGGGCTCTTGGATAAGGGCACTGTCGTAGGCTGGGGAAACAACGCTTACGGACAGATCAGTGTGCCGACGAATGTCCTTGGGGCGACGATGATTGCTGCCGGTTGGTTTCACAGTGTCGCGCTGCTAACCAACGGGCACGTGGTCGCTTGGGGCTACAACGGTTTTCCCCTCTACAACCTGACCAACGTCCCGCCGGATTTGACGAACGCCACCGTCATTTCGGCCCAGGCGATGCACAGTCTGGCGCTCAGGAGCAACGGGACCGTAGTGATCTGGGGCCATAGTATCGCCGGAGGTACCAACGTGCCCGCTGGACTTTCAAACGTCGTGGCGATTGCGGCCGGTGGGGAACACAACTTGGCCGCCAAGGCTGACGGCACCGTGGTGGCCTGGGGTGACAACAGTTCCAGTCAAACCAATGTGCCGGCGGGCTTGAGCAATGTCGTGGATGTCGCCGCTGGTTTCGCCCACAGTGTCGCGTTGCGCAGAGACGGATCCGTGGTTGCCTGGGGCGACAACAACTGCGGTCAAACGAATGTTCCCGCCGATTTGAGCAACGTCGTGGCCATCGCCGCCGGGGGATATAATTTAACCAACAATGGTTTCACGAACTTTTCCTATTCGCTGGCCCTCAGAAGCGACAACACGGTGGCCGCTTGGGGCGGCACCGGCGTCGTGAAGCCGCTAGCGGGCCTCAGCAACATCATTGCGATTGCGGGTGGAGCGAATCACGCACTGGCGGTCCGAACCGGCCCACGGACGCCGGTCATCACCCTCCAACCAACCGACCAATACCAGATCGCCAGTGGCAATGCGACTTTCGCCGCCCGAGGCGCGGGCTTGTATGGCGTAACGTATCAATGGAAGACTAACGGAGTGAACCTTTCCGGGGCCACCAATGCTTCGCTCACGTTGACCAACGTGCAAGCAGCGCAACAGGTCGGTTACAGCGCGCTGGTGAGCAATGAAGTCGGAAGCATCCTGAGTTCCAACGCGAACTTTTACTTGGTGACTCCGCCCGTCATTGTTTCCCGGAGCCCGCCGACCAACCCAGCAGCCATTTACCAGAAGAACTTGCCCTTGAGCGTCGTGGCCACCGCACCTGGACAATTCAATGGTTTTCCGCTGGCTTACCAGTGGCAATTCAACGGAGCGGACATTTCGGGCGCAACAAACTCCAGCTACACGTTGCTTGGCGACCCGACCACCACAGGAACATATTCAGTGGTCGTGACCAATGTTGTCGGCAGCGCCGGCACCAACTGGCAGGTGACGATGACGTACGTGGGCAGCTATCTCGATGTGGGCACGCTGGCATATCATCTCGCCACCAACGCGGTTGGCCGTGCTAGCGGGTATAGCAGCGGTCCGAGCAACATGGTCGAACTGTCCAACTGGACTTGGGCCTATTATTATCCAACGAACCTGTACCTATTAACCAACGCGGTTTGGTCAACGAACTTTTGGCTCAAAGGGGTGCAAGGGTTGAGCGCTACAAGTATCGGCTACAGCAATGGGCCAGGTGGGCAAGGAGCGGTAACCATGGTATCTCCCCGACATTTTCTATATGCTAGCCATGTCGGCGCGGCAAAGACGATTGCTTTTCTGGATACAAATAATGTTGTTCGCTGGCGCTCAACGGTACAGGCAGTGGACATCCCAGCAAGCTATACGTTTGGCATCATAAATGATATTGGCGTAGGAATATTGGACGAAGCCCTCCCATCATCGGTTGGCTATTTGCCGGTATTGCCGGCCGATTTCGCAAATTATCTGCCGACGAATAATGTGAGTATCATCCAAGGCATCGGAATGAATCAAAACATGATATTGTTCAGCCAGCCGATGACGCTTGTGGACCGTGGAGTATTTGTCGATTGGAAACCCATCAACGCGGTTCCATTGGGGCTTGGAACCAATTGGAATGTTACACTTGGAGGCGGTGATTCCTCGGCACCTGAACGACTGCTCATCGACAACCAACTAGTTCTAGTTGCTCACAACTACCATGGCTTTGCAGAAGGCGATGGCCCCATCTACGGTCTACAATTCAATATCATCAATCAATACATGAACTACCTCTCGACCAACAACAGCATCGGAACAAACCAACTGACTCAGTTCTCTTTCACCAACTGGTCGAGCATCCGCTGAATTGGGCTGAGCCACAAAAGGAAACAAAATGAAAACGATTCAAAAAGTTCTGTCCGCCACAGCCTTGATTCTCACGGCAGCTCTACGACTTAATGCTCAAGGATTTATTGTGCCGAACGGCGTCACTATTTCTCCGATTAACACAATAATCGTAAGACAGAACCCTGCAAGTTCTGACTACACTGGCTTCAGTCTCGACTTTCGGATGGCAGACACATTTCTATTTAATCCGTTTCTTGATGAAGGCGTTCGGACTTTTCTTGTGTCGCTGAATCAGCCCGTCAGTCTGCAACCGATTTTGGCGGATAGTTACACCGAATTAAGACCTTCAAACACCTATGTTTTTGCCAACGGCTCTCCCTTTTACGTGGGGTTGTACACGGGTTACATGCCGTTTGATCCTCAAGGGCATTACACCGGGATTTACACCAGTCCGCTTTTTGGCTGGGCCGAGCTGGTCAACAATCAGGGTGTAATCCAACTACTCGATAGCGCACTGGAATATGGCGGCGGCGGCATCTTTGCCGGAACGCAAACCATCATTCCCATTCCCGAACCGAGCACGTTTGGTTTGTTTGGCCTTGGCGCATTGCTCCTTGGCTGGCGGTTCCGGCACAAACGGACTTGATCCACGCCGTTGCGGGGCTCTCCGGCCAGCAAACGCGAACTGTTTCCAATTATGAAGAACCTCCTGTCCGTCTGCCTCTGCTCCACCTTCATTCCCGCGGCCGTGGCTCACGTCGGGGGGCCGGCCCCGCCAGGGGCCGCGGCGGACTCTGCGGATGCTTGGGCCTTGCTTCTCCAGGGGCTGGAAGGGACACCACCGCTTCCGCCGAGTGAAACGCCACTGGGAGGCCAGTTCTACACCGTGCAGCATGGGGAGGCCTGGCCGCCATTGCCGGGGAACACCCTGGATTTGCCATTCTGGGATTTGGGCGCGGGGTATTATGTTTTGGACGACCGTAAGCTGGATTACGCCGACCTCCAGGCGCAAGCCGAGCTTGCGGCTTTGCTGGCCGGCGGATTCCCAGGGCAACCGGGCGGCAGCCAGATGATGATGAGCAGTCTGGCCAGCGGCTTCGCCTACGCGAATCCGGTTTACCTGACCAACCTCGTTGCCACG
>CAIKLQ010000404.1 GCA_903828255.1 uncultured Verrucomicrobiota bacterium
CATCACTTCCTTCAAGAGTTGCGCGCCGTTCATGCCGGGCATCCGCATGTCCGCCACCACCACGTCCACCGGCGTTTGTTCCATGAGTTGCAGCGCCTCGGCGCCGCCGGGCAGGAAGTCCATCTGCCACTCCTGGCGCAGCGGGCGCAACATGCGTTGCAGGCCGTCCAGCACCATCGGTTCGTCATCTACAAAAAGAATGTGCGTCATACTTTCCTTTCCAGAGCCGGGCTGGGCTGGAACGGCAGGCGCACGATGAAAGTCGTGCCCTTCCCCAGCGCGGTCTCAAATTCAATGGTGCCGCCATGTTGTTTCACGACTACCAAGTGGGCGATGGTCAGCCCCTGCCCGGTGCCTTTGCCCACCGCTTTGGTGGTGAAGAAGGGATCAAAAATCCGCCCCCGCACCGCCTCGGGAATGCCTGTCCCGCTATCCTGCACGCGGATTTCCGCCCAGTCCCCCTGCCGGCTCGTGCTTACGCGAATCCGACCCTTGCCGCCCGCGCCATCGCCAACCACGTCGCCGATGGCATGGGCGGCGTTGATGACTAGGTTGAGGATCACTTGGTTGAGCTCTCCGGGCAAACACGAAACTCGCGGCAGTTGTGGATCCAACACTAGGTCGAGGTCGGCCACGTATTTCCATTCGTTGTGCGCCACGGTCACGGTGCTTTCGATGGCGTGGTTGAGATCGGTGGGGACCTTTGCTTCGGAGCCGGGATGCGAGAAATCCTTCATGGCGCGCACGATCTTCGCGACATGGGCCACGCCCTGGAGCGTCTGCTCGATGGACTTGGGCACCTCTTGCGCCAGGTAGGTGATGTCGGCAGCCGCGGCGGCGGTGGTGGTGGCGGCGATCAACTCCGGCGTCACCTGCTGCTGCCGGGCGGCCTGGAGCAGCCGGGCGTAGTGGTCGAGTACCTGAGTGATGTCCTTGAACGCATCCTGCAAGAACCGGGTGTTATCGCCGATGTATTGGGTGGGGGTGTTGATTTCATGCGCAATGCCGGCGGCGAGCTGGCCGATGGATTCGAGCTTCTGCGCCTGGCGGAGTTGCAGCTCCATGAGGCTGCGCTCCGCCTCGGCTTGTTTGCGGGCGGAGATGTCTTCCTTAACGGCCACGTAATGGGTGATGCGCCCGGCGGAATCCCGGATGGGCGAGATGGTGACGCTTTCCCAAAAGAGTTCGCCGGTCTTTTTCTGGTTGTGGAATTCGCCGCGCCATTCTTGCCCGGCGGTGATGGTTTGCCATAGTTCCCGGTAAGCTTCCGGGCTGGTCTCGCCGGATTTCAGGACGCGCGGGTTCTTGCCCAGGACCTCCTCGAGGGTATAGCCCGTCACGGCCAGGAACTTGGGATTCACGTACTCCATGTTGCCGGCGGGATCGGTAATCACAATGGAGGCCGGACTCTGCTCCACCGCGATGGACAACTCCCGCAGTTTCTCCTCCGCCTGTTTGCGGGTGGTGATGTCGGCGTGGGTGCCGAACATCATCAGGGGCTGGCCGGCGCTGTTCCGGGTGATGACGCGACCGCGGTCGCGAACCCAGACCCAGTGGCCGGCCTTGTGTTTCATGCGACATTCGCAATCGTAGTAGGGCCGTTCGCCCGCGAAGTGCCGCTCCAGCAGTTGGGCGGATTGGGCCCCATCCTCGGGGTGGACATACATTTGCCAGGTCTTGATGCTGATGGGGGCTAACTCCTCCAGCGTATAGCCGATCATCTCCGCCCACACTTCGTTAAAGACCGCTTCCCCAGTCTGGATGTTCCATTCCCAGGTGCCGACATGGGTGCCTTCGATGATGCTCGCCATCCGCCAGTTCGCGTCGTGCAACGCCGCCTCCGCCTGCTTGCGCTCGGTGATATCTTTCGCCACGCCGCAGATGAGGGTCACCGCCCCGCGCTCGTCGCGGATGGGAAAGGCCCGGTCCAGAATCCAACGGAGAGTTCCATCCGGGCGGAGGATCCGGTATTCCACCTCCCAGTTGTCTTGGGCGTGCTCCTGCATCGCCGCGAACAGCCGCTCCCGGTCTTCGGAGTGGATGGCTTCCGCAAAGGAGCGGGGCTGTTGGTAGAGGCTCGCACAGGTGCGCCCCCAGATGTTCTCGAACGCCGGGCTGACGTAAAGCATCCGGTCACCGGCGGGCGTGGTGAGCCAAAAGACGTCCTGAATGTTCTCGGTCAGCAGCCGGAATTTGGTTTCACTTTCGCGCCGCTCCACCTCGGCCTGCTTGCGCTGGGTGATGTCCCGCAAAAAAGTCACGAGCCGCCCGCCGTCGCCGGGCTGGTACTGGACGCTGACTTCGACCTCGAAGAGGCTCCCATCTTTGCGGTGGTGGCGGGACTCGAAACGATCCGCGCCCTGGGCCATGACTATTTGGAGGTGGGCGGCGGTGGCTTCCGAGGTTTCGCTGGCCTCCAAGTCCGAGATGCGCATGGTTAGCAGTTCCGGCGCGCTATAGCCGCTCATCTGGCAATAGGTCTCATTCACTTCCAGCAGGTGGCCTTGCGGGTCCGCTAGCCAGAAGCCGTCCATCGCCGTGTGGAGAATGGCGGCATGGCGTTCCGCGCTTTGCGCGAGCGCCGCCTCGGCCTGTTTGCGTTCGGTGATGTCGCGGAGAAACACGAAGAACTTTTCGCCCACAACCCCGGAGCAAGTGATGCTGGCTTCGACGTGCCAGGTGGTGCCGTCCTTGCGGCGATGGATGGTTTCAAACTGGTCGCTGCCCTGCTCGGCGGTTCGGCGGGAGTTCGCCTCGATAAAGGCGGCGCTGACTTGCGGGTCCAAATCGGTGATGTTCATGCCCAGCAACTCTTCCCGCGAGTAACCGGACTGTTGCACATAGCGCGGATTGACCTCGAGCAAGTCGCCCCGGGCGCTGACGCACCAATAACCATCGCGCGTCGCACTCAGAATCCTGCGGAGGGCTTCGTCGCTCAAGCGCAACGCCGCCTCCGCCTGCTTCCGCGCGGTGATGTCGCTCAGCGTGACGCGGCACACGGGCGCGCCCGCGGCATCCTGTGCGGCGGTGGCCGCCAGATGCACCCAAAACGGGGGGCCATCGCTGCGGACCATCCGCAGGTCGCACGTCTGCGGCGCGCTGGTATCAAAAAGCTGCTTGCGCAACTGGAGGTAGCTATCGCTGTCTTCCTTGAAGATGAAGCGGGAGAACGGCTTCCGGATCAACGCGCCCCGGGCCACGCCCAGCAGCCTGGCGGCGGTGAGGTTGTTCTCCAGAATCAGTCCCCGCTTGCCGATGGTGACATAGCCCACCGGCGCCAAGTCGAACAGATCGAAATAGCGCGCCCGACTGGCGTCCAGTTCCATCTGGGAGCGGCGCAGCTCCTCGTTCTGCGTCAGCACCTCCATCTGATGTACCCTTAACTCTTCCTCCGCCAGCTTCCGCGAGGTGATGTCCTGGTGCAGCGCCACCCAGACCGGGCCATAACTACCGTGGACAAAGGTGCTCACGCGCGCCTGACACCAGAACGTGCTGCCATCCTTTTTGCGATTTTGGATTTCGCCCTCCCAGACTCCGGTGCGGCCCAGTTCCGCGATGATCGCTTGAGCCGTCACTTCCGGCGGTTGGGGCGTCGGGGCATTGACTACGGCGCCCGGCTGGCCGAGCAGTTCGCCGGGGGCGTAACCAAACATCTTCTCAAACCGGTCGTTGGTATAGACGATTACCCCGTCCCGTTCGCGAATGAGATAAACTCCGTCGGCCATGTGGGCCATGATCTGGTTATCCAGGCGCAGCGATTCCTCCGCTTGCTTGCGCGCGGTGATGTCCCGCAGAAAAACCACGAGCCGCCGGCCGTTCGCGGGTTGGTATTGGACGCTGACTTCGACCTCGAAGAGGCTTCCATCCTTGCGGCGATGCCGGGACTCGAAACGGTCCGCCCCCTGCGCCATGATCTTTTGGATGCGGAGGGCGGTGACTGCGGCGGTCTCGACGGCCTCCAAGTCGGAGATGCGCATGGCCAGCAGTTCCGGCGCGCTATAACCGCTCATCTGGCAATAGGTCTCATTCACTTCCAGCAGTCGCCCCTGCGGGTCCGTCAGCCAGAAGCCGTCCATCGCCTTCTGGAGAATGGAGCGGTGCCACTCCCCTCGCGCCTGGTATTGGCGCTCGACGGATTGCTTATAGATCGCCATCTCGATGACCATGCGCAGTTTCCCTCGGTCAAATGGTTTGCTGAGGTAGCCGAACGGCTCGGCGAGCTGGGCGTGGTCCATTACCTCCTCGGCGACAAACCTCGTCAGGAACACCACCGGCAGGGCGAACTGATCGTGGATGGCTTGGGCGGCGGCGAGGCTGTTCATCTCGCCCGCCAGGCTGATGTCCATCAACACCAAGTCGGGGCGCAATTGCCCGGCGAGGAGGATGGCCTCCGCGCCGCGGGTCGTGTGGCCGACCGGTTCATAACCCAACTCGACCAATTGCTCGCCGAGGTCGCCGGCGCCGGCGGTGCCGTCATCAACGATGAGAATTCTGGCTTTGTTCATGCGCAATATACTCAGCCGACCTGGGCCGCAACCCGTCATCAGATGTTAGTTAACCACAACCCGCGAGAATAAGAAAGCCAACCTCCGGGGTCCGCCTCTGGAACCTCCAAGCAACGGTTTCCCCGGTCTTCGGTGAAGCCAACCCGCAGGGCCGCAAACGCCGGGCGCGGATGGTCCCTACCCATCAGCCTCCGGGAGGGCGCGGGGATTTCCAACGAACTTGTAGAAACGAAGCTTAGGGGAACAAACCGGGAGCCTGGGCAGCTCATGGAATCTCCCCCAGCGGGAGAGGTCCCCGAGTTTTGATCCGGCGCAGGGCTTCGGTGCCGCTGGTAGCGGGGTCGAGGGAATTGCTTGTGTGACTTGCGCTGGTAGGCGGCGAGCACATGGGCTTCATGGTCCACGCATAGGATTCGGAAGCTTCGGGCTGGCGGTGCGGGATTCATAGTGGGTGGTTGGGAATTCATAGTTAGCGGTGGGGGGCTCTGAGTTGGTGTAAGGCTTCGCGCCAGAAGTTCACGCGGTCAGCCAAACCCAGCTTGGTCAAATACTCGTCATCCAGAGGGGCGCTGGCCCGCGAGCCGGGCGACTTGTCCGCCTCATGCGCCAGGGCGTTGGCGACGTGAACGGCCGTGAGCGTGGAGAAGCGTTCGTTCAAGCTCATGGCGGGGGCATGGTGGAAGGTTAAGGACTCGACCACCGGCGCAGGCAGACCCCAGAGGCCGAGCAAGTAGCCGCCCACGTCAGCGTGTGTGCAGGCGAAAACCTGGCGTTCCGCCTCCAACTGAGAAATGTTTTCCGTAGTCGCCAGGCGGCAGGCTTTGCCATAGTTGGTGGCGCAATTGTAGGCCAGCACAAGCTTGCCGGTGTCGTGCAACAAGCCCCCCACGAACGCTTCTTCCTGTTGGTTGTTGGGCAAGTCTTCCTGGCGGACAATGATGCGGGCGGCTTCCGCAGTGCGCAGACTGTGGGTCCACACTTCGGTCACAAAGTTGCTTCCGGGCGGCGCGGTTTCATATTGCGAGAACACGTGGAGGGAGAGCACCAGGGATTTGACGGTTTCCATCCCGAGGAAACTGAGCGCTTCCACCGCACTCGTGATGGACTGGCTCAGGCCGAAGTAGGCGGAGTTCACCAGCTTCAGCATCTTCGCAGTCATACCCGGGTCCCGTTGCACAATCAAGGCGACGTCATCCAGCGAGGCGTCCGGCGACTGCAAGGTTTCGATCATCTGGGTGTAGAGCACCGGCACTGTGGGTAGCCGGTCCATGCGGGCCGTGAGTTTCTTGACGGCTTCATTCGGAAGCGAGTTACCCAGCAACGCCGCCCGGCGCAAAGTGCGTTTGAGCACCTCGGGATCGCAAGGCTTCGACAAAAACTGATGGGTGGTGCCGATGCATTGCAGGATCAATTCTGGATCGGCGTGGCCGGAAAGAATGATCCGCACGGTCTGCGGGTGGCGCTGCCGCACTTCCTTGAGGAATTCCGCGCCGTTCATGCCGGGCATCCGCATGTCCGCCACCACCACATCCACCGGATGCTGTTCCAGGAAGTCCAGAGCCTCGGCGCCGCCGGACAGAAAGTCCATCTGCCACTCATGGCGCAGCGACCGTAACATGCGCTGCAGCGCGTCCAGCACCATCGGTTCGTCATCAACAAAGAGGATGTGCGTCATACGTTCCTTTCCTGGGCCGCGCTGGATTGGAGGGGCAACCGCACGATGAAGGTGGTGCCCTGGCCCCGCTCGGTTTCAAATTCAATCGTGCCGCCATGTTGTTTCACGACCACCAAATGAGCAATGGCCAGTCCCTGGCCGGTGCCCTTGCCCACCGCTTTTGTGGTGAAGAACGGCTCGAAAATCCGGGCGCGCGCCGACTCCGGAATTCCCGTCCCGGTATCTTGCACGCGGATTTCCACCCACTCGCCCTGTCGGCTGGTGCTCACGCGAATCCGGCCCTTGCGGTGCGAGCCATCACCCACGACGTCGCCGATGGCGTGGGCGGCGTTGATGACCAGGTTGAGGATGACTTGGTTGATCTCCGCGGGCAGACACGAAACCCGCGGCAAGTGCGGCTCCAAAACCAGATCGAGGTCCGCCACATATTTCCATTCGTTGTGCGCCACGGTCACGGTGCTCTCAATGGCTTGATTGAGATCCGTGGGGACCTTTTCGACCGCGCCGGGATGCGAGAAATCCTTCATGGCGCGCACGATCTTCGCCACGCGGGCCACGCCCTGGAGCGTCTGCTCGATGGACTTGGGAGTCTCCTGCGTCAGGTAGGCGAGATCGGCAGCCTCGACGGCGGCAGTGGTGGCGGACACCAGTTCGGGCGTCACCTGCTGTTGTCGGGCGGCTTGGAGTAGCCGGTCGTAGTGGTCGAGCACCTTCGTGATGTCCTTGAACGCATCCTGCAAGAACCGGGTGTTGTCGCCGATGTACTGCGTGGGGGTGTTGATCTCGTGCGCAATGCCGGCGGCGAGCTGGCCGATGGATTCGAGCTTCTGCGCCTGGCGCAGTTGCACCTCCATGAGGCCGCGTTCCGCCTCGGCTTGCTGGCGGGTGGTGATGTCTTGTTTGATGGCGATGAAGTGGGTCACCGCTCCCGCCGCCTGTCGCACCGGCGTAATGGTCATTTCCTCCAGGTACAACGAGCCGTCTTTGCGGCGGTTGGTGATTTCGCCATGCCACACCTGGCCCGCGGAAATCGTCTCCTGCATTTCGCGGTAGAACTCCGGGGGGTGCTGCCCCGCTTTGAGGATGCGGGGATTTTGCCCCACCACCTCCGCCGCGCTGTACCCGGTGAGCGTGGTGAAGGCGGCGTTGACCCAAAGTATCGTCCCGGCGGCATCGGTGATCACCACCCCGTTGGCGGCGGCTTCCACCGTCGTGGTCAGGAGCCGCAGGCGCTCCTCCGCGGCCTTGCGCTGGGTGATGTCTTGCCCCTGCGCAATGGTGGCAATGGCCGTTTGACCATCGGCGGCAAAGAGCGTGGCCACATTCCAGAGCGCCGTGCGGGTCGTTCCGTCGAGCGACCGGATGGGGATTTCGACACTTTCCCACCGTTCGCCCTCGGCGGTGCGGCGGGCGAGCGCCATCAAACTCTCCACCAGCGGGGGCGAAAAGAGGATGCCCAGCGGTTGGCCAATGACCTCGGCGGCGGGCCGCCCGGTCAAGGACTCGAAGGCGCGATTGAAGCGGGTGATCTGGAGTTGCGGATCCCAGACCAGGATGAGCGCGTTGGCGTGGCCCATCAGGTTTTCAAGATAGGCATTGGTTTGGCGCAGCGCCTGTTCGGCCTGTTTGCGTTCGTGATCCAGGGAGGCCAAATGCGTCTGGGTTTCCGCCAAGGACCGCATCACGCTGGGTTCCCGGTTGTTGGCGACCGGCATGGCGACCGAAAAATCGCCCCGGCCGATTCTGGAAATGTGCGCGAGGACCTCGTCGGGCGACCCGCCGAGCGTGGCGAGTAAGGCTTCATAGGTGCGCCACAGCATCACGAGAAACCACACGCCAAAAGCCATGAACACATAACGCAGCAGCAGCGCCTGCCGTTCGGCCCGGGCGACGGCGTCCTTGGTTCGGCGGTCAACCATGGCGAAAAAATCGCCGATCGGCTTCATGATGCCGGCCTTGGCTTCGTGATAAGGTTGATCGTGCAACAGCAGTTGGGCCTTCGCCCGCGCCGCTGGGCTCTCGGTCCCGGGGGTTTCCGCGAGTTCCATAGCTTCCAGTTCGAGTTTGGCCAGCCGATCGGAGTTGGCCTTGGCCGCCTCAAGTTTGAGCAGTTCCGGCGCGCTGAAACCGCCTTGGCGCATCCGCTCCAGCAAGGGAATGGCGGCTCCGGCAGCGGGGAGGTTGGGCTGGGCCTCGGTCAACAACACATCCCAGTAAATCCGCTCGTAATTATCCGGTCGCGCTTTCTTGCCGTCACGAATGTCGAGTATGTCCTGATAATACCTTTTGTACTTCGGATCGCCGGTCACCACGTAGGTTCGGACCATCCGGGAAAGGTCATCGGAGGATTGGCGCAACTCGTCGGCCAGCAGAAACGAGACATGGCGATTGTGGTTGGTTAGATCAATTCGTTTCTCGGCCTGGACATAAACCACAAACATCCAGGCCATCAAGACCAGCAGAAAGGCGGTCAGCAGGAGGTTGCGGGAAAAGCGGCTGATCAAACGCGAGCGGTTCATACGTTTCTGGCCGGGGTCGCCGGGCCGGATTGGAGCGGCAGGCGGACGATGAAAGTGGTGCCTTGGCCCAGCTCGGTTTCAAATTCAATCGTGCCGCCATGTTGTTTCACGACCACCAAATGAGCAATGGCCAGTCCCTGACCGGTGCCTTTGCCCACCGCTTTGGTAGTGAAGAATGGCTCGAAAATCCGGGCGCGCGCGGACTCGGGAATGCCCGTCCCGCTATCCTGCACGCGGATTTCCGCCCACTCGCCCTGCTGGCTCGTGCTCACGCGAATCCGGCCCTTGCGGTGCGAACCATCGCCGACCACGTCGCCGATGGCGTGGGCGGCGTTGATGACCAGGTTGAGGATGACTTGGTTGATCTCTCCGGGCAGACACGAAACCCGCGGCAAGTGCGGCGCCAACACTAGGTCGAGGTCGGCCACGTATTTCCATTCGTTGTGCGCCACGGTCACGGTGCTTTCGACCGCGTGGTTAAGATCGGTGGGGACCTTTTCGACCGCGCCGGGATGCGAGAAATCCTTCATGGCGCGCACGATCTTCGCCACGCGGGCCACGCCTTGGAGCGTCTGCTCGATGGACTTGGGTAATTCTTCCGTCAGGTAGGCGATGTCGGCAGCCGCGGCGGTGGTGGTGGCGGCGATCAACTCCGGCGTCACCTGCTGTTGTCGGGCGGCTTGGAGTAGCCGGTCGTAGTGGTCGAGCACC
>CAIKLQ010000405.1 GCA_903828255.1 uncultured Verrucomicrobiota bacterium
ACCACGTCCTCAAACTTACCGCTGCGCCGCCCGTCACTGCATGAACGCCCGATAGAACCGCGCGGGTTGGGCGCTGCCGGCTGGATCCAGGAACTGATACGGGCTGGCCGACAAATTCGTCAGGGCCAGCAGATTGAGCCAATTGCTCTCCGCCAGATTGGTGTTGTATTGCACGACGAAGTTGTTGCCCAACATGCCGTTTGGCTTGTGCAGACGCACCCTCTGACTCCTCCACTTTGTCCCTTAGCTTGGTATCTCACTCCTTTTTTCCGCTAACCACCCGCTCCAACTCCAATGCTGCTGCCTTCGATTCCTCAAGGTCACGCTGAAAATCATGTATTTGCTGATCCAGCTTGGCGATCTCGGCAGGATAGCGGACCTTCAGCGCCTCGAATTCCTCTACAAGTCCAAGGCGCATCAATGTAAGCGTATCCAAAGCACTTTGGTAGGAGCAGCTCTGCTGCTGTAGAGTCTCGATTGCCTTGCGAACGGCACCTTTGTTTCTAAGATCTGGTTCACTGAGGGCCAAGCGGGGCGCACGCCTGCTGGAAACCGCCAAGTTGGGCGGCGCCTTACTCATGCTTTTCCCTGTCGCTACGCAAGAAAGCATCAAGCTCCGATGGCGGGATGGGATGGGCGCAATAGGACTGGCCCATGAGATACTTCTCTCGCTCGACCGCTTGAGATTCCGGGTGCTCAACTGAAAGCTTGGTATGTGGGCTTACACGTTCAAGCTTCGAGTCGCCGGCCCCCTGCTGCCCGCGCGCCTGCTGCGCCTTGAGGCGCAACTTTTCCGCGATGGCCTCATGATCTGGGGCTTGGTTCTCAAGCCTGACCGCGTCGTGTGTGTTTTTCATGTGGAAGACCGAGCGCGTTGCGATTTGACTCCTTAAGAAAGTGGAACAAGCTCCATGCGGTTGAGGATTGCCAGCCAAATATACAATGCCTTCGCGTCGTGCATGGGACGAAATTATGGCTGATAAATAAACAGGTCAAGCCAAAGACAGGGCAGATGCATCTAAATTCCCTTTGAAATCCTGGTGAATTCACGGGATTTTGAGCCGCTTTTCGTGCCGAACTCTGGATTTTTGGCACCCGAAAACCTTGTAATCATTGAGTTTCTGAGCAATTTAGATGCGTTTGCCCTGCCAAAGACTTCTTGCCCCGCATCGGGCATTTGCTGATTGGCTTACAAACGGGCCGCCGTAGGACTGATGCAGATCCTTGTTTGAGTTCTGCCTTCCTTTTCCGGTATGCTCGTGTTAAAGACCGACCGTGAACTCAACGGGACAGAATACCGAAAGCTCCAGCACTACCACTTGCGTACAAGCCGCGGCCGACTCCGTTGCGGACGCGTCGAACAAGGGCCAAGCCCAATCCTCCACCCCGCCAGAGTGGGGGCGTGTGTTGAGCCGCCCACTCAACCCCTTCCGTCCGGTGATCACCGACCTCACCTGCGGAAACGGCAACCTGCTGCACGCTGCCAGCAACGGCGACGCAATTTTGCTAGGATGCGACATTCAAAACGAGGAAGCCGGCTCCCAGATTTCAGAACACTTGGTCATCGCCGACCTGACCGCCTTCTATCCCCTGCTCCAGTCCGTGGATTGGCAGGGCGATTGTTTCGTGCTGAATCCCCCGTGGGATTTGCACTGGTATCGGGAGCGGCTTGAGGGCCTGGCCCGCTCCGGCCGCGAAACCGTCCGCCTCGCGTGGCGGGCCACCGACGCCCGGCTCGGGGCGGACACCCTGGATTCCACCCTCGCCACCCTGATGATTGCGCTGGACCGGATGAGTGCTTACGGCGAGGGCCTGCTGATCGCCAACGAAGCCACGCTCCAGCGGCTGCTGTTCAACGGCCCGCACGGGGCGCTGGCCCAGCACGTCTGGGCGCATCTCGTGGTGGAGGGCAACCTCTGCTCCGGGACGGCCAAGTCCAAATTCCGGGAGGGTTTCCAGACCGGCATCATCTGGTTTGCCGCCGGGCACGACGATGGCGTCGCCGCCAAGGCCCAATCCCGCGTCACCACCCTGGACGGCGCGCTCGAGTTCTGCGAGTACCTGCGCTCCGATCGCTTCTGCCTGCGCGACGGCCAGTCCGCCACCGAGTTCCGCCGCACGGCGGAGAGTGCAGCCCTCTGGGGTGCTGCTAAACAGCGAATGACGGGTGATCGTTTTGGGCCTGGCAACCTTTCGGCTATCCCGACGAACACGTGCTACACGCTGATACTTGGTCCCGGAAATGTTCAGTACGTCGACCTCGAGGTCTTTTTGTCTGCGGATTTGGAATCCGTCATCTCTCTCCTCCGGTCACTGTTCGCAACCCCAGGGATCGAAGTTCCCCAAGTTAGAATTACGGCACGCGACTTTGCCTGTCGTGGCGGATGGCTTGGTCTCGCTCCCGGCAACCCTACGGAACTGGACTTGGTTCAAATCGACTCCATGACGCAAACCTTGGGGTGGGAAGCAAGGCTTCGAACACAGTATGAGCTCGGTCGGTTTTGCCTCACAAAGTTGTTGCCATCTTCAGCGTATTGCTGTTTTCACCAGGCCCTTCAACTCTTTGAGATCAACTGCGAGGAATGTCTCAAAGCCTGGGTAAGAGAGGCTTTCGGCAACAACGACGTCTTCAGGTCGTATCTCAACTCCCCGGACCACCTGGTGGTCAACGGATTCGTGTTCACGAAAACACCGTTCGTCCGAAAAATGTTGAGCGCATACGAGAATGTGGCGGCAGAAAAAGGGGCCCAAATGGAATTAGAGCGCCTCCGTCGAAGCCGGTTCAAATGCTACATTTATCTGATGGAAGATTTGCGAAACGGCACTTTCAAGATAGGCCGCAGCAAGACGCCGGCGAAGCGGGAACGCACACTCCAATCCGAAGTCCCACAGATTGTGATGCGGTTCTCAGTCCCTGGAGAAGAAGCACACGAAAAACAACTTCACGATCATTTCCAGGGAAAACGGCTACGCGGCGAGTGGTTCACGCTCACGAATGATGATCTGTTGTGGATAGTGGATTTCTTGAAAGTAAGCGGCGATTCGGCTCGTGCGATCGTGGATTACCAATGGCTTGGCGCGGTTCATTTCACCGCTTCACCAACTCCCAGAAATTTGCGCGTTTGAGTTACGGGGGTTGGTAGCGTGGGCCAGGCTTTGACGCGGGCGGAGAGATGACTCGCACTGGCGTCAGCGGGTGCGCACGGGTTTGTCATTCAAGGCTAGCAGCCTGTTGAAAAAGTCCTGTTTTCAAAAACGCACCCATGAATTCGCTGGGCTTTTTGCATGAAAATTGCGGAAAAGCGACTATTTCAACAGGCTGCTAGGGCTGAATCCTCGGCTCGCTGACGCCCTGCCGCTGCCACAAGCTGCCGCAATTCTGCGGCATTGCGGATCAGCGGCCCGGGTGGGGGTGCGCGGCTGACCAGGCGCGCAACTGTTCACAGAAACGGTCCTTGTCGTAGCCGGCCTCGGCCGCGAGTTGGTCGTTAATCCGCCAAACCTCCTCGAGGATTGGATTCGATTGCATAGTTTCATTCTCCCATAAGCTCGATTGGCGGGTAAACCTCCGGCAGGGTCAGCCCGTGGCGCGCCATGAAGTTCCGCAGCTTCCCTAGCAGAAACGGGTTGGCCAGATGGCGGCAATTCCACGGCCGCAGATAATCACCTCCGCCACTGGTAGTGGTCGCCTTGCGCCGGCTGAATTGCCTTTCACTGCGCCGGCCAGCCGGAGTGCTTTGACCAATAGAGCGTTTTCAGTTTTTCCACCACAACGCTGCGACCGGAGCCGTCCAGGAAGGTCAGGTTGATGGATTTGTTGTGTCGGTTGAGACAGAAGTTGCCGATGCCACCGCCGCCGCCCTTGATGCGATCCGGCGGGATGCCATCCGTGGGACCGGGCCAGGAATCCATCCACATCGCGTCACCGATCAGCGGCGATTCGCTGGCGTGGCTGACGCTGTCGAGATTTCCAAAATAGTATGCGCCCACCGTGGATTCCATGGGCTTGTCCGAATAGACCCAGGAGTTGAGCGCAAACGCGCCGTACGAGCCCGCGCTCGCGCCGAAGTAACTCGAAAGTGGCCCCCAATAGGCCGTGGACGTGCCGTAGAAATCCAGTCCGTTGAGAGTGTAGCCGCGGCGGTTGGCCGCCGGGCAGATGCGCAGCGCGGCGTTGGTGCTACGCCGGGAGCCGGCATACACGATCAGGCGGTCAATCCACAGGCCCTGCGTCGAGTCATAATCCACGCTCTTGCCCCGGTGGTCGTTGACGTACATCTGATTCGCGAGACTGAATTGGCGGAGGTTGTTAAGGCACGCGATGCGATGCGCCTTCGCTTTCGCCCCGGCCAGTGCCGGCAACAGCATGGCCGCGAGGATGGCGATGATGGCAATCACCACGAGCAGTTCAATCAATGTGAATGCCGACCGGCGATGACGGTTGGCGGTAAGGAGTTTCTGGTCAGGGTTCATGCGGGTTCACTTTCTTCTCAGTAAGGGTTCGCCGGCATCATGTCCCAAGCCTTCACGGTTTTGAATCGCGCGCGGCCACCTTCGGAGAACAAAACCAAACCCAGGCTGTCGGCCCGCGTGGGGTAAACCCGGCGACCGATGGCTTGGCGATCGTTGGCGTAAATCTCCACAACCGACTTGTCCACGTAAACGCGCAGCTTCAACGGCTCGCCGAATTTCAAGGCGAACGGCGCGCGCTCCACGACTTTGCGGCCATCCCGACCGCTGCGCGTGGAATCGAAAACCAGTTCCTTCCGGGCTGCGTCGTAGTAGAGCAGCGTTTCCTCTTCGCCGCCGGCGGAGGCGCGGACCTTCAAGCCGGCGCGTTGCGCGCTCCCGACTTTGATTTCGAGTTCAAGTTCGCAGGAATCGCCCGTCACGCCGTCGAGAGTTTTGGTCGCCTCGTCCGCCAAAGTCAGGCTCGTCCAGGATTTCTCGTGGCGGCGCAGGGTTTCGAGTTCCTTCACCGGTCTCAGTCGCAACGTGCCATCGTCGCCAAGCCAGAGCGAGCGGGGCAAACCATACACACCGGACCAGCCTTTCTCTTTTTCGCCGGTGGGATTGTCGAGCAGCCAAGACCACATGATCTGACGGCCCTGACCGTCCACCAATGCCTCGGGCGCGAAGTAGGTGGTGTCCACCCAAGTCATGCGGCCGTGGTTGTCCGGGAAGAAGTGGTCGTTGCGGTACGAGCCGACGTAGTATTGGCAGCCTTTGTTGTGGCTGATGAACAGGAGCAAATGCTTCCCGCTGGGCCGCCCGCCCGCCGGACTTGAGGGCAACGGCAAGAAGCTGGGGCACATGTCATCTTCGCTGCGGTCGGTCCACTCCGGTCTGCGTTCGTAGAAGACGTGCAGATATCTCCAGTTCTTCAGATCGTCGGAGGTGAACAGATAAAGTCGGTCGCCTTGTTCGGCAGCCGGAGCGTTGGTCGCGCGGCCAATTTTGTTCAACACCAGCAGATTGCCGGTCAGGATGTAATAGTGTCCGTCCTGCTTCCAGATGTTCGACGGATCGGCGGAGCCGAGGAAGGATGATTTGCCGTCCGGTTGCTTGACCTCGGTGACGCCCCACTCGGTGGATTTGATCACCGGGTTGGCTTCCAGTTTTTTCCAAGCATCAAAGTTCGCATCCTGACTGCGCGCGAGGCCGATGCCCTTCGCGCCCCACAACATCCAGTAGGAAAGATACGCGCTGCCGTCGTCATCCACGAACGCGCCGCCGCTGAAGACGCCTTCGTCGCCGTTGCCGGGGCCGATGGCGTCAGGATGATGCCGCCAATGCACGAGGTCGCTGCTGGAGATGTGTCCCCAGCAGAAGCCCGAGCCGCTGCGGTTGTAGAGATACATCAGGTGATAGCGACCGTTGTGGTAGAACGCGCCGTTCGGATCGCCGGGCATGCCCATGTCTTCCGGCACGCAGAAATGCCACGTCGGGCGATGGGGATCGGCGAGGAAACGCTCGCGCAGCAAACGCGTCGAACGCACCACTTCGTCGGGGACGGCGCTGGTGAACGACCAGTGCTTCGGAACGGAAACGGGTTTTCCGTCGTCGCTGCCGGAAGCGGTCGTGATCACCGTCGCGCCTTTGCCGCCGAGGACGAGGCAGCCGTCCTCGAGGCGAACGTCGCCAATCAGTTTGATCTCGGTGAAGCGGCCCGTCTTCTCGCGGAGTCCTTCATCGGCGAACGACCACCAGGCCCATGGCTTCAAGTCGCCGGCAATTTTGCCCGGAACCAGAGCGGCGATGGTCGCGCGGTCCAGCGCCCGGTCGTAGATGCGTGCGTCCTTGATCCGACCGGTGAAGGAATGTTCCGGGTCCAAGACATCCAGATGCCGGCGGCCAAACAACACCGCCACCGCCGAACCAAACGCTTGCGGCGGATTTGGCATCGTGTAGCGGACGTACTCCTGACCGTCGCGAAAAACCGTGGCTTCGCTGCCCCGGTAAACGATGGCCATCTGGATAAACGTCCGGCCATCCGTGGTTTCGTCGGGCCAGGTCACCTGCTCCCGCAGCGTGCGGCGGAAGCCGTCGCTGCCGGGCATCCATTTCTGAGGGGTGATTTCGCCGAAGATGATTCCGTCGAAATGCGACTGGCCGTCGTCAATGGTCAGCGCGCTGCCGGCGCGCTGCGTGAGGTTGGCCGGCGCGACCCAGACGACGAGGGTTTTGTCTTTCAGCAGGGAGGTCTCCGCTCCCTGGCCAAAGCGAGCCACCGCGACGACCAGCAGGCTGATGAGTAGTTTCATTTCCAGATGCTGCGGAGATTGTGTGCGGACAGCAAATGGAACTTCACCGGGCGGCCGGTGAAGTTGGCCTGAACGGTGCGGCTCTTTGCAGGCAGGACGGATGGCATCCGGTTTGGTTTCGCGTGTTCCAAGTCGTTACTGGTTTAGCGTGTGAATGGTGTTGTGAATTCGTCGCGTGACGGGCGTGCCATCGGCAGCGCGAATCGCGACGTTGATCTCCATGCACCAGGTGGGCTGGATGTCGGGGATTTCGAGCGCGATGGTCTTCCAGTCCGGCAGCAGTCGCGCGCTCTTCACTGGGAGCGTTTTTTCGCCAGTGTTCGGCGAGCCGTATCTTTCGGCCCGCGTCAGCCCCCAAGTTTTAACGGAGTAATTTCGTGCGTCTTGAACGCTGGCGGCACTGAGGGCCTCCGTGAACTTCAATTGCACGCCTCGAGTCGTGGCGTGAATTCCAACCGGCAGGTAGAAGGGCTTGCCGGTGTAACGCACGCGAAAGAATCCGCCATCCGCAGTGCGGTTGCCGGCCCAGCCAAAAAGCCCGCACGTGTAAAGCTGGCCGTCCTTGGGATGAAATCGCCCACGCATCGTGCCGGTTGGAAAAAGCGGCAGCGGCAAGGCGACCACGCCGCCTTGCAAGTCCTGGCCGGATGGCTCGTTGGGCACCAGAAAAATCTGGCCTGTGCCGTAGGACACATTGAGCAGTGAACCTCCCAGCGCACCCCAGCGGCGCTTAGGGATGCGGACGATCTCCGCAGGCGAACGATCCATCGGAGGCACGATCCACACCAACGGCAGCGTCACGAGATCGTCTGCCGCGCTCTCAGGATGATCGTAGGCCCACATGTAGCCGTAGAACTTTCCCGGTTGCAGTTTTTCAATCCGGTTGCCTGGCGTCCAATGCCCTTCCTGATCCGTGACAATGCAGCCGCCGTCGTCATCCACGCACAAGCCGTTGATCGCGCGAAAGCCGTGGGCCACGATTTCCGTTTTGCGCCCATCCGGGCTGACCTTGAGCACCGTGCCGTGTTGCGGCACCACTGCCCTGCGACCGTGGCAGGCGCATTTGGCGTAGTAAAAATTCCCCACCGAGTCGGTCTGCAAGCCGGTGGCGAATTCGTGGAAATGCTCGGTGACTTGATGGTCGTTGTTAAAATTCTGGAGATAATCCACGGCGCCATCGCTATTGCAATCGTACAAACAAACGATCTGGTCGCGACAACCGACATAGATGCGCTCGTTCACGATCTTCAGGCCGAGCGGCTGGAACAATCCGGAGGCGATGCGTTGCCAGGTCAGCTTGCCCAGCTTGGCGTCAAGGCCCTGCACGCGCCACACATCGCCGTTCCAAGTGCAAACGGCGGCCGATTTACCATCTTTGAAAAAATCAAATCCGCTCAACCGCATCCAGGAGCGGCTCGGCATTTGGGCTTCGGTCGGAAGCGTGATTTCATCCACTGCAAAAGTGCCGTCGTCACTCCCCAGCTTGCCCTGAGTTTCGAGGGGCGGCGAAGGCGGGCCAGCCATCTTTGTTCGCTCAACCAAATCCACGGCGGGTTTCGAGGTGACGGCAAAACCATAAACGACATTCGGATCCACTCCCGGTCCCGGATCGCCCACGATGACTTTGACTTTCAAAGGCGTGCTCGCTGCCGGGATTTGCAGCAGGTTCATTCCTTTGTCGCGAATGATTTTGGCGGGACTCTGTCCCACCACAAAGGTCGGCACAGTATCCGGCGCCAGGCGCGCGAGGAGATCGTGGCTCGATTTGGAAATTTGCAGCGTGCGGGAAAAGACGGCGACTCCGCTGCTCGTCTCGATTCCCGGCAATTCGAGCACCTGCGCATCACCGACGGAATAAACCACCACGGGTTCGTCACCATTCCGCCACAGCCCCCGATAATGCGCCCATTCTCGCGGCAGCGGGCCGTAGGGTTTCTGGTCTTTTCCGAGCAAGCGTGGATCGTCGAAATTCCCGGTCGCCGGATTGGCCCAACCCGGGCCAACCGGATTGATGAAAGCCTTGTGCCCGACGATGCTCGTGTGCGTTTCATGTGAGCCATCAAAAGCGATTCCCTTCCAGTCAACGAACTTGTCCCCGGTCCAACCCGCCGCCCAGCGCATCGTATCATGGTCAAACACCATCCAAGCGCGGCCCCGGGAAATGCCGCCCGGGCCCTTGTCCAGTCGGATGGCGATTCCTTTGTAGGCGAAGTTGTTCGTGTCCACTTGATAGGTCCAGAACAGCGTCGGGCCAAAGTCCATCCGCAGATATTTTGGCCCACGCTCGTATTCAAGCATCGCGGCGGTCTTCTGAAACACGCCGTTGGTGGCTTTGGGCAGCGTCGCCAGATACTCCGGCGTGACGGCGAAATACTGCGTCGGGTTGAGTGGCTTGAGGAACGTCTCGCGCAGAAAATGAATCACGTCGTAGCGCTGTTCCGGCGTCATCCACAACTGCGGCGGCATCTGGTTCGTTCCCGCGCCGACGGTCTGGTAGATGCTCAACGGATCGCAGCCATTCTTAAACGACTCTTTCCAAAACGCGCGGGAAGTTGGCAAGGTGCCGGCCTTCTCCGGCGTGCCGTGACAGGTGATGCAAACTGCCGTGTAGAGTTTTTCTCCACGCGCCAGACTTGCCGCATCCCATTTCTGAATAAGGGTCGCGTGGTCCACACCGACTTCGACGGTTTGCGCCGAGGTTGCGCTGACCAAAGCCCGCAGGGAGGCGAGGGCGGTGAGGAGGAGTTTGCCGTTCCGGAAGGTTCTCATTTACCTCCCGCCCCAAGCCAGCGCACGGCATTTTCAATCACGCGCAGTGGCTCGGCTTGCTGGTACACCGGATACGTTTCGTGGCCGGGACGGAAATAGAAGACCCGGCCCTTGCCCACCTGCCACACACAGCCGCTGCGAAAGTGTTCGCCCTGGTCCCAACGCTCCTCAAAAATCACCGCGTCGGGCGGCGGAACGTGGAAGGGTTCGTCATACATTTCCGTTTGCGCCACATCCCATTTCGCCGGCAAACCAGCGGCGATGGGATGCCGCGGCAGCAGCGTGGTGACATGCGAGGGCGCGCCGTCGGGGCGGTAGGCTGGGAACACGCAGAGCGGCAGGGTGAGTCGCCACACGCCGCCCGCGTGCGCAAGTGAAGGGGTGAACGGATCGCTGCGCTGCGGCGCTTTGTAGAGGATGGTTTCGTTCAGATATTCCCACTTGGCTGTGGCGCGCTCGTTTGAAGGCACTTGCGCTAGGGCGTCAGACTTTGCGCGATCCTGCATCAGCCGGACAAACGGCTTGGACCAATGGGCCGAGTGCAGGGCGATCAGCGCGAGCTTGCCCTCCCGAACCCGGGCCGCAAGGCGCTCGGCATGGGGATCAGTGAGCGCCCCGTTTTTGACGTGGCCCCACCAAACGACAACATCCGTCGCGTCCAGCGTGGCTGCTTCAAGCCCTTGCTCAGGCGAGTCGAGGTTCGTGGTCTTGACCGTGATGCCCGGTTTGCCCGCGAGATGCGCCGCGATGGTTTCACCGAGGAACTTGTCCCCGTAAGCCTGCTTTTGTTGGGGTTGCTGCTCGTCCCAGACTAGGACGCGCAACGGTTTTGAATCGGCGGCGTGGATTTGAACAGCGGCCCCAAGCGTGAATGCGGCGAGTATTGAGAGCGATGGTTTCATGGTTTCTGGAAAAATCATGGCTGCGGAGAATGGAGCAATTTGGCGCGCAGTCAATCGCCGGAGCCCGAAATTCACCGCGCTCGATTTGGTGGGCTCGTGACCGGCCCGCCCTTGTCGGCCATGAATTTCAAGACCGCTTCGGCGCGCGAACGCACATGCAGCTTTTCGTAGATGTGTTTGGTGTGAACCCGCACCGTGTGGTAACTGATCGCGAGCCGGTCGGCGATTTCCTTGCTCACTTTGCCCTGCGACAGGAGATCGAGGATTTCCTGTTCCCGCGCGGAAAGGGTGGCGGCGGCGCCGGCGCTGGGCGCGGGCGTTTGGAACGTCATCACAATTTTGCGGGCAATTTCGCTCGTCATCGGCGCGCCGCCGTTTTGCACGGTGGTCAACGCTTCCAGAATTTCGCCGGGCGAGGAGCGCTTCAACAAGTAGCCACACGCTCCGGCCTTGAGCGCGCTGAAGATGCTGGTGGTGTCTTCGTAAACCGTGAGCATGATGACTTGCATCGCGGGCAACTGGACTTTCAGGCGGGTGGTACATTCAATGCCGGAAGCGCCGGGCAGATTGATGTCCATCAAAACCACGTCGGGCTTGTGCCGGGGAATCTGTTCAAGCGCTTCCTCTGCCGAGCCGCAGGCGCAAACACAACGCACGCCGGGCGCGCGACGCAACATCCGCTCCAGGTTGCGGCGCATCGGTGCGCTATCTTCAACCAAGGCGACGGTCGTCATAACATCCTCCCGGTCCGGCTGCGCCGGCCCTTGAGATTCCTGGGCATCCGTGGGCATAGGTGAAAAGTCCAAGGTCTCGGGTCTTGAGTCTCAGGTCGCGACATGAACCCGCGTAGCGGCCAAGCGACTCTACCCGGGGACGCCTGACCCCAGACTCCACAGTAAGAACTTTTCGCGGCTTACGGTGCGTTGGCTTGGTGAAGTTCACAATACCTCAATTGAGTTATGCCACGGCGCCGCCACGTCTTGTCGCCAAGGGCACATGGAAGCTGACGGTCGTACCTTCGCCGGGACGACTGGCGAATTCGCAGCGACCACCCAGTTGCTGCAACCGCCGCTGCATGTTGCCCAACCCGTCCGCGGTGCGGCGTTCGCGCGGCGCGGCGGGATCGAACCCGCGCCCGTTGTCGCGCACGGAAATCACGAGCTGTCCGTCCCCCACCGCGATCGTGAGGCGCAGTTCCGTCGCGCCAGCATGTTGGACCACGTTGGACAAGGCCTCCTTGAATGCGAGGAACAGGCTATGGCGTTGCTCGGCGTTCAGAGGGGCGGCGGGGAGATCGCGGGCCACGTCCAACTGGCATTGCACGGGACTGCGCCGGGCCGCAGCGGCTTCCCCAGTGCCGCCGGGCGTCGCCTTCAGAAAGTGCTGCGCGAACTGGCAGAAATAGGTGACCAGCGACGACACGTCGTCGTGCTTGGGATTCACCGCCCAGACAATTTCATCCAGCGCCGTAACCATCTCGCGCGCCCGCGTGCCGATCTCGCGGGTGTGCTCGCGGACTTCCTCCGGGCGCAGCGCCGGGTCTTGTGCCAGCTCACTGCCGAAGTTTATTTCGACAAGTCCCGCGCCCAGGTCGTCGTGCAGGTCCTGCGCGATGCGCGTGCGCTCGCGCTCCAGGGCGCGCTGTTGTTCGAGGCGCTCAAGTTTGCGCCAAAATCGCCGCCGCACGGCCAGCACCACGCTGCCAACCAACAACCCGGCGCAGGCGGCGCTGGCCACCACCCGGAACCACGCCGCCTCCCACAATTGCGGCGCAATAATCAGCACCACGCTCGCGCCGTCGTCGTTCCAGACCCCGTCGTGGTTGCAAGCCGCGACGTGGAAACGAAATTTCCCCGGCGCGACATTGGGATAACGCGCGCTCCGTCCGGCGCCCGCTTCCACCGGTTCCTGATCCACGCGCTCAAGTTGGTAGCGAAACGTCACATTTTCCGGGGCCGCCAGATTCAAGGCGGTGAATTCAAACTTCAGCTCCTCGACGCCGGCGCCGATGCGCAACGGAAGCGAAAGATCCCGAAAATTAACCGGGGCCGGCTCATTGGTGGAATCGCGTTGTCCGGGGAGATCGTAGGCGGCAACCAACCGGCCATTGACGGTCAAGCGCTCCAGAATCACCGGCGGTCGGGCTGGATTCTTCCGCAGCACTCGAGGTTCAACGATGGCCAAGCCCGTCAGCATGGGCATCAACAACCGGCCCTCCCGGGTTTGCGTCGCGGTGGGGCAAATCCCGAAAGCGGCTTGCAAATTGGGCACGCCCTCCCCGCGCCCAAACGCCACGGACCTCAGGCTCGGAATCCGCCCTTCGGCGACCGCTCCAAGTTCCGACAACGTCGTGTGGAAGATGCCGCGATTGCCGGCAATCCACAAACGGCCCCGATCATCTACCTGGATTTGGGAAACGAACTCGTCCCACAACCCGTGACTCTTGTGGAATTGAAAATAGCGGCCGTTCTTGAAACGGCCCAATCCTTGTCCGGCGTAACCGAGCCAGAGGCTGCCATCACCCGTCACTTGCAAACACCGGATGTGTTGCGATCCGTGCATGACGTTCGTGGTTTCATTCCGCAACACCTCGTCATGAACGCGAAAAAGCATCCCGTCCGAGGTCGTGCCCAGCCACACGTCGCCACTGGCGTCCTGCGCGATGGCGCGAATATCACTGGTGCCGGCGGGCAAGGAGAAATGTTTCCCGCGGCCGTCGCGGGCGCGGAACCGAACCACGCCGCCATTGATGGCGACCCACAGATCTCCGTTGGCGCTGGGGTAGAGCGAACGAATCGTGAGATTCGTGAGATTGGCGAGTTGCGAATTTAGCGGCAGCGGAGCGAATCCCTCCTGCTCCGGTCGGAAGATCCCGTTATCCCGCGTGCCGATGAGGACGCCACCACTGGCATCGGCTGCCACACATATCACGCCCCCGGCCGTCCAACCGGAGTCGCTGGAAAACAGCGTCCACTGGCCCTGAGTCCGCCGCGCCAACAATCCGTTTTGGCCCGCCGCCCAAAGATCTCCAGCCGCATCTTCACACGCGGATTGGACGGCGGCGAACGGCAGTCCATCCGCCGGGCTGACGAGTTGAACGGCGCGCGGGCTTAACCGATTCAAGCCACCGCCGCGCGTGCCGACCCAGAGATTGCCCTCGGAATCCTCCCCCACATGAATGATGTTCGGATGCGAAGTGTCCACGCTTTTAAGACCCTGGGAATCAAACCGAAAAAGTCCGCTCGACGAAGTGCCGATCCACAAGCCGCGCGCTTTGTCTTCATACAAGGCGGTCACCGCCAGTCCGCCGCCGCCGGTTTTGGGGTTTACTTCCGCCAACGCCTCCAACTTGCCACCCGCGCGAAAGTGAAACAATTTTGAGCCGCCGCAGATCCAGACGCCGCCCTGGCGCGCCGGAGCAATGCGGGCGGTGGATTGGTCCAACTTGAGAAACGTTTCAAAGCGGCCATCCCGGAAAATCCCCACGCTGCCAGCCTGCGAGAACCAGAACCGTCCCTGGGTGTCAGTCGCCATCCAGCAGATGCCTTGACCCGGCAAGCCTTCAGCGGTTCCGAAGCGTTGCACCCTTCCTTCCTGAATCCGGAAAACGGCGCCGGCGCTGTCGCTGATCCAAAGATTGCCCCGGGCGTCCTCGGTCATGGCTCGCGCCGGCGCGCCCCCGGAAGTTTCCCCCAGAGTGAAACTTTGGGTGACCGCGCCCGCTTCGACACAAAGGACCGCCCCGCCATCTTTCGCCAGCCACAATCGGCCCCGCCGATCCAGTAGCATGGCGCGGATCTGATCGGTCGCGCGCTCGGTGAGCGTCGCGTGGGAGAATTCCTGAAATCGCATCCCATCAAACCGGGACAACGAGCGATGCGTTGCGACCCACAGGTAACCATCGGGAGTTTGCTCCAGGCCGACCAAGGTGTGTTCGGGCAGGCCGTCCTCGGTTTGCCAGGCGCGGAAAAACCAGGGGGAACCCGTACTCGCGCCCAGCGGGAGCGAAATCACCAACCAGATCAAGATCGCAAACCACCGCTGGAGGCTGTGGCGAATCATCGGCATCAACACCGCGCCAATCTAAACCGTTGCTTTACTTGGGCAAGGCCCAAGCGAGAGGGGGGTGAGTTTCCCGCGATTGCCGCCAGCGGTACGATCAATTCACAAACCCGGCCTGCGGCAATGGCGATTCGTGCCGTCTGATTTACGGTTCGACCAACGCGTTCAAGGCTTCACTTGGCGACCGTCGTAACGCTCGACCACCAGACGATGTCCTTCACCGAATCGCCAGCCGACACGTTGAGTGACATGGTGCCGGTGTACGTAACCTTGGCCTTGATCGTTGCCCCAAGCCATTTGTGGATTTCGGCGTGGCCATCATAAAAAGACAAACCACAAGCGCCGCCGTGGTAGCTTCCCGGGAAATCTATAATTTGCGCGGAGGTAGCGCCCGGCAGGGCCATTTGCACCGCACAGGCCGCGTCATTAATGCTGTCCGGGTGCTCATCCACCAACACCCAAGTCTTGGCGGGATTCACGATCTGCGCCGTCTTCCCATAAACCCGCCAGGGTCCGGCGGGAAGCCAACTGCCAAAATCAAACACCTGACTCATTGAGTTACTGCGAACTCGAGGCCGTTTCTGCCCCCCGACGGTGACGCTGGCATTATCCGCCGGGCATTTCCAAATCGCGAAGCCCTTGCTGCCGATGTACGGCATGAGCGGGCTTTTGGCGATGTCTTGGTTGACATCCCAGTTGCTCGCGTTGCCGGAAAAATCCAACCCCCCGGTGCACCAATTGGTGCGCTTCTGGGCCGTTATGGTGGCGTCCTGAAGGGAGGCGAGCAACAAGTCGCTATAGTCATCGGGATACATCTTCAACCCGAGCATCATCTGGCGCAGGTTGTTCATGCAACTGACGCCCTGGGTTTTCTGCTTAGCCCGACCCAACGCCGGCAGCAACATCGCGGCAAGGATGGCGATGATCGCGATGACCACCAACAGTTCGATGAGGGTGAAGGCCCGCCTTCGCGGGCGCCGGGGGAAGGTATGGTTTGGCTTCATGGCAATGGGAATCAAATGCAATCGGGGCGGTACCGGCTGAACGAATGCCGTTTGAGTCTGCTTCATCTGCGACTATTCATCTGTGACTATTTTACCCTTCCGTGGCCGGGCGACAAGCACTTTCGCAAGTGGCTATTGACTCGGGCGCGGCAAGTGCCCCGGCTCGCGCCCCCCCCTGTCCCGTGCGCTGGCGGAGCGAGTCACCCAGTTCGCAGCGCATCTTCTCGGCAAAGACCTCCAGTCGTTTCACCGTTTCCGGGTGCGCGCTCGCGACATTTTTCGTCTCGCCCAAATCGGTCTTCAGGTCGAAGAGTTCCCCCGCTTCCAGTTTGCTCTGCGTGTATTTCGCCGGGATGCCATTCGTTCCACCGGGCCGACCCGCTAGTGTGCGATAGGTGTGTGGCAGTTGCAGCTTCCAGCGTCCGTCGCCGCTCGTCACGGCCTGGAGTTGATTCTGTTCGTAGTAAAAGGCGTATCCC
>CAIKLQ010000406.1 GCA_903828255.1 uncultured Verrucomicrobiota bacterium
GTCGCGCCACACCCTGGCGGCGGGATTGACCGCGGCAAAGGAAGGCAGGTCCAAACCGTTGAGGAAGTTTTTCTTCACGTAACCCACACCGTTTTCCACGCGCCCTTTTTCGTTGGCCTTGCGGACGTTGCAGGCGACCGGGGTGAAGCCGTAGTGCGCCGCCAAATCCAGGTAGCGCGGATGAAACACCGCCTTTTGGCCGGCGGGATGTCGCAGCACTCCGACCTTGAGGTTGTCGATGACGACCTTGGCGCAACCGCCCTGAAAGAACTCAAACGCATGGCGGTGACACGCCAGGAACTGCGCCATGCCTTCGCCCAAGGTGAACTCGACATCCAGCATCCGGCTGTAACAGAGCACCAAGACAAAGAAGCTCAAGCGCCGGCGGGTCGCCCCGACGGCCACGGAGCCGAAGCATCCCCAGTCCACCTGGGCGCATTCTCCCGGCGCAAACTCCAGCATCAGATAGGCGGGCTGGCGCGCGGGCCGCACCCGCCGGACGAAGTCCTTGAGGATGCTGTAACCGCCGGCGTACCCCTGCTGGCGGGGGAGATTATTTGAACGCAAGGTCCGAATTGGTGAGTGAAACCGTCTTTTCCAAGCCGAAAAGGCGTCGGTTGCGGCCGGTCGCCAGCTTAGCCTGTCGCCGAGTGACACGGGCGAAGGTAGGGTAAGACCCCATTGGAGACGGTCGCCACTTGGTCTAATTTCAACTCCGATAGAGAGAAAACTCTGCAACCATAAACGCCAAAACACGCAATCAAATCCTTGCTCCATGAAACACAACCACAACCACGACAATGCTCCCAGCGCTACCGCGCCACTCGTGTCGGTTCGCTTTGAATTCACGCACCCGACCGCCCTCACCGTTTCCATCGCGGGCTCGTTCAACCACTGGCAGCCGGAAAAGAAAACCCTGCACTCCTCCGGCGTCGGTCACTGGTGGAAGGAAACCTCGCTCGCCCCGGGCACTTACGAATACTGCCTCGTGGTGGACGGTCAATGGATGCCCGATCCGGCGGCTCAGGAGAGCGTGCCCAATCCGTTCGGTGGGCGGAACTCGATCTTGAAAGTGGCCAGTTCGCCGGAAGCCGGCCATCGTGCCAATTCGACGACTTTACCTTTGAAAAACACAACGAAACAAAAACCGCAAAAATTATGAACAAACAAACACAAGCAATCAGTAATGACATGAACCAGCTTGCCGACGACGCGCGAGCTTTGATGAACGCCACCGCCGACGTGGCGGGGGAGAAGGTCGGCGAAGCCCGCAAGCGCCTCGCCGCCGCGCTGGAACGCGGTCGGGAACTCTGCAACCAAGCCAAAGAAAAGGCGGTCGAAGGCGCGAAGGTGGCGGATGAAGCGGTGCATCAGCATCCGTATCAAGCCATGGGCATCGCCCTCGGCGTTGGGGCGGTTCTCGGTTTTCTCATCTCCCGCCGGTGCTCCCGACACTGTGACTGATCCTAGTATGGAAGAATCCACCGTCAACTTCAAGCAACTGAAGGCGACGTCCCAGCGCTTCGCGCGCCGGCTGTTGACCATCGGGGAAAACCGGCTCGAGTTGTTGCTGGTGGAAGTGCAGCAGGAGCGCGAGCGCCTGCTGCAAGCCTTCCTTTTGGCTCTCGGTGTGGCGGCCTTCGGGTTGCTCGCCGGGGGCACGTTTACCGGCCTGGTCGTGGTGCTGTTCTGGGACAGCGCGCGAGTTGCCGTGCTGGTGGTGCTGACCGTACTTTATGCCGCCGCCGCGGGGGCTTTTTACTGGCGATTCAGCGGACCCATGCGGGACTGGCAAACTCTGGCCGCCACGCTCGATCAATTGCGCAAAGACCGCGCCTGCTTGGAAAAAGTCCTCGAATGAACCTCCCCGAATCGCGCAAACAGATTTTGCTGGCGGAAAGCGAACTCAACCGCGCGCATCTGACGGCGGATGCGGTGGCGCTCACAGCGGACCTGCGCGCGCTGGCGGATCGCGCCAAATCCATTTGGGGCCTCGCTTCGTCAGCCGCGATGCTGGTGGCGGGCCTCGCGGCCTTCCGGCCTTTCAAAGCCGCGCCCGTGGATACCAAACCTTCCTGGTTTCGCTCCCTCGTCAAAGGCGCGGGCCTCGTTTCCACTTTATGGCTGGCTTTCCGCGCGCGGGGTCGCGAGCAAACCGACAAATAGCAACCTTCAACCCAAGCAGAAATATGTTACGCAGCACAAAACAATTGCACGGTGATAAACTCGGGGCCACCGATGGCGAGATCGGCCACGTGAAAGACTTTTACTTCGACGACCAGAACTGGGCGATTCGCTACCTGGTCGTGGACACGGGCTCGTGGTTGCCGGGGCGACAGGTTCTCATCTCGCCCCACTCGCTCGGCGCGCTCGATTTGGCGGGGAAAGTTCTTAGCGTAAAGCTGACGCGGAAGCAGATTGAGGACAGCCCTTCGATTGATGCGCACAAGCCGGTGTCGCGGCAATGGGAGGAGGAGTATTACCGGTATTATGGCTGGCCCTTTTACTGGCAGGGTGACGGGTTATGGGGCATGAGCGGATTTCCAATTTTGGAACTGCCCGCCAATCCGCTCCCGACCGCTGCGGAGGTCGCGAAGGATCGGGAAACCAAGCGGGCTGACGCGCACCTGCGAAGCACGCAATCCGTGAACGGCTACCACATCGAAGCCACCGACGGGAAGATTGGCCACGTCTGCGACTTCATGATGGATGCGGAGTGCTGGGCGATCCGACAACTCGTCGTCAAAACCGGGCACCGCTTTTCCGGCACGGAAGTGTTGGTGCCGACGACCAATGTGGATCGGATCAGCTATGCGGATTCCACGGTCTTCGTGAACTTAGCCACGGCAGCAGTCGAACAAAGCCCCGTCCACAAATTGAGCGCGGTGTGAACGATGGTCGGGTGACGGGCGTGACGCGAGCTTGCGGTCAATTGTGACTGAGCGGTTGTGGCGAAGCCCAGCCGCAGCAGCTTCGTGTTACGGAGTTCGTGGGATAGACGACAAAACCAAGAGCGAGGCGCCCACGACTCCCTCTCCCCCGCGGAGAGGGAGAGGACTGGGGTGAGGGGGAACGACCGGCGAGGGCGGCACATCCAACATCGAACTTCCAACGCCAAACGGTCCCCTCACCCCGGCCCTCTCCCCTTCCGAAGGGGAGAGGGAGAATTATCCGCCATCTCAATGCGAACCGGCGACTGCCGATGGTTCGGTGATCATAGAAATTACTGCAAAGCTCCAGCGACCATTCCCTCTCCCCCGCGGAGGGGGA
>CAIKLQ010000407.1 GCA_903828255.1 uncultured Verrucomicrobiota bacterium
CTTGGGAACGGCTGCAACGCCTGGTGCTGGTGGAGTAGCAAGGGGGCCGAGCGAGGTTGGGGCGCGGGGCGCGGAGGGGAGGCGTGTCCTCACGCGCGGCGAAAAAGGGGTTGCAAGGAGCTCTATGGACTGGCGCAAGCGGTGTGGCAACCTCCTGACACAGCAATTCGATGAGCGAGGCGCGCCAGCACCAGATTTCCCGTCCGCAACTTAGCCAAACTGGTCGGACCGGCGACCTCCACGCCCCAATGCGCTTGTTTTGGGGCTAGCGTGACTAACGTTGTTTTCGTTTTCATTGTCTTGAACTTTCTGTTTTTGTTTTTGGCTGTTTTTTGTTTGAGGCATGGATCGCTGTCCGTGCCCCCTTAATTATTAAGGAGGCTTGGCCAGCACGGTCGTTGTGACTTGCAGACCACGAACCGCTACCCGAGCCCACTGAGTAATACGCACGGGCCAGCAGGAACTTGTGGTTCGGGCAAAATATTTTGAGCTTTCTCCAAAATGCGGCTCGCTCTTGCGCGCCGACTCTGGCGCAGTAGCGTCGGTGGCAACGGTGAGATTCTGAATTTGTTCCAGGCAATTGTTGAGCACCCCGCAGCGCCGCCTGCAGTTCAGATCATCAGGCCCGCACCGTTGCGCAAACCAGCCTGCGAGGCGGCGGTCGCACCCGCTCTTCATCTCCTGCCCCTTTTCCCCAAACACAACGTTTGTGTTATGATCTTGAGCAGAGGCAGCTCAGCTTCTGCTGACCGGTCTTCGTTCTCGTAAGTTGAAATCGGACGTACCGTTTTCGTTTCCTGAGCAATCCATTGAGCTGACTTCCTCAGTTCACTGTCTGCTGCTATCCGCCGTCCGCGCTTGCAGCCACAGCAATCAAACCGAAGCGACACCCGCTTCGGCGGGTTGAACGGCAGACAAGGAAATTCCATGAAGGCTAACATCAATCAGCCGATCCCTCCAAACCGGTTGCAGGAGGTTTTATGAGGCATATCAGAAAGCAGTTCGACGACCCGGCGCAGACAAAATTTGTCGGCCTCATCTGGCAGCGCTCGCCGCATCCGTTCCGGCTTCAGGTCGGCGATGTCATCCGGTTCAATGGCCGGCTATGCCGCGTCATCCGCGTCAATGATTGTGCCGCGGTGATCCTGATGAATCGGCCAGTGCGGGAGTTCAAGACCCGCTTCGACAAGCCGGTTCGGTTCCACCCCCCGCCAACAGTGTTCAGGATTTCACCCCAATCAGAGGTTGAAATCATTCCCTCAACACGCCGCTAAATGCGGTTCTCCCCGCCCGCGAATCTCCGATTCTCGCGGGCGTTTTTATTGAACACCTGACCGCGCCCGCGCTATCTCATTCAGTCAAGCGCGCGCCCGACAAGCTCCTGCGCCGCCACCCCTTCACAAACTGGGTTCGTCCGTGCTAGGATGATTCACTGGAGACGGCTCAAGTTCTTTTGAGCCATTGTAAGTTCATCAAACTGGATTCCCCAGCTCCCTGTTCGCTGTAAACCGCCGTCCGCGCTCACAGCCACAGCCATCACTCCGAAGCGAAACCCGCTTCGGCGGGTTGGACGGCAGGAAAGGAAATCCCATGAATGCTCAAATCTACGAGCAAATCACCGAACGCATCACTGGCTTGCTCGCGCAAGGGACTGTCCCCTGGCACAAGCCGTGGAAGGCCCGCACCGGGTTGCCCCGGAATCTGGCCACGCAGAAACCGTATCGTGGCATCAACGTGTTCTTGTTGCTGACCATGAGTTACGAGTCGCCCTTCTGGCTCACGTTCCGGCAAGCGTTGCAGCTTGGCGGTAACGTGCGCAAGGGCGAGAAATCGTGTCCCGTCGTCTTCTGGAAACAGATGACCATTGAGGACAAGGAATCCGGCGATCCACAGAAAATTCCACTGCTCCGGTATTATCATGTCTTCAATGTCGCGCAGTGCGACGGAGTCGGCAGCAATGCACCGCCAGTGGAGACAGCTCGAATCGGCCTCACCGTCCCGGAGGACATTGTGGCCAACATGCCGCAGCGGCCAGAAATCAAGCACGGGATGGCCCGCGCCTTTTACTCCCCACCGGAGGATCATGTCGGTATGCCGGCGCGGGAGCGGTTCGAGCGACCGGAGGAGTATTTTTCCACCCTGTACCACGAACTGGTTCACGCCAGTGGCCATGAATCGCGATTGAATCGGGCGACGTTGACCGCGAGGGCAGGGTTCGGCTCTGATCCTTACTGCAAAGAGGAACTGATCGCTGAAATCGGTGCCGCGTTTCTGTGCGCCCAGGCCGAGATTGTCGAGCGGACGATTGATAATTCCGCCGCGTATCTCCACGCCTGGCTTGAACGGTTGCGCAGTGACAAAACCCTGATCATTCAGGCCGCAGGGCAGGCCCAGAAAGCAGCGGACTTCATCCTCGGGACGAATCTCGATGCGGCACAGGTTTGCACGACTGAACCGGTTGCACCCGTCGCCCCATTGGAGGTGGCGGCATGAAAACACTCAATCCGAAGGAATTCAAAGTCATGGCGCTGCGGGAATGCCCGGTGCCAGCCGACATGCTGGTTTGCGAGACCCCGCAACAAGCGGTCGCCTATTGGCGGTTGCACATCGCCACGCATGTTTACTTCAACCCCGAGTCGGAGTGCCTTGCGGTCCTGCTCTTAAACACCCGCCGCCGGGTCAAGGGGCATCAGTTGATCACCATCGGAACGATGGACACGCTTCTCGTGCATCCGCGCGAAGTCTTCCGGGGCGCCATCATCGCAGCCGCCGCGGCAATTCTGCTGATGCACAATTTATGTGCCGCGGCACATAAATTGTGTTATGTGTAGCTAAGGTTTATGTGCTGTGCGATCGCGGCGACACCGCGAGTTATGCGGAAAATCCAGTGTCTCGGGTCCTTTTCGCTGCACATAATTACAGCCCCGATAACCATGATAGAATGTCGGGGCGCTTTTGCC
>CAIKLQ010000408.1 GCA_903828255.1 uncultured Verrucomicrobiota bacterium
AGCGACGGAAAGCACCAACTTCGCCAAGCAAAACATCCTGGTCCAATCCGGCACCGCGATGTTGGCGCAGGCCAATACGTCCGCCCAATCCGTGTTGCGATTGCTCGGTTAAGCTAGTTAATTACATCGTTCCTGACTAAGGAACCCCCCGGACGGCGCTCGCGCGCTGTCCGGGGTTTTCGTTTGGCTACCGGTTGGTACACCTACTCAGAAGCCCATGGGATAAAGGCCCGAACCACCAGTCGGCCTCCGGGTTCTCCCGCGCTCCCGCGGCCGGAAAAGCTGGTCGGGGTGAGAATTCCCCGAATGCAGCTTTACACTTTGAACCCCTGAACCCCTGAACCGCAGGATCACAGGATCGCTCTGGCGGAGGATGGAGCGCGGCAGTGCTCTTGGAGGGCCCCAGCCCTGTCGGCGGTGCGGCCGGTTCCCGGAACGGGAAACTGCGCCCCGCAAGTGTGTTTTCGGCCAACCCCTCCCCTGCCCTCACCCCTTCCGAAGTGGAGCGGGATCCCCAGTCAATTCAGCCCCAGTTCCTTGGCCACCGCTTGTAGGTCGCTCAACATCTCGCTCGTCGCTTGGTAGCGCTGCGCGACCTCGGGTTGACAAGCCTTTAGGATAATGGAGTTGAGCCGGATAAAGTCCGCCTGCCCGCTGCGGGCCATCAAGGTGGTGGATAGGTCGGGGAAAAGTCCGGGATCGCTGCCGGTACTGATGACATAGAGTAACATCCCCAGGGCATAAATGTCCGCCTGCGGGGTGCCGGGCTTTTCCGGTGGCGGCGGCATGTAGCCAATCGTCCCGACGATCGTTTTCACCTCGTCAATCGGACGGATCTCACTCACTAGGCCGATGTCGGCCAGCTTCGGCCGGCCTTGCACAAAAATGACGTTCGCCGGCTTGATATCCCGGTGAGTCAATCCCTGCTGGTGCAAGAAGTCCAGCGCTTCCGCCAGCACCGTGACCACGCGCAGGCACTCCTTCACCGGCAACCGGCGGCCATAAGCCTGCTTGCGCAGGTTCTCCAGGTCTTTCGGCTTGTAGAGCGTCGGCTGCTGCTCCCAGCCCGGAGCCTGGGCATCGCCGAGCTCCATCACATAGTAGAAGTAACCCTCCGGCTTCATCTTACTGACCAGATCTATGCGCAACAAACCAGGGTGCTTTTCGGAAATCGGTTTGTAGCGTTGGAGCCCTTTGAATTCCGCTTCGTAGGGAGCCCGGTTCGCGCCGAAGTTCGATTGGTAAACCGCCTTGAGCGCCTGCCATTGGCCGATGGCGTTGCGCGCGATCCAGACCTTGCCAAACCCGCCTTTCCCCACCGCCGGAGAGATGATTTCATATTCGGGCGCATCCGGAATTTCTTCCGCAGGCAGCTCCAAGCGGATGGTCTTGTTCGGCGGCACCGGCACGACCGCGACCGCTGCGAGCGAAGGCGCCGGCTGGTGTTGCACTTGGGGTTGAACCTTCGCGGGCATCAACGCCCAAACCAGCGCGCACGGCACTTGCCCAACCACTACGATCAGCCACGGAAAAAAGAAGTTCGTGTAGTAGCTTAGGCAAGCTCCGGCGCTGGTAAGCACCAGTGCCAAGCCGACTGCCAAGCCGACCGCCACGACTCCTCGGAAGCGATTCAAACCCGCGCCCAGGAGAGTGCCCAAGACCATCAGCGTGAGCCCCTGAACCCACTTGGGCCCGAGCCGCAACCAATCCCCGTTGATGAGGTTCAAAAACGTAATGGCGTGAATTTCCACCCCGCCGACGGTCCACCCCACCCGCAGGCTCTCGGGGGTCACAAACGCGTCGATTTCGCGGGCAAACGGCTCTGGCGGTTCGTTGCCAATGAACACTACCCGATGGGTAAAAAACCCCGGCGGCTTTTTCAGGGCTTGCGCATAGGGGAGCAATTCCAGCCCGTCGCGTCCGGCGTAGTAGCGCATCCACTGTTCCTCGGGAACTCGTTTCAGCGTCGGGTCGGCCATGTGCGCCGCAGTCCACGGCAAACTAGGTTGACTCCCGTCGGGCGTGGGGTCCTGCCAATGCCGGCGCACGGGCTCTTCATGCTGGTGCTGCACCGTGACATTCGCTTTGGCGACACCCCAGTTCGTTGCGGCCTCCAGAAACTTCGGGAGCGGCAACTCTACCGTCGCGGCCCCCACTTGCTTGTTTGATAGGTAAACCAAATCCGCCATCAACACCACGCGATTGCGCCGCAGGGCGGCGGCGAGTCTATTATCAGTCCCCTCATCGCGGGCCGCGGCGAAGTGGACATCGAAAACCACCAAGCGACAACCATCGTCGGCCAGCTTGTTCAGGAGTTCGGCATGCACCCCGCGATCCCAAGTGGCCCGGGTCATTCCCTGCTCAGCCGCGGAGGCGTCATCCATTTGCACCACCACCACTTCGTTGGTCGTCGGGCGGCCGCCGAAACGAGAAAGTTTGTCGTAGCTCGCCTCCGTGAATTTCTCGCCGATGGCACCCCACGAAAGCACCAACCCACACAGGACCGTCAGTCCGGCGCCGACGGCGGGCCGATAGAGTTTGCGTTCGTTGAGACTTTCAACAGTCACGATGGTTCAGTTTATGGTGGCAGGGATGACCTTACGGAAGTCACGCGGCCTTAACCAGACTTTTTCAAAACTCAGCAGCCGCGGCCGTCAGTCGGCGCAAATCAAGGGAAGGTCAGCGCGGACTCACGTTCGCAACTACGGTTCGGAAACAAACGCTGAAGGGCTTCTGGATCTTGCTTTCACGCCTTACACTTCACCTATCAATTCCCCATGGCTGGAATAAACAGGCTTGCTGAAACGCCGGTCGCCAACCAAGCTTCTTTCCGTTATGAGCGAATTCAAATTCGAGTGCCCGCACTGCCAGCAACACTTGGCCTGCGATGAACAGTTCTCCGGTCGCCAGATCAAATGTCCGGGCTGCAACCACGTCATCAACATTCCGGCCGTGACGGGTAAGACGGCCCAGTATGAGCGCGAATCCGGTATGACTTGGGCGACCCACGTCGCGCCCCCCAACCTCAACCCACCCAAGGCCGGCAGTTGATGCCCCCGAAATCGTCCCCGCTTCCGCTGCGTTCGGAGCGCGGAGCTCCAGCTCCTCGGGATTAATAAGCGCAAACGCGCAGAACTGGACTGCGGCGCTTTTCCAACTCGATTGCGGGCAACCCTGTCACCCAAGAAAACGCTGTTTCCTCAAATGGCTGAAAGCAAAATGCCCATGGCAAAACTATTCTTTACTCTTCATTTTTCATTCCTCATTTGCGGTGGCGCGCTCAACCTCCACGCTGCCGAGGACCTGCTCCTCGCCGATTTCGAAGGCCCAAATTACGGCGACTGGAAAGTGACCGGCGAAGCCTTTGGCCCCGGCCCCGCACGCGGCACGTTGCCCGGCCAGATGCATGTGGACGGCTTTAAGGGCAAGGGGCTCGTCAATTCGTTTTTCAAAGGGGACGGCACGACCGGCACGCTGACTTCGCCCGAATTCAAAATCGAGCGCAAGTTCATCAGCTTCCTAATCGGCGGTGGGAAAGACAGCGCGAAGACTTGCATGAATCTCCTGATCGCCGGGCGAGCCGTTCGCAATGCCACGGGGCCGAACGGCCAGCCGGGCGGCAGCGAAACGCTCGCGCCGGAGTCGTGGGACGTGAGCGAATTTGCGGGCCAGTCCGCGACCATTCAGATCCTGGACCAGGCTACCGGCAGTTGGGGCCACATAAACGTGGATCACATCGTCCAGACCGACCGCAAGCCACCGCAGTTGCTCACCGACGCGAAACGCGAACTCCAGATCACGCGGCGCTATCTCAACCTCCCGATCAAAAACGGCGCACCCAAGCGCAAGGTCACGACGCTGGTGGATGGCCGCATCGAGGTGAAGAACGACATTGAACTGGCCAACGCAACCCCGGACTGGTGGGCCTTCATGGACGTGAGCGCGTGGCGCGGTAAGACGGTCACACTCCAGGTGGACAGGTTGCCCGAAGACTCCACCGCGTTGAGTGCGATTGAACAGAGTGATTCCATCAAAGGCGCGGAAGACCTCTATCGCGAGCCGTTGCGCGGACAGTTCCACTTCTCCTCCCGGCGCGGTTGGAACAACGATCCCAACGGGCTGGTTTATTTCAACCAGGAGTATCACCAGTTTTATCAACACAACCCGTACGGCTGGCCGTGGGGCAACATGCACTGGGGCCACGCCGTCAGCCGCGACCTCGTGCATTGGCAGGAGCTCGGCGACGTCCTCGCGCCGGATGACTTCGGCCCGATGTTCAGCGGTAGCGCGGTAGTGGATTGGAACAACACCAGCGGCCTCGGTGCAGAAGGTCAGCCGCCGCTCGTCTTGATCTACACCGCCGCCGGCAATCCGACGGTGCAATGTATCGCTTCGAGCACGGACGGGCGGCACTTCACCAAGTGGTCGGGAAATCCGGTCTTGAAACAGATCACGCGCGACAACCGCGACCCCAAAGTGTTCTGGCACGCGCCTACGAAGCAATGGGTGATGACCCTCTACGTGGAGTTAAACAAGGTTCACACAATCCACTTCCTCAGTTCACCCAATCTCAAAGACTGGACCTACCTGAGCCGTACCGAAGGCTTCTTCGAGTGTCCCGACTTCTTCGAGTTGCCGGTGGATGATTCTCGTAGCAGCCGACGTAAGGAGGCTAAGAATACAAACTCCAGCGCCGCTTCGGAAAGTCAGAGCGTCCTTACATCGGCTGCTACAAGAAAGTGGGTGCTCACCGCCGCAAGCAGCGAATACCTGGTGGGTTCGTTCGATGGCAAGACCTTCACGCCGGAGACCCCCAAGCTCCCAGGCCACCGCGGGCGCGGCTTCTACGCGGCGCAAACTTTCAGCGACCTCCCGGCGAATGACGGGCGGCGCATCCAGATCGGTTGGCTGCAAACCGAGACGCGCGGGATGCCGTTCAACCAATCCCTGAGCGTGCCGCTGGAGTTGAAACTCACCGCCACCGCGGATGGCCCGCGCCTGACGTGGACGCCCGTGACAGAACTCTCCGCGTTACGCGCCAAATCCCACCACCTCGGCGCCGTGACGCTCCAACCCGAGGGCGCAAATCCGCTCGCGGGCGTGCAAGCCGAACTCGTGGAGCTGCGCGCGGAGTTCGCGCCGGGCGATGCGACCGAAGTGATTTTCAACGTGCGCGGCGCGACGATCATCTACGACGCGAAGAAACAGGAACTGGCGGTGAACAACCATCGCGCCCCCGCGCCGCTGCGCGACGGCCGGCAGCGGCTCATCCTCTACGCCGACCGGGCGAGCCTCGAAGTCTTCGCCGCCGATGGGCTGACCTACCTCCCCTACCCCATCAACCTCGATCCGAACAACCGTTCGCTGGCGGTATCTGCCAAGGGCGGCACAGCGAAGTTCCAGTCGCTCGAAGTCCACGAGTTGAAATCAAGTTGGCCAGCCGCACGTTCCTCCCCATGAACCAGGCAGCGCGGACATTCCTGTCCGCAGGTTCACGGGACTTTCCAGTCCCCGGGTTCCAGATTGTTTTCGGTCACCAACACGCCCCAAACCAACAAAAAGGCGCAAGGCGCGGAGTCGGCGAGGGCCGGCGGCGTTCCCGAAGGTGGGCGGCGCGGGGCTGTTGGAACTGGGATTGCACAACCCGCTGGCGGCAACCTTGGGGTCCCAGGGCGACTCGGAAATGGGGTTGGCCAAGAGGTGTTAGCGGCCCAATCTTCAGAGCGTGACGGGGTTCAGCGGCTTTGGCTTCCCAAGCCGGGGCGGGCGTGAAGCGGGCGATGATTTCGGGGGAGCTTCCCGCGGCGGCGGTTTCTTCAACGACCCGGGGGAGAAGTCGCCGGCGCGTTGGTTTCGTTATAGGTTCGTTCAAGATTGCGCTCCACGCGTTTCTTGAGGTCCGCATACATGGCGTTGGTCACCGAATTGAGGTGCGCCCGGGCTTCATTGGTGCGGCCGGCCATCCAGTTGATGCGCGCAAAGTGCAGGTAAACGCCTTCGCGCTCAATCTCGTCATGGGCGGTGGCCAGCGCGTTCGTCCAGGATTTGAGCGCCGCTTCCGCGCGCAGCGGTTTGATGCCGTAATAGGATTGCGCGACGTCGGTCGCGAGCGGGAAGTCTTCGGGACTGAGCTTCATCGCCTTCGCATACAGGTCGAGCGCTTTGTCGAAGACTTGTTGTTCGTTGATGTTGTAAAACTCCTTCGCATCCTTGCGGAACAGGTAAACGGTCGTGCCGAAGTTGTGGAAATAAACCGACTCGTTGGGATTCAGCTCGATGGCCTTGGCGTAATACTCGAACGACTTTTTCACGTCGCCGTAATGGCCGTAGTAATTGGCGAGATTGTTCCAGGCGGCGGGATTTTTGGGATCAAGCTGGCGCGACTTTTCCATGTGCGGCACGGCGGCGTCCTCGTCGTGAATGTCTTGCAGGAAACCGGCGTAAGCCAGGTGCGCGCGGGCATGGTCGGGATGACGCGTGAGGAAATCATCGTAGGCTTTGCGCGTGGTACCGAAGCGGGTGAGGATGCGTTTGTTCAATTCCGCATCCGGTTCGCCCGCGCCTTTGGCGGCGAATTCCTGGTTGTCGCGAATCCACTTGTCCGCGTCGGCTTGGGCGTCGTCGTCTTCCTCCATCAACTTCTGAAATTCCTTTTCCACCGGATCATTCGTGCCGGCGGGCGCGGCGGTTACCGGCTTGAGCACAAGGTTGGTTACGGCGGCTGGCGAACTCGTCGCCAGCAGAAGAATGAACGCGCCGCGGAGCAGAATTTTCACGCAGGCAGATTACCATGCCCGCCGCGGAAGTCCATACGCAGGGCGGCGTGGGCATCGCGGCCCGCTTGTTCCGCAGGGACGTGCCCCCCGGTGCGCGCGCCGTCCCGGGCTCGCGGTCCGTCGGGGCCGGGCGCCATATTGTTTTGGCGGTGGGAACCAGTCGGGGGATGCCGCGCCAAAAGTTCGCCGCGCGCCCGCATTGACTTGGCCTGGAGGGAGCCTTAGCCTGCGCCTCACATGCTGGAAGCCATTGCTAAATTGCTCGTTCTTCAGGATCGCGACCGGAAACTCCGCCACGCGGAAGCTGAGTTGGCGAACATCGAACCGGAGCGCCAGACTTTCAAAACCAAATCCCTCACCATTCAGGCCCAACTCGACCAGGTCCGGTTGCGCGTCAAGCAAATCGAGTCCGACCGCAAACAACTGGAGTTGGAGGTCGAGGCGAAGAAGCAGATGATCGAACGCTACGCCAACCAGCAGCTTCAGACGCGCAAGAACGAGGAGTATCGGGCGCTGGCCCATGAGATCGAGACGTGCAAGACCGCCATCACGAGCATCGAAGATGGCGAGATTGAATTGATGGAGCACTCCGAGCAGGCGCAAAAGGAAGTCGCGCGACTGACGAAAGCGGCCGAGAGCGCGAAGAAGTTGAGCGACGAACAAACCGCGCAGCTCGGGGCGCGTGAGCAAAATTTACAAAAGGAACTCGCCCAGTTGCAGAGCAATCGCGAGGAACTGGCGGCGGCGGTGGACCCCGGGGTGCGCGCCCGCTACGAACGGCTGACGAAGAGCCGGGGCGAAAACGTCCTCGTGGGCGTGCAGCATGGCGTCTGCGGCGGGTGCCACATGAAACTGCCGCCGCAAACACTCGTGGCCGCTCAGTCGGATCAGGACCTGGTGACGTGCAACAGTTGCGGGCGGATTCTTTATTTCACGCGGGACATGGTGCTGGCGGGGGATGATTAGCGCCGTTCTTGATCTTAAGCCCTTCCGGCGCTTGCCGAAGATTAAAATTTCCCACTTCGGACTTAATTGATTCACAGCCGCCTTGTCAGCAGTTCAATCCTCGCCTATTGTTTCATTGGTTTTGGAAGGGTGGAGAATCGCTTCCGGCGTGAGCCGGGGGAGGAAAGTCCGAACACCGTAGGGCGCGATGCCGCGTAACCCAAGCTCGTATCAGTTGGGATACACGCGGGCGGTGACGCCGCGAGGCGTCCCGACGGACAGTGCCACAGAAAACAAACCGCCGGCGTTGCGCAAGCGGCGCAGGTAAGGGTGAAAAGGTGGTGTAAGAGACCACCGCTCGTCGAGCAATCAGCGGGGCACGGAAAACCCCATCGGGTGCAAGGCCAAATAGAGGACCTCGGAGCGGCTCGCTCCAAGTTCTGCGCAAGTGGAACGGGTCCCGGGTATCGGCTGCTAAGACAAATGATTCTCTCCCCGGAGCAATCCGGGCAGACAGAAATCGGCTTACAGCCCTTCCAAAACCATTTCGTTTCTCGCTTTGCCGGAGCATCGGCATCGCGCCGGGCTCCATTTCAAAAAGTTCCCAGCCAGCGCGCCGCCCGGCCTACGGTTTGGCCAGCGGCAGCCGGTAACACGCCGCTTCCTTGTCGTTGCGCACCACGAGCAAGTCGCCAGCGAGGGCAGGCGGATTCCAGGTCTTGCCGTGCAGGGCGGTGAAGCGCGTCAGTTCGCGATACTCCTGCGGCCCCGGCTCCACCAAAACCATGTCGCCGCTTTCATCGGTCACGAGCAGCAGCGAGCCTGAGAGAATCAACTGCCCGTGGCCGTAGCGGCCTTCCTTCCACTTGAGCGAGCCGTCCGCCGCGTCGAGGCATACGAGGATGCCGTCATCCAGGCCGTAGATGAAACCGTCTCGATAAACCACGTTCGTGAACTTGGCTTTCAGGCGGATGGATTTCCAAATTCGCGCCGCCGACCATTTGCCGTCGTCAGCTTTCTTGATTTGCAGCAACTCGCTCCCCGTCCCGTAGCCGCTGCTGATGAGCACGCGGTCGCCAGGGAGAATGACCGGCACCGCGATGTGCGGATGGCCGCCCGGCCAAGGATAGTCCCAAAGGATCTGGCCGGAAACGACGTCGTGGGCGGACACCCGGCTGGCGAAAATCAGAATCTGGCGAACCCCCGCCAGGGTTGCGAGAAAGGGCGAACTGTAATCGGCCCCGGAGTTGCCGCCGCCCCAAACGAAATCCCCGGTCGCGGCCTGGTACGCCACCAACGAGCGGCCGTCCGGTCCGCCGGGGTTCACGATAACCCATTGATCGAGCAGCAACGGTGAGCCAGCCACGCCCCAGCCATTCAATTTAGCGTTGTTGTCCTTGATGATGTCCTTGGACCAGATGGGCGTACCGGTTTCCAAATCCAGACAATTCAGAATCCCGGTGCTGCCCAACGTGAAGACGCGGTTGCTCTGGATCGTCGGCGTGGCGCGCGGCCCTTCGCCGGCGATGACGGTGTTGTAGTGCGCGGCGTCGGCGTGCGACCACCGCACTTTGCCGGTCAGCAAATCGTAGCAGACGACGAGTTCATCCTCGCCGCGTTGCTCCTGCGTGACGGCGAAATTTCCCACCACCGCGAAGCCCGACCAACCAGCACCAACGGGGTGCAGCCAGAGTTGTTGCGGCGGCGGCGCTTTCCAGTCGCGCGCCAGCGTCGGGCCGGTGACGGAGCAGTTGCGATGCGGGCCGAGGAATTGGGGAAAGTCGTTCGTGGTCTGAACGACGAGTCTTACGGGGGCCGCGGCGGGCGCGGGTTGGTTGGCGGGCATAGCCTGCGCCGTGGTCGGTTTCCAGCGCCACTCGAAAATCGGCAGCAGATCGCCGGTCACGCCGCGGATGGGGAAAAGCCAGAAGAGCAGCGCAATCGCGCCCACCAAGCCGCCAAACACACTCAGGCGAACGACCCAGCGCAGACGTGACAAAAACAGCAACCAGAGCAACTCCAGCAGCAGCGAAATGATCACCAACTCTCCGGTGGCCAGGTTGCGCTGTTGGAAGGAAATTTTCGGCCAGGTTTGGATGCCGATTTCTGCCGCCACTGCCAGGCAGAGAATAACAATCGCTGGCCACCAGCGGATGGGTTTTCGGCCGGGCGGCAGTTGCGCGGGAGGGTTGGCGTCGCCGCTTGGATTTGCTTCAGTCATACGAAAAGTTCGGAGCGGACCTCACCCCGCCGTCAAACCGCCGTCCACCACCATCACCTGGCCAGTGACGAACGCGGCTTCGTCGGAAGCAAGATACAGCGCCATGCCGGCGACCTCCTCCGATTGGCCAATGCGGCCCAGCGGCGTGGCTTTCTCGAATCGGCTGCGCGCGGTGTCGTTCTTCCAGAAAAATTCGCTGAACTCGGTTTGGATCAACCCGGGCGCGATGGCGTTGACGCGGATGTTGAACGGGCCGAATTCCTGCGCCCAGGAGCGGGTCATCATCAGCAGGCCCGCCTTGGTGAAACTGTAGAGCAAGCCGCCGGGCTGGGGGCGAAGTCCGGCAATGGACGCGATGTTGATGATCGCCCCGCCGCGCTGGCGTTCGATCATCGCCGGCACGATCAACCGCACCAGGCGAAAGGCCGACTTGATGTTGACCTCGACCATTTTGTCCAGCATCTCGTCGTCCGCTTGCAACGCGGGACCCTGGCCGATATTGGTCCCGCTGTTGTTGACGAGAATGTCCACCGGGCCGAGGCGGGCTTGGATTTCTTTCACCAGGTTTTCGATTTGATCCTTGCGCCCGACATGGCAGGCGATGGGCATGACCTTGCCCGGCAGTGAAGCGAATTCTTTCGCGGTGGCTTCCAAGTTTTCCAGTTTGCGGCTGGCGATGACCACGTTCGCGCCGGCGGCAGCCAACCGGTGGGCGATGGCTTTGCCGATGCCGCGTCCGCCACCGGTGACGAGGGCGACTTTGCCGCTGAGACTAATCGGGGTGTTCATCTGCGGGTTCAAGCTAACGAAGCGCGCGGCGGCGAGACAGGAAAAACGCGCCCCGGCTTGACTCAGGAGCGCTTTTGCTCCTTGCCTTGTCCGCAGAGTTCGGGAAGATGCCCGCGATGAAATTACCTCGATGGTTGCGAATTTCGCTGCTCACCCTGGCGGCGCTGGTGCTGCTGGTGGCGGCGGTCGTCGGTTCGGTCTGGCTTTATCTCCATCCGAGTTTCGAGCGCACCAGCGGTCTGGTTTATGGTCAACGCAATAGCCGCGACCTCACGATGGATGTGGTTCGCCCTGCCAATCCCAACGGCGTTGGGATCGCGCTGATGGTCAGCGGTGGGTGGAAATCCGGCATTGGGAGCTTTCGTCCGTGGATGGTGGCGACGCTCCTGCGCCGCGGCTACACGGTGTTCGCGGTGTGTCACATTTCCCAACCCGACTCCACCATCATGGAAATCAACGCGGACGTGAACCGGGGGATTCGTTACATCCGGCACAACGCCTCCAAATACGGCGTGGACCCGAACCGTTTGGGCGTCACGGGCGGCAGTGCTGGCGGCCACCTCAGCCTCATGCTGGCGACGCGCGGCGGCCCCGGCCCGGCGGACGCAGCCGATCCGATTGACCGCGAATCGAGTGCGGTGCAAGCGGTCGCCATTTTTTATCCGGTGACGGATTTGTTGGACCTCGGTGATTCGACAGAGAATCTCCACGACGACGGCCCGCCCAAGAGTTTCGTAAAAGGGTTTGGCCCGAACGCCACCAATCCTGCGGTTTGGAAAATCATCGGGCGCGAGCTATCGCCGATTTTTTATGTCCATTCCAATCTGCCGCCAACGCTAATCTACCACGGCGACGCCGACACGCTCGTGCCGTTGGATCAATCGCAACGTTACCAGATCGAGGCGCGCAAACTCGGGCGCACGGTCGAGTTGGTCGTGCATCACAACGGAAAGCACGGCTGGCTCTCGATGCTCTGGGACATCCGGCATTTCGCGAACTGGTTCGATCAATACCTGCGTCCGCCGGCGAAATAATTCTCCACCGATCAAACTCCATGAAAGCCATCCAAATCGCCGCCATCGCGGCTTGCCTCACACTCGGCCCGGCAGCTTTCGCTGCCGAAGAAACCCCAGCGTTGCCCTACGACCAGAAGATTGACGTCGTCTATGGCGAAGTCCACGGCACCGGCCTGCTGATGGACGTGTTCACGCCGAAGGAGAAACCCAACGGGCTGGCCATCGTGGACGTGGTGAGCGGCGCGTGGTCTTCCGATCGCAGCAAGATTCGCGATCACACACTGGCCCAGATGTACAAGATTTTTTGCGGGCGCGGCTATACGGTGTTCGGCGTCCGGCCCGGCTCGAAGTCCCGCTACACTGGGTTGGAAATGGCGACGCATGTGAAGCTGGGCATCCGCTGGGTCAAGCTCCACGCGGCGGAATACAAGATTGATCCCGACCGGCTCGGCCTCACGGGCGCTTCGGCGGGCGGACATCTCGCGTCGCTGGTGGCCGTCACGCCCGAGGCGGGCAATCCCGATGCGAGCCAGCCGGGGCAACGCCACGGCACCCAAGTCCGCGCGGCGGCGGTTTTCTTTCCGCCGACGGATTTCCTGGATTGGAATGGCAAGCCCGCGAGTACCGCGCTGCTGGCCGACTTGTTGTTTGTGGGCGGAATCAAGGGCCACACGGATGAAGAAATCCAAGAACGCGCCCGGCAAATCTCTCCGGCGCTACTGGTCAAAGCGGCGCCGATTCCGTTCCTGCTAATCCACGGCGACGCCGATCCGCTCGTGCCGTTGCAACAATCCCAGAAAATGGTCGCGGCGCTCAAAGCCGCGGGCGGTTCCGCTGAACTCATCGTGAAGAAAGGCGGCGGGCATCCTTGGCTGACGTTGCCCGAGGAGGTCAAGGTCATGGCGGACTGGTTTGACCAGCATTTGCCGGAAACCCAACCCGCCGCGACCGCCGCGCCGAAGTGAGCGGGGTTGAATTCCTCTCCGCCAAGAGAATTCAGCCGGCGGTCAGGAGCAGCCAAAAAGTCTGGCATAACCATTGACCAGTGGGCCGGGGATAAACTAGATATGCTCAGGTGACTGAATTTGTCAGCCAACCAAGAACGCCAACTTGAAATGAAAACCACACAATTTCCGAAACGGATCGGATTCACCCTGATCGAGTTGCTGGTGGTGATTGCGATCATCGCCATTTTGGCCGCCATGCTTTTGCCGGCGTTGGCAAAGGCCAAGGACAAAGCGCAACGCACCCGCTGCCTCAACAACATTAAACAGCTTCAGTTGGGTTGGATCATGTATTGCGACGACAACAGCGATTTGATCCCGCCCAATAACTCCGGCGGCTACTATGGCGGCCCGCCGGGAACGGAAGCGTGGGTTTACGGAAATGTTCAGACCGACATTGCCACCACGAACATCGAAAAAGGCGTGATGTTCAAATACAATCCGGCCCTCGCCACGTACGTCTGTCCTTCGGATCGTTGGGCCATCATCCGCAATGCGGTTAGTCACCCGACGACGCGCAGTTTTTCCATGGTCAGTGCAATGGGGGGAGCGGGCACCGTCAAGGCGCTCAGCATCAAAGATCCCAATCCGGCCAAGGCCTTGGTGTTCGTGGAAGAGCAGGAAAATCGCACGCTCATGGACAATTTCATCAACGACGGCAACATCGGATTGCGCCAGTATCCCTCGACGGATTGGGGCGACTTGCCGGCCCAACGCCATGCCGGCGCGACGACGTCCATGATTGATGGCCACGTCGAGTTCTGGAAATGGAAAAGCAAGATTATGATCGTGCGGGGGCGCGGCGTGTTTCCCGCCGAGATGCTGGACCTGCGAAAAATCCAACAGGGGCTGCCGGGGTACATCTACCAATAATCTTCTTGCCGCAGCCCAGCGGCACGGGCGCGTCAGTCGCCGCGCGCGACGGTTCTTTTGACTCGCGAAGTCCGAAACCCGAAAGTTCGCGTTCTATCCACCGGTCCCAGATCCGTTTTTACACCCGACCGCCCAAGCCCATTTCGATCTTCGGACTTCGGCCTGCTTTCGGGCTTAGGGAATTCGGATCGCGGATTTCGAGTTGCCCGCTCCGCCGAGTCTTGGACTTGGCCAATCCAACCCGCCAACCGCTTACTCTGGCCGCCCTTTGGGCACGAACTTGGAGGGCAACACGTCTGGCACCACCCGGACCTGCGTGGTGAATTTGAAAGGGGCCGCGCTGCCACTCGGGAAAGTGAGTTCGACGAAGAACGCCGTCCAGCCTTTGGCGGGTTCAGGAACTTTCCCGACATAGACGCCGCCACCCTGATCGGTCAGCGTCGAGCTTTGGTATTTCGGCCCCAGCGTCTCCATGCGGAAGTCGCGGGCCGCCGGATTGGTCGCCTGCCAGAGCTTTACTCCGGTGGGGGCGTCCTTGGTGGTCACGCGCAGCGAACCATCCTTCTCCGCCGTCCAGGAAAACTGCGGCAACGGCGAACCGTTGAGCACGGCATTGTAGCAGACCTGCAAAGTCAGATACGCATCCGAGCCTTTGAGCGAGTGATCCGTGTTGGGCACGTAGCGGAGATACTTCACGCCGGGCAGATCGTTGAAATAAAACTGCGAAGAATCCGGCAGGAAAAATTGGTCGCCGGCGGCGTTGACGATAAACTTGGGCATCGTGAAGCGCTCGCGATATTGATACGGCTCCTCGATCTTCATCAACGCGTGAAACTCTGGCGTGCCGTTCCACTCCATGATCCGAAACGCCGTGTAATCGCCCACCGACGGCGCCCAAAAACCGTAGGCCCCGTAATGGTGCATCATCGAAGGCTCCATGTTCAGCACGTCAATCACGAAGGGCACAATCGCGACCACCCGTTTGTCCACCGCCGCCGTCGTCCACGTCGTCCAACCCCGCTTCGATCCGCCTGCCACCACAAACCCGTCCACCTTCACGCCGCCGCCTTCGGCACTGCCGCAGACCGCCGTAACCGTGTCCATCGCGCGCACGGCCGACTTGGTCATCGGCAGCCGCGCGGGCCACTTCTTGTCGCCAGTGCGGAGAAATTTATCCCAGGTGTAGGCGATCAGGGAGTCCTCTTTCCGCCCCTGAGTTTCGCCCGAAAAAGTCAGCGGTTGATTGGGCACCATCTTCAATTCCGTCACCACGGACTTGGTGGCGAGGGCAATGGCGACCATGTTGCCGTCGGCGGCAGTGGGGGCATTGCCGCCATTGCCGCCGCCGCCGATGAAGAGCAACGATTTCGAGCTGGCAACCTCGTCCGGTTTGACGATGGTCAGCCAATGTTTCCAGAGCGGGCGGTCCACTTCCGCGGTGGTGAGCCAGGCTTGGGACGTCATGTCCACGATAAGCGTTGTCTGCCCCTTGCCGGGGATACGGGCCACGACTTTAAAACTGTAATTCGTGTCCGGCGCGGCCACATATTCATCCAGCGCCGTGCGGTCGTCCTGCACTTTGGCGGCGGCCGCCTGTGGTTTGGGTTCACCTTTGTCCGGAACCTTGGAACAGCCGGCGACCAGCACGGTGACCACGCCCAACCAAAGCGATCGGCGCAGACCAATTTCCAATTTCTTCACCAATCCGAGGAGCATGATCTTCATAAAACATTTCTTCCAGGTAAAACAAGTGGCAGAGGGGTAAAGGTTCCGGCGTCCAAGTCAACCCATTTCAGGTTTTTCAGTTTTTTGGAAAATTTTGTTGACGGTGATCGCCAGCTTGTTTAAGAAATGGCTTCGTGATGACGGTTAGGCTTGCAACGGACTAGCGAAAGCGTGTTTGCAGCCCAACCCGATAAAGCAAAACTAAACAAACTCCTCACCATGCGTAACCCTCAATTCCAACTCAAATTGATTCCCAGCGCTCTGGCCCTTGTTGCGGTCCTGGCGCTGCCCACATCCTCCACTGCGGTCACCGTCACCTACAACATTATCGGTGGCAGCAGCAGCCTCACGCTGTCTGGTGCGGCCTTTGGTCTCCCGATCTCTGGACAAGGAGGCAATTCAAGCGCGCTTGTGACCTCTTGGAGCGGTACCATTACAGGCGATCTGACGGGAGGCTTGCTAACCCTTACCGGGGGCAGCGTTATCACAGCGGTTCTGAATCCACTCACGCCATTCTCAACCTTCCCAAACCCTGGCACTGGTGGAGTTGACAATTACGGCGGGTTCAGTTCAGGCCTTGTTACCGGCGTTGGCTTGGTGACGCAGCTAAATGCCGCCTACCGCTCCCTAACCTTGGACATTAACGGTGCCGTAGTTAATGGAGCAGCTCCATCGGCGCTGAATCTTGCTTTCACAGCCGGCCACCTCGATTGGGGTGCGATCGTCTCGCCCAACACACCTTTTGGTGGCACTTCTACGATGGTTGGGGTTGGCGGATTAAATACTTCCAGTTTATTGGTTTCCCTCTCGCCGGGCACTGGCTATGGCTCCACCCTGACGCTGCCGGTGACGTTCCACACCGTTGGCGCGAACCGGTTCGAGGATTGGACGGGCACGCTTGTGGCCGTGGTTCCGGAACCTTCCTCCATCGCCTTGACTGGCTTGGCCTTGGGAGCGTTTGCTGTTTGGCGTCGCAAGCGCAAGTTCTGAGTTTCATCTCTTTTCAAATTACCTTAGGCCGGTTCTCGCGAACCGGCCTTTCTTTTGACTGAATTATTGACAACCCACGCTGCGTAATCGAGTTTGCCTCGGTTCGATAAATCCAACATCTAACATTATGAACTCCTCCAATTCTCACCCCAATAACACTGAAATCAGCAGGCACAATATGCGCCCAGCATTCACTCGGTTCGCGACCCTGTTTGCCATATTGGCGCTTGCGGCCAACCTGCGGGCCCAGGTTGACAACTTCAACAGCGGCTCGGATACCGCCTGGCAAAAAAGTGTCACCCCCGGTTATCCCGCCACATTCTCTTTTGTTCCGGACGGTTTTGGCGGCCAGGCTTATCGCCTGCAAGCCGAAACCCCGCTAGATTATGCCACCGCGGGTCAGGTGAATGATGCCCGCGCGATCGCTGTCCTTACGAATCAGACCTACACCACTTTTTATGTCGCTGCCGATCTGGTCGGATGGGATACCCGAGCGTACGACGCCACGAACGATGCCGTAATCGGCCTGATCGCGCGTGCCAGCAATCTTACGACGACGAATGAACTCCAGGGGCTGATGCTCCTGACACACTGGAACCAGTATGACAACGCCCAACGTGGCACCGCCCAGATCTACGCCATCGTGTTGGGCGGGGCTTTCCTCATACCGGCCTGTCAAGGTAACTTCACGATTGAACGCGGTCATAGTTACCGGATGGTCTTCGCCGGCACAAACGCTGTGCTGGTCGGCAAATTCTACGACCTCGCGGACCTGACCCGCCCCATTCTGACGTTGATCGGCGACGACACGTACGCCCCTGGCTACTTCCCGACCAACGGTTACTCGGGGTTGCTTGCTCTCGGCTATCGAGGCTCCGGTGTCGGTGCAACCTCGGCAGACGCAACTTTCGACAACTTTGTGGCAGCAGCCGTGCCGCCAACTTCTATCGTTGCCCCCGGCACACCACATGGGCTGATCGGGGCTCCCCAGGTTGTGAATCGCTCCCCCGCCTCTTACGCCAACTTCTATCCGCCGGCGGGCGGCATCAGCTTTAATGCCACAACCCTGACGACGACCAACCCAATCGAGACGAACGCCATACGATTGTACCTGAACGGCGCGAATGTCTCGTCGGCCTTGGCCATTTCCGGTCAGGCCACGAACGCCGGCGTTTCCTACTCCGGGTTGGCCGCCAACACGGTGTATGATGCCCGCATTGAACTACTGGATGCCATCGGCCACAAAACCACCAACGCTTGGACGTTTGACACCTTCACCGATGCTTACCTCGCCTCGGCAGCCGCGAAGAATATCGAATGTGAGGAATATGACTTTGGCGGCATTCAGTACTTCGACACCCCTACCGTATCCGGCTACACCACGAACGGCGCAGGTGTGAATGTAGCAGCCCCCAATACTTACGCAGATCAGGCCGGGATTAATGCCCGCACCAACCCTGACCCTCCCTACGATTTCTTTGATTTCGATAATGTTTCTCATAGTGCGGAAAACGAATTCCGCGGTTCCGACCCGGTTGGCACCCAAAATGGCTGCTTGGAGTATCAATACGGATTGGGCGGAGCCACTCCCTATTGGCGAGGTTATGACAACCAGCGCCAGAAGTACCTGGCGGCAGAGCCGGATGGATCGCTGGTGGAGTGTGGCGTGGAGCGCACGGAAGCTGGCGAATGGCTCAACTACACGCGGACTTTTGATGGCTCAAAAACTTACAACGTGTATCTGCGTCATGGCTGTGCCCTGACGCAGACGTTGCGCCTCGACCAGATTGGCGCTGGCCCTACGACGAACAATCTTGGGGCATTTAGCTGCGTCAACGCCCTGACCCGGAGCAATTTTCGCTATGCGCCCTTGCGCGATGGTGCCGGGAATCTGGCGGTCGTTAATCTCACGGGTGTCAACACTGTCCGGTTGACGTTGGCCAGCACGAACAACGCTACGGTCAAACAAGGCATGTGGTTGAATTATCTGGCATTCGTGCCGGCCGCGCCGCTCGCCCCAAAGCTCTATTCCTCCACCACGGTCAATGGCACTTACAATGAGGAAACAGGAGCGGTGGTGAACACGACCGCCCAAACGATCACCTTGCCGATGAATGGTGCGACGCGCTTTTATCGGGTTGGCTTTACCAGCCAGCTTGCGATCAGCGGGTTGACCGTCTCAGGAGGCAACGTCGTGGTGAAGTACCAGTAAGCTCAGGAAGATTCAAACGAACGGCTGACCGGCTCTGGCGGTCAGCCGTTTGCTTTTTGCAGGGGGGATGCTCCAAGCGCGGCTAGCGGGAGATTCCGGCGCTAACCTCAGCGGTGGCCTGAGCAGTCGCCTCGTGCCACGCGCTCATCGCCATGAGATACCACATGTTATGCCCCAGCCACGGCTCGCTGGTGCGAAACGACGGCGAGCGCCCGCCCGCCCGGCTTAGGTCGAATCCGGGACGGTCCGCCAGGCCCATCTCGCGCACGAAGCCGTTGGGGATCGCGCCCGGCACCGCGCCGCGCTCGTGACCGGGATTGGTGTTGTCGCGGTGATGATACCGTGGTGCATTCAGCGCCCCCTTGCCTTCAAACATGCAGAGGCCCAGCGGATTCTTCCCCAAGATCCAGTCCACCTGATCGGCGGCGAACTCCAGCGCCCGCGCATCATGGGTCACCCGATACGTGAGGCTCGCCGCCCACGCCCGCATGAGCAGTTGAAGATTGTGGCCGAAGTCCGACGGGAAAAATCCGTTCGCTTCGTCCGCCGTCCGCGTGGAAAGCCCAAAGGGGTTCTTCGCCGTGCCCACACAGAACTTCACGTAACTCGTCAACGCGCCCCGAACCTCCGGAGTGCGTTCGTTGCTGGGATAAGCGAGCGCAAAGCTCGCCAGCGCCCCGGCGCTCAACTCGCCGTAATCGCCAAACGCTCCGCGATGAATCCCGTTGGTGATCTGTTGTGCAAGGAGGCTCGCCACGCTGCGGCGGGCGTAATCGAGATAGGCCGCTTCGCCCGTGGCGCGGTGCATTTCGAGCGCGCTCAGCAGGAGTTGCGGACTGCCCACTTCCGCGCCGTCCTTGCTGGCGTGATTCCACAACCGCACGGCGCGGGCGAGGTAGTCATTCGTCACGCCGCGCGGCTGCAACAACCCCGCGAGCCGCGCCCAACCGCCGATCATAAGGGGCGCATTGCCTGCGCCCGGTTGAATCACTGGAACATCCGCCGTGCCGACCGTGTTGTCGGTGTGATCTTCCGGCGCGGACCACTTCGTCCAATTTCGCCCCGGTCCCTGGCGGATGTCGCCACGCAGACCGCCGGTTTCCGGAATCTGCATCTTCGCCACGAACCTCGCGCCCCACTCCGCTTCGTCCAGCGCATCCCCCCAGCCATTCGCGTCGCGATCGAACCGACCGAAGAATTCCGGCGCGCTTGCCTGGGCCGTCAACAGCGCAAACACCACGCCGCCTTCGCCGTTCTCGTACCTGCGCTTGTCGTAATCGTCGGCGCTGTGCCAGCCGCCCGTGGCGTCCAAGGGCGTGCCCTCCGGCAGGTTCGCGGCGTCGAGGTGACACGCCTTGTGCCCGCCGGGGACGTCGAACCCGCAGCGTTGAATGAAGAAGAAATCCACCGCACTTTGCGCCGTCTGCCGCAACAGCACGTCGCGCTCAATCTGAAACGGCGGCGATTCTCCGCGCGCCCCCGCCGCTTGGGCGGTGACGCGATACTCCCCAGCCCGTTGAAACCCGGAGAAATCCGCCCGCCAGAAATACCAACCCCAATCGTTCGTCGTCCCGCTCTCGATGCGCCCGCCACAAGGCACGAGCTGCTTCCAAAGACTGAGGCCGCGCGTGGTGACCAATTGCACCTCGAGTTCCGCGCCCGCCGCTGGCAGGAAATTTGCAGCCACCACCGCCGTCTTCGGCCCACCCAGATCGTAGCCCACTTGGTTGACGAACACTCGAATCCGCGGCTCCTTCGGGCGCAACCGCACCAAGTCGAAATCGTCGAACCAGACCGTGCCGCCGCGGGCGACCGCCACTAACCGAACGCTCATCGCCTGCGCTGGCGGCGGCGGTGGATTTAATACTACCCGCTGCCATTCCGAACCGCTCACCGGCTTGGACTCATCAATTCGCAAAACCTTCTGCGCGGCGTCGGTCCAGCACCCCACGATTTGCGCCGTCGCCGAACCGCCCGTGCGCGCCCAGCCGGAGATTTCCATCCGCTCGGTCCACGGCGGCACAGGATAATTTACCGAGGCCAGCGCAAACCAATCGCCCGCGGGCGACAGCCGCACGCTGGTATTGCCCGAGCGTTTCACCTCCGTGTCCAAGGCAAGCTGGCCCGCCCGGCGACCCGGCAGCAGCTCGCCATTTTGCTCCTCATCCCAGAGCGCGATCCGTCCGCGTTCATCGCCTTCCACGCTTCTGTTGCCAAGGAACGATTCGGCCGCTGGCGCGAGCGCGATGTCGTCAAACTCCGCGCTGCCTTGGACGGAAAGCGTCACCCGGGCGGCGGCAGCTCCTGCGGCTTTCCACTCCACTACCACATATTGCCATTGGGCCGCTCCGCTGACCGGCGGAGTCGTGATGCGGCGCAAGAATTTGCCATCCGCGGCAGTCAATTCCGCTTCCACCCGCCCTTCCCCGTTCGGGCAACGAATCCAGCCCTCCAGCCGATAGTCGCATTGCGGCGTCAGTCTTGCGAACCTACTTTCCCAAACCACGCGGCGCCGTTTGGTTTCACCATTCACCTTGCGGACGCCATGGTGCGCGTCGCCCAGCATCACCCCGCCGCCCGGCCGCGCGAACCAACCGGTGGGCAGCCCGCCATCTTCGAACGAGCCATTGGTGAGCACCGATTGCGCGCCGGCAATTTGCAGATGGCAGGCCAATGCGAGGAGGAAAACGAAAATGGCTCGTTTTCGGTACGCCTTGTGGTCGCTTTTCTTGATTGGGAGACTCGTCCAACAAATCGCACCAGGTCGAGCAGCACGGAGCAAGGGCACGCGACACGGCTTCGACGGCGCCAAGTCGCCTGCCGAAAGCCGTGCCAAGTCACCGCACTCCAAAGCTCCGCCGGTGGCGACCAAAAGTCCACCATCGCAGGTGGAAACCCTGCGGTTTCTGAAGTTGGCCAAACATCGGTACGCCGAGCCGTGCGAACGGAGCGCCGAGCCCCGCTTCGACCAGTTGCCTTCCAAACGCACCAACAAGCCGAGGCAGGGCTCGGCGCTCCGTTTGAAGCAACGCGATTGGGCTTTGAACATGGCGAGGTGCATGGGAACGCAGAACCGCCGGAATTCCAAGTCGCATTTGGGGAAGGTTGTTTCAAACGATTCCCGCCAGTCGGCCATTGAACGCGCACGGGTTTCCCGCTACGTTGCCGGCATGGGCAAATCTAAAATTCCCGCCACTGGCGAAGGTTACCTCGGCGAAATCATGGTCCACCGGCTTTCCCACGCCATGGGCGTCGTGGAAAGCGTGACCGAAGCCAAAGCTGGTTGGGCACCACAAATCACCCTGAAACTCGCGGATGGTTCGTTCAAGAAAGGCCGGCTCAGCGATTTCCGCGAGCCGAGCCACACCGAACGGAAAACCATTTCCGGAGCGTAACCGGCTCCCGCCTCCCGTGGACGAGTATGTCCGACCGACGCCAAGTCCAACTGGTCCGATGAGCAACGCGGCAGTCAACCCGGAGCCACCGCCAGTCGCCAGTCAGGAATGGCTCGCCGCGTGCCCGCTGGCCGACGGACGGGTCGTGCGGATCCGCCATGTCAGCCCGGACGATCAACCGCTCATCACCGAAGGCATTCGCACGGCCTCGCGCGAAACCTTGCTGCACCGCTTCTTCAGTCCCATCCGCAGCGTCGCCCCCGACCTGCTGCGCGGGATGCTGGCGATAGACCGCACCCAAGGGTTGTGTATCGTTGGCGCGGTGGAAGAGAACGGCGCCACGCGCATTGTGTGCGGCGCGCGTTATGTGCGGCTGCCCGAGGCGGGGCGTGCCGAGATCGCCTTCACGGTGCATGACGATTATCAACATCGCGGGCTGGGCACTTTTCTCCTGAAGCTGCTGGCAAAGTTGGCCGAGCCGGAAGGCATTCGCTGGTTCGAGGCCGATGTGATGAGTTCAAATCAGAAAATGCTGAACCTGTTCCGAAAGGTGGTGCCAAGCCTCACGAAGACGCGCCGGATGGGCGATGTCCAACATGTGACCTTCGCGGTCTCCATCATCACAAATCAATTCGAAGCCGCCGGAACCGGGCGCCCAAGCCCGTAGGCCAGGCGGCGGGAACCAGTTGGGCGAAGGTGGCTGCAATCCCCTCCCCCTTCCGCCAAGAGCCGGCTTAGGCTACAAGTTACCCCACGAACACGGTGGCAATTATAGCTGAAGTGGACAGTCAGGAATAGTGGGTGAGAAAAGTCCGGGCGTAACGCCGAACCCGCACACGCGACGGGGGCGCTCCTCATTCCCGTTGCGCTGTTTGAACCAACAGCGACGGGGTTCTCAGCGTGAACAGCGAACGGAGTTTCGTTCCTGCTCTGCTTTGCGCGCCGCTTCGTCCGCCAAATTTTTCTCCCCGGCTTGGCGCCAGACAACCTCGAGCTTGGAATATCCCAGCGCGAGCAAATCGTGTGGCGCATGGATTTCCGGCTTCTTCTCCAGTTGGTGCAACAAACCGGAAATCGTTTCTTCCAGTTCGGTGTGGGCCTCGCCCGGTTGATTTCGCCGGATCAAGGCATCGGCCAGGGAGATTCGGAAAGTTGCCAACCACAGTCCGTGATACGGAGCGTCAGGGAATTGTTTCACCAGGGGCAACTGAATCGGGACGGCCTTGCGGAAGTTTTCTTCCGCCTCCGCCCAACGTTCCATTTGCCGGCGAAAGGAGCCGACCTTGTCGTGACTGCGCGCTTGGGCGGCGAGAAAATCAGGAACGTCCGGATGCTTGTTGACGAGTTTTTCCAGCAAGGCCAGCGACTTTGGACGCGGGCCAGGAACTCAGCGCCATCGCCCGCGAGCAAGAACTCAATCCCAGCACGCTCAACAAAGCCGTTCACGCCGGCCGGCTGCATCGGCCCGCGAAATAGAGTCCGGCGTCCGCCGCCGGCCTGAGCACGCACAGCGCGCGCAGCGGCACCGGCGCCCACGCGCCGATGGGCGTGGGCGCGACCGACATCGCCGGACGCGTGTCGGCCTCGCTGCACGGGGCCGGCCCGGTGGCTTCGGCGTTCGCGCCGTGTGCGGACGTGCCGCGGGCGGGCGTGTTGCTGGCGGTGCTGGCACTCTTGGCTTGCGGCTTGTTGACCCGCACCGAAAAGCATTTCGTCCTGCCGCCGGGTTACTACGGCGTGGCGCAGATCTTCTTGCTGGTCGCTTTCCTGGCGCTGGCGCGCATCAAATCACTGGAGGGCTTGCGCTACTGCGCGCCGGGCGAGTGGGGCAAAGTGCTGGGCCTGGACCGCGTGCCCGAAGTACGCACGCTGCGCCAGAAGCTCGACCAACTAGGACAGCCCGCAGCGGTCGCGGCTTGGGCCGGCGCGCTCTGCCAGGACTGGATGGCTGCCGATCCAGATGCCGCCGGCACCCTCTACGTGGACGGCCACGTCGGCGTGTATCTGTTAAGGGCCGCAGTGCCGTCGTAAAGAGTGCCGTGTTTGAGCCGAAGTGAAATCGCACGGACGATGCCAACCCATCCACCACAGGTCGAAGCGATACCCCACAAAGTTGATGCAAATCCACGCCACCAATGCGAGTGCCAGCGTTTGCCGCTTGCTGAAAAAGCAAACCAGCGCGATGAGGATCTCCGCCAACCCAATCGCCAGCATCAAGCGCCCAAACTTGAGGCCAATGATAGAATCAACCACAGCCAAAACTTTCGAGGTCCCCTGCGCGCTCCATAACTTGGCGATGCCATTAACAGTTAAGATTGCCCCGGCGCTAAACATGAACCATTGGGGAAACGGGCTTCTCCCTCGATCTTCAGGTCCACCTCCAAGAGCCCCAGATGTTATTGACTCGGTCCTGATTGCAATCTCGAATAATTACTCCGGACTGACCCGTTTACGCGGCAAGTGCCCCGGCTCGCGCCCCCCCTGCCCCGTGCGCTGGCGGAGCGAGTCACCCAGCTCACCGCGCATTTTCTCGGCAAAGACCTCCAGTTGTTTCACCGTTTCTGGGTGGGCGCGCGCGACATTTTTCGTCTCGCCCAAATCGGTCTTCAGGTCGAAGAGTTCCCCCGCTTCCAGTTTGCTCTGCGTGTATTTCGCCGGGATGCCATTCGTTCCACCAGGCCGACCCGCTAGTGTGCGATAGGTGTGTGGCAGTTGCAGCTTCCAACGTCCGTCGCCGCTCGTCACGGCCTGGAGTTGATTCTGTTCGTAGTAAAAGGCGTATCCCTCATGCGGATTCTGCGCGCCCTCTTGGCCAGAGATAAGCGGCCAGACATCGAGGCCATCAATCGGGTGCTTCGGCAACTCCGCGCCGCTGAGCCGGGCAATGGTCGGGAGTAGATCAATCGTCATCAGCATTTTGTCGTTGGTGCTGTGGGCGGGAATTTTTCCGGGCCAGCGCATGATGCACGGTTCGCGCGTGCCGCCTTCCCA
>CAIKLQ010000409.1 GCA_903828255.1 uncultured Verrucomicrobiota bacterium
CCGTGCCAGCCGTTCAGCATCGCGGGCGTCTCCAAGAAATTGAGCCTCGGCAAAAAGCACGGCTTCGAGGACAAGGAACAGGGCAACCTTTTTTTCACGCTTGCGGACATCATTGATTACCATCAGCCCGCTGCGTTCGTGTTGGAGAACGTGAAGAACCTCCGCAGCCACGACCAGGGCCGCACGTTCCAGGTCATTCACGACACGCTGACCAAAGCGCTCGGCTACACCGTCTATTACAAAATCATTGACGCGCGGAGCGTCGTGCCGCAACACCGCGAGCGCATCTTCTTGGTCGGATTTAAGGAACGACGCGGGTTTGAATTCCCAGAATTTCCGGTGGAAGGGCCGAAGCTCGAATCCATCCTCGAAACCGATGTCCCGGAGAAATACATGCTATCCGACCATCTTTGGAACTGAAATTGAACTAGCCGCCGCCAGCGCCGTAGGCGCGACATCTTTGTAGAACCGAAACAAAATGATTTTCAAGCTCCGTCAGGAGCGGCATCTTCGGCGCATGGCCAATACATATACGCAAATCTACATCCATATTGTGTTCGCCGTCGAAGGTCGGCAAAGCCTCATCCAGCCGGAACACAACGACGAACTTCAAAAATACATCACAGGCATTGTCTCCGGTCAGAAACAAAAACTGATCGCCATAAACAATATGCCGGATCACCTGCACTTGCTCGTCGGCATCAAGCCCGACATTGCGCTTTCAGACTTGGTGCGTGACGTGAAAGCCGGTTCGTCGAAATTCATCAATGAGAAGCATTGGGTGTTGGGAAGATTTTCGTGGCAGGAAGGATTCGGTGCGTTTTCCTATTCGCGTTCCCAACTCGGCACGGTGATCCGTTACATTGAGAACCAGCAAAAACATCACGCCAAAAAATCATTCCGCGAGGAATACGTTGCTCTGCTGGAAAAGTTCGGCGTGGAATACGACCCGCGATACATTTTCAAAACTGGCGAGGAATGATTTCTCGAATATGCCGCCCCTGACGGGGCTGAAATTTCTTTTGGGATTGGTTTTCTACAAAGATGCCGCGCCTACGGCGCTAGGCGTCAGCTCTGGAAGATTTCCCGCCGGTGGTAGCGAAGAAATTCCGGGTCGGGTTCGGCTAGTTTGTCTGGCAAACGGATTGGTTTGTTCTCGAATGGAACAAAATTCTGTTCGAGCGTGATTTGCGGAAAGAAACTTTTCAGCCGCTTGCTTAAAACGACGCTTAACTTCTCGTCGAGCGTGATGAGTCCGTCATCGAATGCCGCGTCGTGAAGCGTCGAAAGGCAAAGTCCGTTGCGCGGATTCAGCCGGTCATCGGGAAATTTCCCCCACGGCTTGATATGGCTGGCAATGAGTAAGTCCGGCACATTGATTCCGCTGATGCAACAGCGCACGTCATAGGCGGTGAGAACCGATTGCCGAAAGAATTGCTGGCCTCGGCGGACTTTGACGGTTGCCTGTGTTTCGGTTGGGCCGGTTGGCGCGACCAGCCGGGCTTTGTCGCGTTGGAGAAAATCCACCTCCTTGGTTTCGTCTTTTGTAAACAAGTCATGCAGCATTTGTTCACTCTCTGCGCCGAGCGTTGAAAGGTTGCCGTGAAACTCGCTCCACATCAGCCGGTCTTGTTTGGATGCACCGACGAGTCCTTTGATTCCGCGCGCCCGCTGAACCGGATCAAGCGAGGCCAGATTGCAAAGTTTCATCGCCAGACTGCCAGCAGAGCGTCCCATCTTCGTCGCAACTTCTTTGACCATCGCATTGTCACTGTCAAAGCTGCCGAACGGCAGCTTGCAGTAAAGGTTCAGCGCGATGAGCAGATGTTCGCGCGTCCATTTCACAGCCGGAGCTTTTGCCATGCGGCCAGGTTGTCTGAATCACTCCAAAAAAAGAAGCCAGAAAAAACTTGCCCAAACGGATGAACCTGGCCAGGTATATTTGCCATTATGAATGAACAAGCGTTCTGCATTTTCAGTGATACGGTTTGCGAAGGACGAATTCCTGCGTGGCACGACGAAAACCTGATGCCAGTTGTCTATCCAACCGTTGAAGCTGCCCAGCGTGAAATTGCCGATGATGTGATGGAAAAGTTGCAGCAGTTTCTTGACGGTCAGCGTGACTTTGACGATGCGATGGAGGTTGAGGATTATATTTTGCCGGTGATAGTTTTGTTCGATGGTTCTATTCTTGACGAAGATGGAAACCGCTTTGGCAAAAAAGACTGGTGATATTTTCACCAAATTAAACCTGCTTGCATGGTGCTCCGTTGCGTATCTTTTCCCCGGCCTGCACCCGGACGGATTTGAAGACGCGGACAGCGGCTGGCCGCGCGTCTTGAAACGCTTTGCAGCAGAAGCATGGCGTCGCGCGGACGCGGGCGAACTGGCAGACGAAGAATTATATCCGAGCGACGC
>CAIKLQ010000410.1 GCA_903828255.1 uncultured Verrucomicrobiota bacterium
CCGTGCCAGCCGTTCAGCATCGCGGGCGTCTCCAAGAAATTGAGCCTCGGCAAAAAGCACGGCTTCGAGGACAAGGAACAGGGCAACCTTTTTTTCACGCTTGCGGACATCATTGATTACCATCAGCCCGCTGCGTTCGTGCTGGAGAACGTGAAGAACCTCCGCAGCCACGACCAGGGCCGCACGTTCCAGGTCATTCACGACACGCTGACCAAAGCGCTCGGCTATACCGTCTATTACAAAATCATTGACGCGCGGAGCGTCGTGCCGCAACACCGCGAGCGCATCTTCTTGGTCGGATTTAAGGAACGACGCGGGTTTGAATTCCCAGAATTTCCGGCGGAAGGGCCGAAGCTCGAATCCATCTTTGAAACGAACGTCCCGGAGAAATATACGCTCACCGATCACCTTTGGAAATATCTCCAGGATTACGCGGCGAAACACAAAGCGGCTGGCAATGGTTTCGGCTTTGGTTTGGTCACTGGCAAAGACACGACGCGAACTTTGAGCGCACGTTACTACAAAGACGGCTCTGAAATCCTGATCTCACAAGGCCCGCGAAAGAATCCCCGCCGCCTGACGCCGCGCGAATGTGCAAGGCTGATGGGCTACCCGAAAGACTTCAAGATTCCAGTCTCTGACACGCAAGCTTACAAGCAGTTTGGCAACTCGGTCGTCGTTCCGGTCGTCGAGCGGATTGCAAAAGCCGTCATCGCTGCATTGCACCGGCCAGCGAATTCCCGGCCTGAGCTAGTTCTCGCGATGAACGACAGAGTAAATGTGGACGCTGCGAAACGAACGGCTGTGCAAGTCAGTTACCGCAAAACCAAATCAAAGCAAAAGGCGTAACCCATGAATCTTCTCCAGCTCAAATCATTATTTGTTCAAGCTGGTTGCACCAAGCTCTACGCAAAGCCGCTTGCAGAAAACGATAACTCCAAGAATCAGGTCTATTTTGCGGGTGCAGTTGCGGCCCTGAACGTATTTCCAAGCACGGAAATTTTTGCAGAAAACACCGATAAAGGTCCGAGTTTCAAAGCGAAGCTAAAGTTTGGCTGGATGTTGGAGAACGGGAATGTCGCTGCCGCACCGAACGCTCAACTGATTCTCTACTCCCAATATCCAGAAGTTCGCTTCTCGGGATTTCTGCTGGGATGCAAGGCTGGCCCTAGCCAACTGATGGCTGATCGTCAAAGGGCCAAGAAGTTCCCGCCTGCATTGGTAAGACAGCTTGTTGGTCGAATCCTATTTCTTGGCGTTACCGCTGACAGGCAAACGCTGGGATATGTAGCTCCGGGGAATTCAGAGATAGCTGCTGAATTCAACGCTCAGTCGTTCCCACAAGCATTCGTAGTGTTTCGTGAAGTGCCTTTACCTGTTGCGGCTGGCCAAGTGGATTCCAAGACTGAACTTCTCACGCAGCTAAGACGCATTAACCGCCTTGGGTGGATTGATTCCAAGCAGCTTGGTTCAGACGGACGTTTTAAGCCGTGCAACGCCTCGCAGTGCGGTGGTTTCACGTTGGAAGCAGAGTTGGGCATTCCCAAGAACAGCGATGCCGAGCCTGATTTTCACGGCTGGGAAGTCAAACAATATGCCGTGGATGATTTTGAGAAACTCGAATCATCAAAGGCGATCACGCTACTGACGCCAGAACCGGATGGCGGTTTCTACGCGCAAAATTCAACCGAAGATTTCGTTCTCAAATTTGGCTACGCCGACAAGAAGGGACGTGCCGACCGGTTTAATTTCGGTGGGCGACACAAGGTTGACGTGCTTTGTCCTACGACCGGTCTCACGATGAAACTTGTCGGGTATGACATCGTCAAACGAACCATCACCAATGCTCAAGGCAGAATGGAGCTTGTCAGCAAAACGGGTGAATCGGCTGCCTCTTGGTCGTTTGCAAAATTATTCAAGCACTGGTCAGACAAGCATCAGAAGGCGTGTTTCGTGCCGTCACAACGCCGAGTCGAACCGGTGCGTCAATACCACTACGGCCACAAGGTGCGGCTGGCACAGCAGACGGATTCATTGCGATTGTTGCGGGCGTTCGCAACGGGCGCGATGTATTACGATCCCGGAATCAAGCTGGAAGAAGCGTCAGCAGAGAAGCCAAAGAGTAAGAAGCGGAGTCAGTTTCGCGTGGCATCCAAGAACATCGTCGCGCTTTACGAAACAGTGGAAACGGTGGCGGTGTAAAATATTCTAAAATTCTTCCTGGCATCCAGCCGGAAACCTGGTAATCAGAGGCGTATGAAAAATTCCATCTACATTCCAAACCGTTTGCAAAGTGCCGGTCGTGAATTGCGGCTGGCTTTGAAACAACCACTCACAGAACTTCCGAACGAAACATTCGTGCGGGCATGGTGCTCCGTTGCGTATCTTTTCCCCGGCCTGCATCCCGACGGATTTGAAGACGCGGACAGCGGCTGGCCGCGCGTCTTGAAACGCTTTGCAGCAGAAGCATGGCGTCGCGCGGACGCGGGCGAACTGGCAGACGAAGAATTATATCCGAGCGACGCGCAATGGTGCGGGCTTTACGATCGGATGCACACGCATGATCGAGATGAAATGGAACGGCGCTTTGCGCTGTCGGCTGATTTTGGTGAGCCTTTGAGTGCGGGGTAAATCGGATTGACCAATGCGCGACATAATGCAAAAGCGGCCTCCGTTTCCGAAGGCCGCTTGCGTTTTCTGAATTTGATTTTACGCCGGCGGCGGCGTCGGTGGAGTCGGGGGCGTTGGCGTCGTTCCGCTACCACCGCCGGAATCCACGATGATGCGGGCGCGTTTCCACGCTTCGATGAATCGCTTGCCCGGCTCGCTGCCGTCGAATTGCACCACGAGGTCGCCCATGTCGCTGACTTTTTCCAGCAGGGCGGCCACGTCGGTTTCCACTTCTTTCAAAAGCGCGCTGCGGTTCACTATCTGGCCGCGCGGGGTGCTCATCACGTTGCTGAATCCGGTGATGGCGGCGGTGAGCGCGGCAACGCGGGCGGCGGTCACGCCGCGTCCGGCTGCTCCGGCCTCGCTGACGGCGGCGGTGGCGAGGTCGCGAATGGAAGTGGCCTTGTTCACCAATTCTTGCGTGCGTAGTTTCATTATCTCGCTCTTGGTCACGTCCACTTTGCCGTGACGGTCGAGGTCGCCGGATTTC
>CAIKLQ010000411.1 GCA_903828255.1 uncultured Verrucomicrobiota bacterium
TGTCCGCGCTGTTGACCACCACGATGCCCTCGATGAAAACCACCATCGAAGCGCTCAAGCAAGCGGGCGTTCGCGATCAAGTGAAGGTCATCATTGGCGGCGCGCCGATCACGCAACGCTACGCAGACGAAATCGGCGCCGACGGTTTTGGCGACAGCGCCGCGGGCGCGGTGGGCTTGGCGAAGAAAGTTATGGGTTAAGGCGGAACGAAGCCCTGCCGCAGGACCGGCGCGGCGCCGGTTTCCATCTTTGAAAAACTCACGGATGAACTGAAGTTTGAGACCGGCGCGACGCCTGTCCTACGGAAACGATCCGTCCAAGACCCCGAGTCACGGCAAGAACAACCCATGAACCCCAACCAACTTTATCAGGAACGCCTCACGCGTTACGTCACGGCGCTGCGCAACGAAAAGCCCGACAAAATCCCCATCCGCCCGTTCGTCGCTGAGTTCACGGCCAAGTATGCGGGCATGACCTGCCAGCAAGTCGCGCACGATTACAACCTGGCGTTCGCGGCGGCGGTGAAGTGCGCGAAGGAATTCGATTGGGACGCCGTCGTGCCCAACATGGTGTATGTCTGGACCGGCTTGGGGCAGGCGGCGGGGTTGCGTTACTACGGCATTCCCGGCATCGGCATCCCGCACACCAGCGGCTTCAATTACATCGAGCCGCCCGAGGACAAAGCCTTCATGCGTGAGGACGAATACGACGCGCTCATTGATGACCCCACGGGCTTTCTCTACAACGTCTGGCTGCCGCGCGTTTCCACCGAGGTGGCGGCCATCGGCCAGCCCGCGACCTACCGCAACAACCTCGCGCTCGTCAAAAGCTCGATGGCGATGATGGCCTATTTTACCGCCTTCGGGCCGCAAATCCAGCGGTTGCACGACGAGTGCGGCACGGTTTCCGCCATCGCCGGGATTTTCAAAGCGCCCTTCGACATCATCGGCGACAAGCTGCGCGGCTACATCGGCCTCACGATGGACATGGCCACGCAACCGGACAAAGTGCTGAAAGCGTGTGAAGCCTTGATGCCGCATCTGACACACGTCGGCCTGACGACCGCCGACCCCGCCAAGCAAGTGCCCATCGGTTTCTGGATGCACCGCGGCTGCGTGCCGTTCATCAGCCCGAAGCAATTTCAATCCCACTACTGGCCCACGCTCCGGCCGTGCATCGAGGAATTCTGGAAGCACGGCAACCAGACGATGTTCTACGCCGAGGGCAAATGGGATCATCACCTCGACGACTTCGCCACGTTGCCGGAGCGGAGCATTCTGTTCCATGTGGATCAGGGCGATATTTTTCTCGCGCACAAAAAGCTGCATCACAAATTCGCGCTCAGCGGCGGCATCCCGAACGTCCTGCTCAGCTACGGCAAACCCGACGAAGTCCGCGCGCATTGCCGAAAAGTCATTGACGGCGTCGCCCAAGACGGCGGCTACATCATGGATGCCAGCGCGATCATGCAGGACGACACGAGCATTGAGAATCTCCGCGCGTTGACGGACTTCACGCGGGAGCATGGGGTGTATTCGACTGGTGGCACCGGCGTCTCGCCTGTGCTCCGTCCGTCCGCCGGGTCAGACCCGTCCGACCTGATCGGACTAGCGAATCGCGCCGCGCCCCGGATCAAACCCGGCATCTGTCGCCCGTGGGAGGAAAAGGCCAAAGAACTCCCGCCGATCACCGGCGATCAGGATTTGGTCCACCGGGTTTGGGAAAATGTGGAAGCGCTGGGCAACACTTACATCTGGCAATTACTACTAAGTTTTTAGCGACCAAGTTTAGGGAAACAGTTGTCAGCCGCAAAAAGAAATTACAAAAAAGCTTGCCTGATTGCCTTGCAGCGGTTAGGAGTTCCTAAGTTACCTGAGATCAGTATGTGCTCAAATTCGCTAGCGTGTAGGGTTGGCCGAAACAATCAGGCCCCATGTTGGGCGGGCTTATCCTTAGCGCTGGTGACACTTTGCAGCGAACTGCGCTCTCCAAGGGTTGCCAACTTCATCCTCAAGAACCAAGCTTCCTGAACCCTCGCTAGCCACCTGGTTTATCTGCTTATGACGCCAACCCAAAACCTCAGCCCGAAACGAAACGCGGATATTAACCAGGGCTTCACCCTCATCGAATTGTTGGTGGTCATTGCCATCATCGCCATTTTGGCGGCCATGCTGCTCCCCGCCCTCTCCCGAGCGAAGCAGAAGGCTCAGGGCATCAAGTGCATGAACAACCACCGGCAACTGGGGATTGCGTGGCGGATGTACACCGAAGACAGCCGGGACGTCCTGACGTATGCGAGCACGATCCAAGTCGGCCCGCCGCCCTCGTCCAACTGGCCCGATGACTATGCTTGGTCCGGCGCCCACATGGATAACGATCCTAACAACCGGGCCAACTGGGATACGGCCTACGATATGGCGAAGCGGCCTTTGTGGCCCTATACCAAGAGTGCGGCGATCTACAAGTGCCCGTCTGACAACTCCGCTATTCCGACCGCCAGTGGCAGCAAACCTCGCACCCTGACCATGTCCATGAACCTCTACGTCGGCGGTTTTGCGCCGAAGGTCGGCACGGACCCGCTCCCTAACGGGACTGGTGGCGGCTGGGGTTTCGCTGCGGATTACCGGGTTTATCCGAAGCTTTCCGCAATCACCTTGCCCTCCAAGATTTTTGTTTTCCTCGACATGCGGGAAGACCGCATCAACTGGAGCAATTTCATGCAGGACATGAGCGGCTACTCTCCCAACAATGAATCGCTCTACACGCTGGGTGACCTTCCGGGAATGTACCACGGCGGGTCCTGCGGCTTCTCGTTCGCCGATGGCCATTCCGAACTCCACCGCTGGAAGGACAGTCGCACCATGCCAGCCATGGGTGCGGCTAACCTACCCAGTTCCCCGGGCAACAAGGACGTGGCTTGGCTGCAGGATGTCAGCACCCGACCCAAATAGTCCCGATCTCCCCGACACGACATGGCAACCATCCCTGTTCCACCGCCGGCATTGTTCTCCTGGTGCCCGCCGGCACGATCCTGGACGAGCGCCTTTTTCCGTCCGGGGTGGCGTTGCCGCCCTGAAGAAAAACCTTTTTGAAAACATTTCCCCCATCCCCTTCCTGATTCCCGCAGAAACCAGTCAATCATAAACCAGCAAACCCGCAGTCAACCAACTAAATAACCAAAGCGAAGCCCCACAGCACGAATCCGATCCCCTAAGTAACCCCAAAAAATCATGAAAACTCAAACCTCGATGACCAAAATCCTCCTTGCCGGAGCGGCTTTGGTGACGTTCATCGCGAGTCCTCTGGCTCGCGCCGATTACGCCTCCACCGTCCTGTCGCAAGAACCGCAGGCCTACTACCGGCTGAATGAGACCCTCCAGCCTCCGACCTCCTTCACCGCCGGCAACTCAGGCACCATGGGGGCCAGCGCAAATGGCACTTACGTCGGTTTCCCCACGCGGGGGTTGACCGGCCCCTTCACCGGGAGCAAAGCGATTGGCTTGGACGGGGTTGGATCCTACGTCAACACTCCTTGGGTGGCCGGGCTCAATACTACGACCAACATGACGCTCGAACTCTGGGTGAATCCCAACGAAGTCCCCAAATTCGCCTACGTTGCTTCTTCCGCTCAAATCGTCAGCCCGCGCACCGGGTGGTATCTCGCTCAGGATGATGGCAGCACTTTCGCCGTTGGTTCTGTTTATCTTTTCCGTACTTTCATCAATAGCGGCACCACGCCTGGGGTGAGTGTCTATGCCCCCGTAAATCCTGCGGGGACCTGGCTGCATTTGGTGATCACGTATGACGAGGCTACCAGCACCGCCAAGATGTATACGAATGGCGTCCTTGCCATGAGCGCGACAGGGCCTCACGTCCCAAATGCCAGCGGCCCAACGACGATCGGCTGCCGCAGCACGCTCAATTTCTTCTGGCCTGGCAAGGCAGCGGAAGTGGCCATTTACACGAACGCCCTTTCTGCCGGGCAGATTTCTACTCACTACAGCACGGCGAACACCACGCCCGCCAACTATGCCTCGACGGTTTTGGCGGACAATCCAGCGCAGTACCAACGGTATTTGGAAGCGATTGACCCGCCGGCGGCAAACGCGAGCAGCCTGGGCAGCGCCCTCAATGGCCTTTACATCTATGATGCCAAACCGGGTGTGATTGGACCCGCCACACCCACGTACTCCGGGTTGGAAGCGGCCAACAAAGCAACCGCTTTTGCCAATGGTGGCGGGGTGGTGCGGATTCCGCCGCTCAATCTAAACACGAACACCGTGACGATCTCCTGCTGGGTCAATGCCACCAACCTCCAGCAAACTGGGGCGTCTCTGGTCACTCATGGTAGTGCCGCAAATGCGTGCGGTTTGACGATTGATCAAATTAGTGGTGGCCTCGGTTTGGGATATGTTTGGAACGGGAACGCCTATCTGGGGTGGAGCCCCACTGCGGACGGGGGGTTGCCCCAGCTTCCCGACTCCGCTTGGGCCTATGCCGCCCTGGTCATCCGCCCGGCGTCGGCCGAGCTTTACGTTTGCGATGCCAACAATTTTGGAAATTTTGCGAGTGTTACGAATACCTTCGGAGTTAGCCACGCTAGCCAGGCGTTTGCGTCAGCTACGCTTGTCGGCGCCGCTGCGGGCTACACCGCCCCGGCCCGCACTCTCAACGGTGCCGTTGATGAAGTCACGATCTTCAAACGCGCTTTGAGCGCGGGCGAACTCTATACCCAGTACGCCACTGCGGTGGGTGGGGTTAAGCCCCGGATTTTCGCCGACTTGCAAGGCCCGGTCGGCGATGTCGCCGCTGGCGATCCCATCGTGCTGACCGTGGATGCGGGCGGCACATCCGACCTCACCTTTACCTGGCACAAGGCTGGGGGAGGGACGATTGCGACCACCACCAATGGCGTGCTGACGATTGCCAGTTCCGTTCTGGGCGACGCGGGCACTTATGATGTCACTATTTCGAATGCTGCGGGCAGTGCCGACAGCCAAACGGCAGTTGTCACTGTCATTACGCCCAGCACGCCCGCCATTACCGGGCTTGAGGGATACAGGAACCGGACCCTCTACCTTGGGGCAACCCTGAGGTTGGCGGTTGCCGGCACGGGTGGCGGGCTCAAGTATCAGTGGTACAAGAATGCCTCGCCCATCGCCTCCGCGACGTCTTCCGTTTACTCCGTCGGTGTGACCAATACGTCTCAAACTGGCAGTTTCTCGGTATCTGTCACGAATTCGGTCGGCTCGACTACCAGCGGCCTGCCGGTCTTGATCACCATTCCCAACATGGCCACCAACAGCTATGAAGGCGTGGTCATCAGTTCTGGTCCCGAAGCGTGGTGGCGTCTGGACGAAGCCCCCGGTTCGACAAATCTTTTCGACGGCATGGGACGCCATGATGGAATCTATACCAACCTGCTTGGTAACAGCCCGCCGGTTGCCTTGGGCGTCCCCGGGGCTTTGGTCGGTGATACTAATACCGGGGCAACCTTCAGTGGCGATCAAGGGGTCGGAGTTATTCCGTATTCCCCGGCATTCAGCCCGGCGAAGTTCACCATTGAAGGCTGGGTTAGGACCACGCTAACGACTGATCCCAATCTGTCTCCGTTTTCCAGCACCTATGGCACGAGCGGTCTAGCTTGGGAGACCTCCCCGGCCGGGGAGTGGAGACCTGTCGGCAACGGGTCGAGTGCTCCCCTCAAAGACAATGGCCAAACCAATGCGGTAGTGATTTACAACGCTTGGACGCACTTGGTAATGGCCTACGACTCCAGCATCGTTGGATTTCCGTGGATCTATGCCATCAACGGATATAGAGCCACGACGTCCTGGTCGGGCACCGGCCCCAACTTGGCGGGGCCGTTTATCATCGGTGGGCACGGAGTGAGCGCAGCCGTAATTGCAGATTTGTTCTGGAACGGACAGGTTGACGAGGTGGCTATCTATCAGCGGGTGCTCTCAAATGCAGAGATAGCGGCCCATTACGCCGCGCGGGGCGTGGAAATCCTCCCGCCGACGTTCGGCGGGCCGCTGCTCTCCCAAACCGTGGTCACCGGAAAGAGCCTAACTTTCAGCACCACGGTTTTCGGTACCGCCCCGGTATTGTCTTGGTACAAGGGCACCCCGCTGGCCAGTGCCCCGCTCGCTACCGGAACGAACGCCCTGACGTTCAATCCCACGGCGTTGGGTGATTCTGGCAACTACAGTCTCGTGGCCTCCAACTCCGCCGGTTCTGCCACCAACACGGTCAGTTTGACTGTGATCTCCTCGACGGGTTATGCCAACGTGACCAACAATCTGGTCCTCCACCTCAAGTTTGATGGCGACACGACGGATTCGTCCGGTCGCGGAAATAACGCCACGGCGGTCAATTCGCCCACGTTCGTAGCCGGCACGGTCGGCAGCGGAGCCTTCCACGTGAATACTGACATCGCGAATAGCATATCCAACTACGCCACGCTCGGTGCCACCACCCCAACGGATTTGGCGTTCGGGGCCAGCGGGAATTTCTCCGCCGCCTACTGGATCCGGTTGCCGGCAGGTACCTTGCCCGGAGATCTCCCGGTCCTTAGTAGCGCCGCGAATTCCTATGGCGGCCCCGGGATAACCTTGGCCCCTTCTTACCAACGCGGCGGTTGGTCTTGGTCCCTCAATAGCGTCGGTCTTTATGGGGCGGCCAACTCAATCAACGACGGCAATTGGCACTGCGTGATCACTACCTTTGACCGCACCTCCAACGCGCTTACCTACTTGGACGGCGTTTTGGTGAACTCATACGCCATAGCGGCTGCGGGCAACGTGGATCAACCCGGAAGCATGAATATTGGCCAGGGCTCCACCGGCAACTACTCTGAGTCAGGAGCCATGGACATAGATGACCTCGGTGTTTGGGGTCGGGTACTCACGGCGCTGGATGCGGCCCAGATCGAGTCCGCCGGAAGGGTTGGTCGGAGTTTTGATACCGTGGCGCCGGTACTGCCCACGTTGTCAATCAGTCATTCCGGCGGCAGCGTGGTGCTTACGTACACGGTTGGTACGCTGGTTGAATCCGCCGATCCGACTGTGCCCAAGGATGCGTGGATTCCGGTTGCGGGTGCCGGATCGCCTTGGGCGGTCACGCCCAGCGGCGTGAAGATGTACTACTCCGTGCGGCAGTAAACAGACTGCTCAGGCAGTTTTGACAACGGCGGCCGGGAGCTTCCTCCCGGCCGCCTTATCTTTTTTGCAGGGAAAGATGCGCCGGTGGCCGCACCATTTCCTTATTGCCTCGGGCAACTTACTTTGGAGCTTTTACCGGCCAAGACGCCACGGAAAACAGCGGAAAATCACGCGGTAACTGCCAAATCACCGGGACTGTTTTGGTTTCATCCGGTGCAACTCAACGCTCGCCATCAGGTTGGTAGGACCGGTCGTGAGTCCGCTCCAGCTAAACCCTGGATAAATCAGAGCCGACGCACGGCAGCGGCTACGGACTTTTGAAACCAAACCCCGAACCGAGAATTACGCGAGCTCAGAGCCGGGCCGTAGGGGCCGCGGCGTTTGCCCTGAACTCCGAAATAGCCACAGGGGGCGACTCCGCGATTGGGGGGCGCGCCCAATCCTTCATCACTCATTGTTGGTCTCATCCCGGCTGGAGAAAGTTTAGGGAACGCGGTTTTCCGCGAGCCGCGGAAAGCCGCCCGGCGGATGGGTGGGCAAAGGCACGTCGTCGGCTAGATGGTGGCCCCACACGACGGGTGCGGGCGGCCTTGGCGGCAGGGCGGTTCACCAGAGTAGATTGGTGGCGGGCCCAAAGTGAATCGGCGGACGCGCGACATCGGCAACGCCCGGGCGTTCGGCTCGCGGAACTGCGGCTATTGCGGGGTTGCCGCCCATCGTGCCGTGGTGGTGGCGAGCTCAAGGGTGACATTCACCAGGACGGCGGTGCGCCTCGGTCCTATCAGTGCAGGTTTGGTTTTCCTGATAGTGGCTTTAGTCTGGTTGCGCGCGGTAAGGCTGCCGCGCCTTGGAAAATACCGGCAGTCGTTCCCGAGTGGTTGCGGGTTTGGCTTGCTCATTTCTTCTGCGCCTCGGTGGGGAGTTGGGCCGCCGCTGGCTGGTTCATGTGTCTGACGGATTGCAGCAGGAACTCTACGTCGGCGAAGGGTTTTCCGCCGGTGCGCTTCCAGTGAACGCGGCCTGTGGTGTCAATGAGGAGGGTCGAGTGCAGTTCCAATTCCTCGAAGTCGTCGTAGGAGGCGAAGCATCGCGCGTTCTCGTGATCGCGGTCGTAGAGCAGGCGCATCCATCTTTGATCCCGCACCCGCTCGCCGGGCGGCGGGAAATTGAGCAACAACATTCGGCCAGTAATTGCCAAGAATTGGGTGGGCCGATCCGCCATTTCTGAAAGAATGTGGTCCAGCAGAGAGCCAAGCGCCACGAGCGCGGCCGGCGCGGCTTCCCGGTTTGGGGGACAAACTTTCCGGGGTGGACGTGGGCCGGAATGGTCTTTGAAAAATTTGTCAAGTACGGTGCAGCCCAAAGTTCAGAGTTGCGCCTGTCGTTCAAGTAAAGCCTGCCGAACTAATCGAAATTCCCCGGGTCTCTCCGCCACCCTCTGGTTGATTGACCCGGCTTTTTTTGTACCCCGATGGCTTCACCACGACCGCTGGGGACAACCCGGCGCGGCGCGGGATCGTCCTCAGCCTTCGAGTATGGCAAGCATCCGCCAGCAATCTTCATTCAGAGCTTGTCTCAGCCGTTGCGGCGACTATTTCCAAGAAGCGCCGCCCCGCAGCGCGGCCGCCTCGCCGCCGCCCGTCCGGTTCAGTTCGCCGCCGCCCCGATACAAACCAGGTATTCCTTCCGCACCTCCCCGGTTTGGGCAATCCGCATGTAGATCCGGTTGCCGCAGATGGCCGGCGAGCCATAGACCTCGGTGCCAAGTTGGTTTTGCGCCAGCAGCTTGAAGCCCTCCGGTCGCGCGTCGAAAACGGAGGTCATTCCCCCGAGGTTCGTCGCGTAAATCTGCCCCCCCACCCGCACTGGCGACGCGTAGAAATCCCCGCCCAACCGTTCTTTCCAAAGCTCTTCGCCGGTGGCCGCTTTCCAGCACACCGCCATCCCGGCGTCCAGGACCGCGTAGAGATAGCCACCCTCCTGGATCATGCAGGGCACGTAACCGCGGGTGATGTTCTGCCAAGCCACCTTGCCCGAGCCGTCGGCCTCTACTGCGATCAGGTGGTTCTTCGGGTAACCGCCACTGGTAAAAATCCGCTCGCCATCCGTGACCGGCGTGACCACGCATTCCTCGGTGGCCCCTGCGATCTCCCAAAGTTTGGCCCCGGTCTGCGGATCAAAACTCGAAACCAGATTGCAGCCGGCGACAATCATCTGGGTGCGTCCGGCCGCGCGCACGACGGCGGGAGAGGTGTAATTGGGAGTCTTTGGGCGTGTTTGTTCCCATACGACTTTGCCGCTTGTCCGATCCAGTCCCGCGACCGTGCCACCGCCCCGGTGATCCGCCGTGACCAACACCACCTTGCCCTCGACCACCGGCGACGAGCCGAAACCTTGGTGCGTAACAAAATCGCACACCCGGTGCTGCCAGCGAATCTTCCCCTGCAAATCCAAAGCCGTCGTGTGGACCGCCTTGCCGTTCAAGAAATTTACATAGAGCTGCTCGCCATCGCAGACCACGGTGGAGTTGGCGAATGAAGTGTTGAGGTGTCCGGCCTTGTCCAACCCGCCCTGATGGACCACGGTGTCCCACACGAGCTGGCCCCGGCTCCGGTCAAAACAGAGCACCTGCTGCGTCTGCTTGTCGGGGTCGGCGGTCGTGAGGTAGATACGGTTTCCCACCACGGTGGGTGAACTATGACCCCGCCCGGACACGGGAGTTCGCCAGAGGATATTCTCCGTCTCGCTCCAGTGTTGCGGCGGGGTCTGGCCGGGGGCGGCGATTCCGTCCCGCGTCGGCCCCCGCCAAGCGGGCCAATCCTCCGCCGTCCCCGCCCGCGCCCCGCCCGCGCTGAGGATTGCAGCGGCAGCGAGCCCGAGTGGCGCCAGTGATTGCGAAAAGAGTTTGCCAATAAGCATGGAAGTGCGGGCGGCCTTTCCTGCGGACGCAGGGTTGTTGATGGTGGTTTGCATTTTTTACAAGGCGCGGTTCAGAGCCAATTGCTTTTGGTTCCGGCCGTCGGCCCGCGATTTTCCGCCAGCCGGAGCGGGTGTCAAGCGCGATGTCAGGCGCCGCCCACGATGGCCCTTTGAATCCGAAGCCGGCCGCAACCTTTGCGAACCGAAAAATCTGAGAGCACTTTTTGAATAGTGCGGCACGGAGCGCGCCCGGCCTTTCATGATTCCTTTCACGCCACCCTTGTCATCCGGCTGGAAACTGCAACCCTCGGCGGCACAGGAATCCGATTTTTTATTATGTTCGCTATCGCCAATGCAGTTCTGTTACCGGCCAGCATCGTTGCGCTGGTTGCGGTGGTCCTTACCTTGCGCCAATACTTCAACGCCGACGCCCGGGAAACGCGGCGGCGGTCGCGGAGTCATGGCCCGGTGATTTCCCGAAAGCGCGGGCCGTCCGTCAGGCTGGCCGTCGAAGTGGATAAGCCGAAGCGCCGGCGGAAACATTGAGGGCTGATGGGTCCCCGCCGATTCATGCGGTCACTGAGTCGGAGCCCGACAGCTATCGGCGAACCGCCTCAACGCGCATCAAAAGAAACCCATGATGCCACTTCAAACGCTCCTACCCATCGGGCGAGCAACATCGGCTAGGGGTGAAGCAATTGCCGCTGCGAAGTTCGAGGAAGCCGCTCCAAAAATGCGACCGGCGCGACGCCGGTCCTACGAGACCGTCCAAGTGAGAATCGCCTTTTGCACGTGCAGCCGGTTTTCGGCCTGATCAAAAATCGTCTGCGCGTTTGCCTCAAACGTGTCGGCGTCAATTTCCCGGCCGCGATATGCCGGCAGACAGTGCATGACGAGCGCGCCCGGTTTCGCCAGCTTCACCAACGACTCGTTGATTTGATACCCAGCCAGTGCTTTGAGCCGTTCGGCGGATTCCGCTTCCTTGCCCATGGAAACCCAGACGTCCGTGTAAAGCACGTCCGCGCCTTCCGCCGCGGCTTTCAGGTCTTCGGTGCAAACGATTTTCCCGCCCGCGCGCCGGAGCAACGCGGCGTCCGGCTGGAATTGTTTTGGGGCGGCGAGGCGGAGTTCAAACCCCAGCTTCGCGGCGGCAAACATCCACGAAACCGGCACATTGCACGCGCCGTCGCCAACGAACGCGATCACCTTTCCAGCGATGTTCCCGCGCTTTTCCTGCACCGTAAAAATGTCGGCGAGAATCTGACAGGGATGTTCCTCATCCGTCAGCGCGTTAATTGTCGGGATGCCGGAGAACTGCGCGAATTCCTCCACGTCGCGCTGCGCGAAGGTGCGGAAGACCGCGCCGTGCAACATGCGGGCCATCACCCGCGCGGTGTCTTTGATCGGCTCGCCCCGGCCCAGTTGAATATCCGCCGCGCTCAGAAACATCGGCCGGCCACCCAATTCGCTCACGCCCACCTCGAAGGACACGCGGGTGCGCGTGGAGGACTTGGAAAAAATCAGGGCCCAGGTTTGCCCGGCAAGCGGCTGCAATTGGTGCGCGCCGCGTTCGCGCTTCATCACCGCGGCGGCGGTCAGGATTTTTTCTAGGTCCGCCTGCGGGAGCTTCTCGATGCTCAACAGATGTTTCATGTCAAAATGAATGGGCCAGTGCCGCTCCGGTCTAAATCCGTCTCAGGCGGCTAATTTAGCCACCACCGCAGTGAGAATGTCCAATCCTTCTTTGGCCTCGGCGGGCCGAAGATTGAGCGCCGGCAGCAAGCGGAAAATATTCGTGCCCGCCGGAATGACCATTAATCCTTCCGCGTGCAGCAGGCTGGCGAATCGCGACGCCTGGGCTTTGGTGGGATCTCCCGGCAACTTCGCCAAGTCCGGTGCGAGTTCCGCGCCGATCATCAAGCCCAGACCGCGCACTTCGTGGACGACGTTGGGAAAGCGTTGTTTCAAATTCAACAAGCCGGATTTGAGATACTCGCCGACTTCCCGCGCGTTGGCCTCCAGGTTTTCTTTCGCAATCACTTCGAGCACCTTCAACCCCACCGCGCACGCCAGCGGCGAACCGCCATACGTCGTGCCGTGGGTGCCGGCGCTTAACAGATCCGCGTATGGCGCGCGAACCCAGAACGCGCCCATCGGGAAACCGCCGCCGAGGGATTTCGCCATCGAAATGCCGTCCGGCAGGAAGGGTTTTGAGTTCCGGGTTTCGAGTTCCGAGTTTTCCAAGATCCGCTGGTAACTTTGAAACCGTCCGCTGCGGAAATGCCCGCACTGCACGCTGTCTAGGAGCAGCAAGAGTTTCTTTTCATCGCACAACGCGCGCAGGCCAAGCAGATATTCCGGCGTGGCAGGCGTCACGCCGCCCTCGCCCTGGATACCTTCGATCAGAATGGCGGCGGTGGCGGGGGAAATCGCGGCGCGCATGGCGGCGAGGTCGTTGTAGGGCACATGGCGAAAGCCCGGCACCATTGGCTCAAAACCTTTTTTCACCTTGTCCTGCCCCGTGGCGGAAATTCCTGCCAGCGTGCGGCCGTGAAAGGAATCCACCGTGGTGAGGACCTCATAGCGCCCTTCGTCGTGGCCGAACTTGCGCGCGAGTTTGAACAACCCTTCGTTCGCTTCGGCGCCGCTGTTGCAGAAAAATAGTTTGCCCGGCCCGATGAGCTCCACGAGCGCCTGCGCCAGCCGGCCCTGCGGTTCGTGGTAATAATAATTCGAGGTGTGGACGAGCTTGCGCGATTGCTCGACCAGCGCCTCGGTGATCGCCGGATGGGCGTGGCCCAGCGCGCACACGGCGATGCCGCCGCCGAGATCGAGATACCGCCGCCCGTTCACGTCGTAGAGATAACTTCCCGCGCCGTGGCTGAACGCGAGATCAAAGCGTCCGTAGCTCGGGACGACGTTTTTGCTGAACAACTCGCGGATCGTCTCGAACTGGTTGCGGACGATCGGCGGCGGTGACGGAACGAATTCTTTCATTGTGCGGAGTGTTTCTAACGACGCGCGGCTAGTGGCGCAAGCTTTCACCTTGCGGAAGTGTCGGCGCACCTCCGGTTTGATGTGGCAATGGCCTTTTCATGCGCGTAACGACGGGGTAACGATTGGCTCGCCAACCTGAAATGTTGGTGCTACGAACGCAAGCCAGGCGGCCCGCGCCCCTAACTCAGTGGCGCTCGGAAACTCGCAGGCCGAATTTCTCCGGCGCGGCCGCAAACGACAGGATGCCGCTCTCCGCCGTGACGCCGCGATAGGGATCATTCGTTGTCAGAATATTTCCGTCCACGTCGAGGAAGTCGCAAAGCTCCGCCAGATGGGCGGCGGCGCTGATGAGCACGCTCGTTTCGATCATGCACCCGATCATCGTCTTGAGGCCCGCCTGGCGTGCGGCGCTCAAGGCCGCAAAGCCACCAGTCACACCACCGGTTTTGACCAGCTTCACGTTCACGCCGTGATAACACTCCGCGCAGTGGGCCACATCGGCGGCGTGGTGATAACCCTCGTCCGCCAGCAGCGGCAGGGGAGAGCGCGCCTTCAGCCAGACCAAATCCCGCGGGTCGGTGGTCGCGGGCATGGGTTGCTCGACGAACTGAA
>CAIKLQ010000412.1 GCA_903828255.1 uncultured Verrucomicrobiota bacterium
CCCCTCCCCCTGAACCGGAGCGCGGCTGTGCTGAAAGCCAGCCGCAGCGTTTTCCAACCCGCTGCGGCTGGTCTGCGACACAGCCGCGCTCCGGTTCAGGGGTTCAAGGCGCGAATCGGGATTCGGCGAATTCTCACCCCGGCCCTCTCCCCGCGCTTCGCTGCGGGGAGAGGGACTAAAGTTGGTGGGGCTAACAAGATGGGATCATAGGTTTGCGCCCCGGAAAATGTCCGGTGCGGGCCATCTGCGAACTTGGTATCCTGCGAGCGGATTGAACGATGCCATGAACCGAACAGACCATTGGGAACAGGTTTATCAAACCAAAGCCCCGGACGATGTGATCTGGTTTCAAGCGCGCCGCACGACTTCGCTGAACCCGAACGCCGAAACCGGAACGCGAGCGGTATGGCACACACTGGTAGCTCATGCTTCCCAGCCTGCTGTTTCGCGGATTTCCAAACCCTAAAAATCTCACCCAATGAAAGGGGTCAATTTTGCACTGTTGGCGGCGTTGCTGTTCGGCCTGAGCACACCGCTGGCGAAAATGGTTTCACCCCACGTCGAGCCGGCATTGCTGGCGGGTTTGCTCTATCTCGGTTCGGGGCTCGGGCTGGGCGGGTATGCCTTGCTGCGTCGCGGAGGCCGACATTCCCGTTCGCCGGAAGCGGCTTTGAAGCGTGCGGATGCGCCGTGGCTCGCCGGAGCCATTGTCAGTGGCGGCGTGGTCGGCCCCTTGCTGCTGATGTGGGGACTGGCGCAGACGCCGGCTTCCAGCGCGTCGCTCCTGTTGAATTTGGAAGGCGTCTTCACCGCGCTGCTGGCGTGGTTCGTGTTCAGGGAAAACTTCGACGCACGCATCGCCTGGGGCATGGCGCTGATTGCGGCGGGCGGGGTCTGCCTGTCGTGGCTGAGACGGCCGGAGGCCGGGGTGCCGTGGAGTTCCCTGGCCATCCTGGGGGCTTGTTTCGCTTGGGCGGTGGACAACAATCTCACCCGGAAAGTGTCGGCGGGCGACCCGGTTCAAATCGCGATGCTCAAAGGCTTGATCGCCGGCAGCGTCAACACGGCGCTGGGGCTGGCGCAGGGCGGAAAGTTCCCCGGCGCATCCGTGTTGCTTGGAGTGGGGATCATCGGCTTCTTTGGTTACGGACTGAGCCTCACCTTGTTCGTGCTGGCGCTGCGGCACATTGGCACTGCGCGGACGGGCGCTTACTTCTCGACGGCGCCGTTTGTGGGGGCTGCGGTGGCGGTCGTGTTGCTTGGTGATTCCTTGAGCGCAGCACTCTGTGGCGAGCGAGCCACGATGCCAACGACCCAAAGCACCAGCGAATCAACCCCAGCTCGAGCGCGATTTGGGAAAATGGGGGACGCTGCCCCTCACGCCGCCCATTCCCCAATCCGGTCGCGGCCTTCCTCCAAATAGTTCCCCAACGGGTCCAGCCAGATGATCCGGCTGTCCCGCTTGAACCAGGTGATTTGCCCTTTGGCGAATTGCCGGATGGCGATTCCCAGTTGCAGGCGCAAGTCGGCCAGCGTGCCCAGCTCGCCGCGCAGATACCGTGTGATGTAGCGGTACTCCAGCCCCAACTTTTCCAGTCGCACGTCGGACACCCCTTGGGCGCGCAGTGCGGCGACCTCGTCAATCATCCCGGTGGCCAGCCGGTCCTTAAGGCGTTGTTCGATTCGTTCCTCCAGCATCTCCCGCGGCCAGGTCAATCCCAGTTGCAGGCAGTTGTAGCGTGGCGACCTTTGGTGCGCGGCCGCGTCCCCCCGCCCGGCCGCGGCAATCTCGATGGCCCGGATCAGCCGGCGGCTGTTGCCCTTGTCCACGCGGCGGGCCGCTTCCGGGTCGGCCTGTTCCAACCGCTCCACCAGTTGCGCCAGCGGCAGCCGCTCCAGTTCTCTCCGCAGTTCCTCGTTAGGTGGCACGTCCACGAGTTGATAGCCCTCCACGATCGCGCTGATGAACAAACCCGTGCCGCCGACGAGGAAAGGCAATTGCCCGTTGCCGGCAATGGCGTCCACCGCCGCGTAGGCCGCCCGTTGAAACTGCGCCAGCGAGTAGTATTCCGACAAGTCGGCGACATCAATGAGATGGTGCTTCACCGACCCGGCTTGGGCCGCAGTGATCTTCCCACTCCCCAAGTCCAGTCCGCGATAAACCTGGCGCGAATCGGCGGACACCACCTCGCCGCCGAAATGCTTCGCCAGGCGGATGCCCAGCTCGCTCTTTCCGGAGGCATTCGTCCCGAGGATGACCACCAGCTTTTGCATGTTCAATGCGAGTTCAAGCCGCCTGCTTAAGCCCCACCGGATTTCCCGCCTTTGCGTGATTCCCTCCGCCCTCTGACCTCTGTCCTCCGACCTCCGCTTGCTGCCTTCCGCCCTTCGGCACAATGGCAAACCACGCCTTCGCCTCCGCCGGCCGCACCAGCTCGCGGTAATGCTTGAAAATCATCTGCGGCGAGTTCCCCGCCTCCAACGCGACCTGGCCGGCATTTTGAATCTCGGCCAGTCGGTAGGAAATGAAAGAGTGCCGCAAAGCGTTGTGTTTCCACTCCACCGCCGGTGCCAGCCGTTTCTGCGGATCGTTCGGGTCGCTCGGTCGCGTCGCCTCCACCAAACGCTGAATTGCGTTCACCACATTCGCCAGTTCCAACACCGGTCCGCGCGGCTTCTGGTGATCCTCCAGCCAGGCGTGCAGGTTCGGCGTGATCGGCACCAGTCGCCGGGAATTGGTTTTCGCGATACTGGCGTCCACCGTGATGAACCCGCTTTCCAGACTCACCCGGGACCAGTCCAGCCGTTCAATCTCCGCACTCCGCAGGCCGGCAAATGCACCGATGGCCAGGAACGGCACCACATTCCGCGGCGCCAGCGTCAACAGCAACCGCATCTCCTCCGGCGTGAACACCTCCACCTCGCCGTCCTGAACCTTCCACAACGGCACGCCCTCCATTCCGTTCCAGTCCGCCGGCAGATACTTCTCCGCCTTGGCGAATGCGAACAGTGTTTGAATCCCCAGCCGGAAATTGTTCCGCGTCCGGTTGCTCACCGGCACCCCTTTTGCCTTCGCCTCCTTTCCCTCCCGCGTCAGCGCTTGCAACCACTCCTTGATTTCCCGTCCGCTCACCGCCGCGATCTGCCCGGTGAAACTCGCCGCAAATCTCCCCACGCGCGATTCCAAGTCCTGCAGGTACCGCTCGCTCAGTCCCTCCGCGCGCTTCGCCTTCAGCATTTCCTGATAAACCTCGGTCACCGTCTTGCGCGGCAAATCCAACAGATTCTGGGCGGCGTAATATTGCGCCACCTCGACCAGCGACTTGCGGCGCACGAGGCGCTTGGCATCCCGGTATTCGTTCGCGATGGAATCCAGGGAGAGACCAAACTCCTGCACCGCCTCGCGTGCCCGGCAATAAGCCAGCCGCTCCTCGCCGGTCAGGCGGATGACATCGGCCTCGCCTTTGGACAGGCTGGAAACCATCGCTTGCGCGTGGAGTTTCGCCCCGTCCAGGTCGCCAAACGCCCGGCGTTTCCGGACGTGGCCTTCGTACCAGGCCACGGTAAAGGAATCGCAACCGTGCGAGGGGGTCTTGTAAATAGTGGCTTTTGTTTGTCCGACGCGGACAACTTGAGGAAACTGGGCCGATTTCACGACCTCAGTTTGTCAGGAATCTGTCAGGAAGTCCACCATTTTCACTATTTCCCTATGAAATAGTGGCGGGAGCGGGGGGCTCGAACCCGTAACCTCTGCCGTGACAGGGCAGCGCTCTAACCAATTGAGCTACGCCCCCGCAATTGAGATGGCAAAGTAGAAGAACGCGACGCGGGGGTCAAGCAACCAGAAGAAAAATATTCGGGCAGCAGACGCCAAGGAGGTGGGGGTGGGGAACCCCGCTGAAGAAACGTACTGCTACCCGAATGGTTGAACCATACCGCCGCCTCAGAATTTGTCAAAGCGAAATTTTGAAAATTTGAGAAATAATTCTCACACCACCAGCCCTGCTGTTTGGGCCATCCTCCTCGCTCGACAAACCCCGCCGCCCGGCGCATCCTGATTCCGATGGCAATGGAAACTGACGAACCCCTCGACCAGTTGTGGAAAGAATACAGCTGGGCGTTCCGCGACTTCGACGATTCAACGCTGGCCCGCTGGCTGGCTCAGACCCTTGGACAACTCGAAGGTAAAGCTTGGCGACTGTCCCATCCCCTACTCGGCGCCTACCGCCTCGCTTCCCAAATCGGCCATGACCGCCAAATCTGGCACAAACGGCTGGCCACACCGCCCGCCGCGTATCTCGAATCGCCCTGTTGTCGCGCCCCGAACCTGCCTTTGTTGACGCGTGATGTCCGTGATTCGGGCCTGCTCTGCCAGCACTGCAACGACACGCTGGTTCCGTTCGATGAGATTCCCGCCGAAGTCCGCGCCGCCGTCGAAACCTGGGCCACACAGTATGAACCCGTTCATGCCGTCGCCCATTGGGACGAGCGTCAGCGCAAAGCCGCCGGGAACTACGATCGCGCTTACGAGAACGCCGCTCTGGAAGCGGAACGATTGCTGGCCCGCGTCGGCAGCCAGCTCGCGCCCAAGCTCCTGAACTTTTACCCCGCCATCATCTGGGAAGATCACGATGAATGTCTCGAAGTGCGCCCCGAGGACATTCAATCCGAATCGTGAATTTGGGCTATGCACTTGATTCCCCGCGTTTCCACTGGTGGCAGCGTTCTTCGCCAACGGAGGAAATGTGCCCCTGGATGGGGAACGCATTCCAACGAATCGATTGGCCCTTTTCCTCCGGTGGCGCGAAAGGGGAATCCACCGCGTAGCCCCATCCCGAGATTGGTTGGCCGATTTAAGCCGCTGCAAAATTTCCGGGCCCGATGAAATGGCTTTTCAAATGGGCCTTCCGCCTCGCCCTCTTGCTCGTCGTGCTGCTGGTCGGCTTGGGCCTTTCGCTGGATTCGATTTTCAAAGCGCTGATCGCACGGCAAATCCGCGCCGGCACGGGCATGGATGTAAAAATCGGAAAACTTTCCGTCGGCTGGCTCTCCCCGATCGTGACGATGGAAAACTTCAAGCTCTACAACCCCGCGGAGTTTGGCGGCACGCCCTTCCTCGAAATTCGCGAACTGCATCTGGAATACGACCGCGCCGCCCTCGCTCGACGCACCCTGCATGTGAAACTCATGCGGCTCGAGCTCGCGGAATTGAACGTCGTCAAAGGCGACGCGGGTCATACCAATATCCTCAGCCTGCAGCCCCCGGCGATGCCGCACTCGCCCCGGCCAGAGGACTGGATTTTCACCGGCGTGGACGTATTGAATCTCACAGTGGACACCGTCCGGTTTGTTGACCTGAAGCACCTCAGCATGAACCGCGAGTTCAAGCCCAACCTGCGCAATCAAGTCTTCAAGGATGTGAAAACCGCCCCGGACCTCTACGGCATTTTGATGATGATCTGGCTGCGGAGCGGGGGTGGGTTCGGCAAAGCAAACCGGAACCTGCTGCCTGCCGGCAACTGGTCCGAAACTATTTCCATTCGCGACCCGGCGTCCACCACGCCCGCTCAAACCTTTACCTCGAATGGCTCCCCCTTTTTCCCTGACAACGCGAAGGCGACCTGGTGGTTGGTGGCGCTTTCAATCCGAACTCCGCTCCAAAGCGGGAAGAGTTTCACCTCTGGCTGGTTCGTCGGCTCTGCTGACGGAGCGCGGGTCTGGGACCCGCAGCGCGCTGGCAGCGGTGGGGGCGGGAATTTTTCCAGCGGGACCAATGCGGCAACCGCTCCGCAACAGCGCCGCCAACCATTCGCCAGTGCTACTTCGGATTTCGGGTTTGAATTCTTGAAAGCCTCCGGATTCCAAGCGTGAAACGATTGGGGGGCGATGGCCGATGGAAAAGCCGGATCCACCCCGCCCAAATCCATGCGTCGAGCAGTGCGATAAGCTGACCGCCCCAGCCTGATTCGTAGTGGGACGTTGGGCGCTCGATCTTCCTGAAGGTGGTTCCGTTCTGGCGGCGCGAACTCAAGACTCGCGGACGGGGATCCCCTTTCGTAGATTTGCCGCGCGTGAAACCCGTCTGCTCATTGGCGTTAGGGATTTGTCTGCATGCGACTGCATCCGCCAAGGAGGTTCGCAACCTCGGCTCGCGGCGCGAATTGTTCGTGGACTTTTTCCTCAATTCGCTAAGCTTTCTTTGATGAAGATCCTCTATCCATCTGGCCAACGGCGCGGGTCTCGGGAACAATTCCAGCACTCGCAATACAACGCAACAGCGAAACGTGTCGCCGGCAAGAGCAACCCATTCTATTGAGAAAGATGAAAACATCACCCCGATGCGCGGCTCAAGGATTTACCTTGATTGAACTGCTGGTAGTTATCGCCATCATCGCCATTCTCGCCGCGATGCTCCTGCCGACCCTGGCCAAAGCCAAGGCCCGGGCGAAACAGACTGAGTGCTTGAGCAACATGCGGCAAGTTGGACTGGGCTTGATTCTTTACGAGACGGATAACAAGAAGCTTCCGCCCGGGGCATCGCAGGTTTATGACTTCATGAATTCCGCCGGCCCCGGCTGGCGGAACAATGCGCTTTACGCGGTGGCGCAATATCTTCAGGGAAATCAAAAGGGCAGTTCCAAAGTCTTCCTATGTTCCATGGCCATTCCTGGCACGGGTCCGCTGGCGGGCAATAATCCGACCGCGTTGAGTGGTACGAGCTTCATGCCGAACGCCGCGGTGATGGAACGAACCATGGCTGCCATCAAAGCCCCCAGCCGGTTGATTTTCATTCAGGAATGTCTGGTGCAGATTTCTTTTTGCGCCTTGCGCCCCGCGGAGGCGACGGATTTTGGCGGGCCGCCGGGGGTTTATACTTATTGGCACGATAATTTGACCGTCGGCAAGGAGTTGTATTCTTCCACGCACTTTGAAGGAGGGAACTTGCTTTTCTGTGATGGGCACACAGAGTTTCGGCAGCGAATGAAATTGCGTAGCGGGGATTTCGGGCTAAACCCGGCCGACGCCACGCAAAACACGCAGAGCAATGATATCTACACGCCTTCATTTTGATCCCGGGCTGCGGGCTGGTGGGCTGGCTCTTTTTGGCGCGCACTGCCAGGTCGGCGGCAAACAGTTGTGAGCGGAGATGGGTGGTTGCCGCGAGATGCGCCACTGCGGTTTTTTGGGGGTGCGGGTCCGTTCTACCGAAGAACACGCACCATTGAACGCGACTTCAGGACGAGGCCGGTTTCTCACCGGTGGGATGCAAACCGAAGTGGAGGAGTTTCTCGCGCATGGTGGTGCGGGTCACGCCCAGCCAGCGCGCGGCTTTGGCCTGGTTGCCTTCGGCTATTTGGATGGCGCGGGTGTAGAGCTCGCGCTCCATTTCTTCCAGCATCTGGGCGTGCAAGCCAGCTATTTCGCCGCGCTGGGCACGGGTAAGCAGTTCGGTGAAATAGCCCGCGATGGTTTGATCGGAAGCGGTTACAGGTTTCCGCGCCCGGGTGTACGCCTGCCGCACATGGTCCGGACTGATGGGGTAGCCGCGCGCCAGTAACAGTGACTGGCGAACCACGTTTTCCAGTTCGCGCACGTTGCCGGGCCAGACTTGGTTCTGCAAAAACGTAATGGCCGCGGGCTGAATGGAAGGAGTCTCGATGCCAAGTTCCGGCGCTGAACGATGCAGGAAGTATTTCACCAACTCCGGGAGGTCTTCGGTGCGCTGGCCCAACGGTGGCAACAGGATCGTGACGCCGCTTAAACGGTAAAACAGGTCTTCCCGAAATTGTCGCTCCTGCATGGCGCTTTCCAGGTCGCGATGCGTCGCCGCCAGCACCTGCACGTCCACCGGAATCTTTTCGTTGCCGCCGACGCGTTGAATGTATTTTTCCTGAAGCACCCGCAGGAGTTTAACCTGCGTGCTCAGGCTCAAGTCGCCGATTTCATCGAGAAAAATCGTGCCGTGATGGGCTTGCTCGAAGCGGCCCATCCGGCGGGCGTGCGCGCCGGTATAGGCGCCGCGTTCGTGGCCGAACAGTTCGCTTTCCAACAAGGTCTCGGGGATCGCGGCGCAATTCACCGCGATGAACGGTTGCGCGGCGCGCTTGCTGTGCTGGTAAATCGCCCGCGCCACCAATTCCTTGCCGGTGCCGGTTTCGCCACGAATCAACACAGTGACAGCAGTGGCAGCGACGCGGCCGATTTCCTTGTAGATCGCCTGCATGGCGCGGCTGTTACCGATGATGGCGGATTGAGCTGATTGCGCCGCGCCCAAGGCAAGCGGTTCCGACATGAGCCGGCTGCTGGCAATGGCCTTCGCCACCAGATCAAGGAGTTCGCCCATGTCAAAGGGCTTGAGCAGGTAATCGTAGGCGCCGAGCTTCGTGGCTTCAATCGCGGTCTCGGTCGTGCCGAACGCCGTCATCATGATGATGGGAAGCTTGGGTTTGGCGACGTGCAGTTGCTCGATCAATTCCAGGCCGGACAAGCCCGGCAACTTCAGATCGGTGAGCACCACGTCAAAAGGTTGCGCCCGGGCGCACGCCAGGCCGTCGTCGCCACGCGTAGCCGTGGTGAGTTCATAGCCCTCGGCCTGCAA
>CAIKLQ010000413.1 GCA_903828255.1 uncultured Verrucomicrobiota bacterium
AAAGCTGATAGAAGTAGCGCGTGTTGGCCTGAAGCGCGGGCAGCACGATTTCCACCGGCGCGCCTTTCTGAAACCGGCGCGCAGGGGTGCGACAGGCGAGTTTGCCCGACTCGGTTCCGTAGGTAAGGTGGCCCTCGGTGTTCTCATAGCAGAGCACACTCACCGTGACCAAGTCCGCGGTGGGGCGGCCCAGGATCAGATCAAACGGGTGAGCCGGGACATCGCTGCCGGTGGAAGTCTGGATGGGCTGCTTTGCCACACCGCCTTTGCGAGGGGATTTTTCGCCGGCAGTCCGGCCTCCTTTCCCGCCACCGCCGCCACCACCCTGCCCCGTCCCGCGCGGAGGTTGATCGGATTGGGCAAAGGTTTGAAACGCCAGCGCCAGCAGCAGGCTGAGCAGAAGGAAACAGGCAGAGGAAAATTTTGTTTTGCGGCGAACTTTCATTGCGTTGGTTTGCCGCCTTTCCCACCGCCGCCACGTTTGCCGCCGCCGTTGCGCTTTTCGCCAGGCAACGTATCGGCGGCCTGCTGGGGATCGTAGTTCGGGTTGAGGGAAGGCATCTGGGCATTCACCGCCTTCAGATAGCCCGCAAGGCGCTGATCCAGTTCGGCCACCTTGGCTGGCATTTGCTTCGCCAGGTCATTCCGCTCGCCGATGTCCTTGGATAAATCAAACAAGTGGAACGCGCCACTCTCGTAAGCGCGGATGAGTTTGAAGTCACCCAAGATGATGGCCGAGGCCGGCCCGATCTGATCCTTGTCGTAGTGCGGGAAATGCACGACGAACTCTTCGCGCGGCCGTTTTACCGTGCCGATGCCGCCGTTCATCAACACCGATACTAAGCTGCCGCCTTCGAGGCCTTTGGGTAGCGGTTCTGTGATGTCGGCCAGTTCCGCGAACGTGGGAAACAAATCCGTCGCGCTGACCCGCACGTGCGAACACGCGCCGGCCTTGATGCCGGGACCGGCCACGATGAACGGCACGCGCAGTCCGCCTTCCCAAACGGTGCCTTTGCCGCCCGCGAGCGGCGCGTTGCGGCCCGGCGTGCCATGGTCGGTCGTGTAAAGGACGTAAGTCGTGCCCCGAAGTCCGAGGCGCTCCATGGCGTCGAGAATTTGTCCGATGGTTTTGTCCACTGAGGCAGTTTCTTCGTCGGTGGCTTCTGGCGGACGATTTCTGAGGCCACCGCCGCCGCCGCCCTTTTCCGCCTGGTTCGGATAGTGCGACATCTGGAGGTAGAACGGCCGGCCCGCCTTTGCCTGGCGCGTCATAAAATCAATTCCCTTCGCGGTCATGGCGAGCGCTTGTTTAGGATTCGGCGCGGCGACGTTATCGGGACCGCCGTTGTTGGTCGGCCCGTCGCTTTCCTCGAAGCCATGCCGGCTGGGACTCACGCGCCCGACATGCCACTTGCCGAAATGCGCCGTGGCATAATCTGCGCGTTGCAACAGCTCGCCAAGGGTGGTTTCCGCTTCGGGCAATTCCAACAACGCCGTCGGCGGAATGACTTTCGTCGTCACCGCGTCCGCCCCGCCGCGCCGGCCATCGCCCACGAAAGTCATGTGCAACTGCGCCGGGCTTTTGCCAGTCAACAGCGACGCGCGTGACGGTGTGCAACGCGGGGACGCCGCGTAGCCATCGGAAAACCTCATGCCCGCGGCGGCGAGGCGTTCGAGATTTGGCGTCTTGATGCCACCGCCTTTCGAGGCGGGATTGCGGTCGTCCATTTGCACTGAAGAACTGGTCCAACCCGCGCCCTCGCCGAGAATGACGACGAAGTTGGGTTGAGCGGCGGGCGCGGCCGGAACCGCCAACGTCCAGCCCAGGACAACCCAGCGCGCAAGGAGGTCTGACTTCATGGCCGGCCCTGGCCTCTCCGCGGGCGCTCCCCACCGCCAGCACCGGGACGGCCCGGGCGCGGGGAATACGTTTCCGTTCGCGCCTGGCCTTTGCCGTCAACGAACTCAAACTTCACCGTGCCGTTGTCGCTGAGCACGTAGTTCACATAACGCGTTTCGCCACCGATTTCGTATTTGAGGCTGAAAGTTTTGTTCTCTTTCGCCGTGAAGCCGGTGATCCGCGCGCCGCGCAACGGTGCGCCGGCCTCGCGCATCGGTTGCGCGTGGGGCTGCGGGTCAACCTGTCCGTCGCGCTCGACGACTTCGCCGTGGAAGCCGCCGTTGATATAGGGATATTTCGTCGAGCCGTGGTAGTGATAGCCGAGCGCCGGAGTTTCGTGGCCGTTGAAGGCGTCGAGCTTTGCGGGCGCGGAACCGTCCGGCTCGGTCAGACCGTAAATGGCATAACCATCGAGCGCGTAGGCGATGGGCAGCGTCTGGCCGAGCACGCGCTGCAAATGCAGCGGCGCGGCGTGGTAGTGATAATCATCCGCACGCCCGCAATGACCGCCCCATTGATCCAACTCGCCGATCTCCTGCGAAATTTCGCCGCGATTGTTTTGCGGGTTGAAAATGGGAATGCCATTCACCGCGAGTGCGATGGCCCCGCGCAGAAAACGGCCCCGGATCGAGACAGGAGTTTTCGACGGCACGGGCGCCAGCGGGATGCGCCAGGCGTTGTCACCTGTGTATGGCTGCGGTAACGGCACCTGCTGCTGCCAGGCGGTGATGCCGACCATCAGGTTGTGCGCGGGCAAGCCGTCGGATTCGACGTAGAGAAACTGCGCGTCAGCGTGAGTCTTCACCTTCGGCGCGAACGGTGCGAACGCGGCGGCGACGCGGTTGGCTGCGGGGGTTGAATTGCCGGCGGGCGCCGGTTGCGCTTGGCCGGGACTGGCGGCGGCCAGCACAATCACGCGCCGCGCCGCGTCGGGGCTGCGGATCCGGATGGTCGTCGGAGGCTGGATGGTGAAATCGTATTTCGACGCGGCGGGATCATGGCGGGCGTCGCCGATCAGGTGAGCGGGCGCGCGTTGAGTGGCACCGCAAACCGCGAGGAAGAGGATGGCGGCGGCGAGAACGGATTTCATTTTGGTTTGGTGCGCTGATCTCGTGAAGCATCATCGCTGGGAAAAATGTTGTTCGAGTTGCGCCTGGCCATCAAGCAGTTGGTTGCCGGTCAGTACGACGCGTTCGCCGGCTTCGAGGCCCTCGAGGATTTCCCAAGTGGAATCGCCCGCACGCCCGAGTTTGATGGTCCGCACTTCGTAAGCGCCGGTGGCTTGCTCCACAAAAAGGCGCGCACCACTGCCGGACCACACTACCGCGCCGCGCGGGATCGTCAGAACCGGCGGGGCTTCAAGTTCCACCACGCCTTCCGCGTAGGTCTTGTTCTTGAGGCGGCGCTCGGGATTTTCCAGGACGACGCGGACATGGGCGGCGCGGGTCAGTTCATCGAGATTCGGGCTGATGAAAGCCACCCGCGCCTTCAACGTTTCGCCGGGCAGCGACGGTGTGGTGATCGCCACGATCTGATCCTTTTGTAACAGCGGCAGGTCCGGCTCGGACACTGTGAAGGTGAACCACATCTTGGAGAAGTCCGCGACCTCGAACAGTTTGTCGCCTTCCTTCACGTACTGGCCTTCGCTGACATAGCTTTTCACGATCGTGCCACTCAACGGCGCGAGCATCCCGAAATGGATGTCGTCTTCCTGGCGCGTCGGGATCGCGGCGATCTGCTCCCAGACGAGGCCGTGGCGGAGGAGTTGTTGCTTGAGGGTTTCCGCCGCCGGCGCGGCCTGTTTCAGGGCCAGCTTGTATTCGTTGGCGGTGTTCAACAGCGTGCGGCTGAACAATGTGGCGAGCGGTTGGCGCCGGGTGACTTTCTCGCCTTCGCAACTCATCGCCAGCCCATCAATGCGCCCCTCCACCGGCGCGCAGATGATGCCGTGGCGCGATTCATCTTCGCCGATCATGCCCGCGACGCGCAGGGTGCGAACGAGCGGCTGCAATTTCACTTCGACCGTGCTCAGGCCCATGACATGCGGACTCCCCGGCGGCAGCATAACGATGTCTCCGGCGGATGCGGCGGCGCGCGTGCCGCCAGCGACGAGGTCCATCCCGCACAGCGTGCAGGCGGCGGGTTTGGCGGACTTCACCCACGGGTGCATCGGGCATTGGTAGCCGATGCTCGCGGCCGCATCGGCGGCGGGTTTCGCCTCCGAGTTGTCCGGCAACGCGCCGGCGAACTTCGCGGCATACCAGCCCCCGCTGGCCGAGAGGAGGGCGATGAAGAGGAAGTTGATTTTCATGGGCTGGTGCGTGGCAGGTTCGCGAGTTTCATGGCGGCCCGACTCAATACCAGATTTTCGGCAGCGCGACGCGGTAGAACCCGCGCGCCTTCGCCAGGCGTGTGGGGTCGGTTTCCGTGAAGGTGACCGCCGTGCCGTCGCTGGTCACGGAGCCGATGTCAACCCAACTCCCGGTCGTCGCGTCGTTGGAGAATTGCAGCGTGTAGGTGGTGCCCGGCGTGGCCTTGAACTGGAGCACGATCTGGTTGTTCGTTCCCGTGCGCGTGAAGCTGGAGATGGCGAGGTCCTCGACGGCGTTATTCACCACCAGGAATTGCCCCATCAAGCCCTCGTCCTCGTGGTTGGCGAAATGACAGTGATACATGAACGGATTGGAGTAACTGGCGAAGGTGTCGAACTTGGCGAGAAAACTCACGGACTGGTTCTGGGCGACGAACAAAGTGTCCTTCCAGCCCGCTTCGTAGTTCTTCACTCCGGCGTTAAGCCCGCCGGTTCGGGAAATCAGGTTGAACTGGATGTCGTGGATGTGGAACGAGTGGCTGAAACCGGACGTGTTGCTGATCGTCCACTTCTCGACTTCGTTCAGGTTCACAGTCTGGTTGAAGACGCCCAGACTGAACGACGTGTTGTCGAACGTGAACAGCGGCGTGGCGGAGCCCGGAAATCCCCCGGTGATGGTGACGGTGCGATTGCGGGTGACGTCGTTGGCGGTCCAAAATGAATTGGTTTTCAGCACCGCTGGCCGGGTGGTGATGGGATTGGCCGTTGCCGCGCTCACATTGATATGCAGCAGGTTGAACGTGGTGTTGTTCAGCAGGCTGCCGAACGGTCCGCTGGTCGCCGGCTCACCGCCCGGAAAGTCACGCGCCTGGCCGGAGTTATACGCCTTGAAGTCCAGCGTTGCGCCAACCGTGTCGGCGGTCAAATCGAGCAAGAGTTCCACGCGCTCGCCGACCGCCAGCACCACGCGCGTCACGGCGATGGGCGCCTCCACCAGCCCGCCGTCGGTGCCGATGACGTGGAAGGTTCGGTTGTCGCTGAAGCCGAGATTGTAGCTCCGCTCGATTTCGGCATTGAGAATCCGCAGCCGGACGACTTGTTTGGGCAAACTGACCTGGGCGTTCAGCGTGCCGTTGGCGAGCAGGTAGTCGCCGTAGGCGGAATTGGTGACGACAAAATTGGCGTTCGCCCCGTTGGTAGTGAAGCGGCGGCTGGTGAGCACGAGAGGCAAATCATCCACGCCGTAGGTGCGCGGCAGCGCGAGTGCGGCTTCCTCGGCATCGCGGATGATGATCAACCCGCCGGCGCCGCGGGTGAGTTGCTGCTGCGTGAACTCATGCAGATGCGGGTGATACCAGTAGGTGGCGGCGTTGTTGAGAATCGTGAAACTCGGCGACCAGGTTGTGCCGGCCGGGACCGTTTGATGCGGGCCGCCATCCATGATCGCTGGAATGTGGAAGCCGTGCCAGTGCGTCGTCGTCGTGTCCACCAGAGTGTTGGTGAGATTGATCTGCACCTTGTCGCCCTTGTTCATGATGAGGGTCGGGCCCCAAAAATCATTGTTGTTGTAGGCGTAAGTCAGCGTCGTCTTGCCGGCGAAGAACTGTTTGTTGGTCTGGTTCAGGGAAAGACTGAAGGTCGTTCCCGTGAGCGTGGGCGGCACCCAAAGCGGGTTGTACGTTTGGGCGGTGGCCCCGTTGAGCAGCATTCCAAAAAGTGCGGAGCAAAGGATTTTTGTTTTCATGCGCGCAGCCTAAACCGCCGAACCTTAAGGCAACGTGAAGCCGGACTTTTCTGACGCCATAGCCAGGCTCTACCGCATGACACGATAAAAACGCTGTGTCGCCAAGCCGGGATCGCCGGGGTCGGTCCACGTGTTCGTCTGGCCGACAGCGGAATCTGCTGCTGCGACGCCGTGGTCCCACCATGAGATTCGGCATGAGCGCGGTGTCGGGCAGGCCGTCGGATTCCTCGTAGAAGTAAGCGTCGTCCCAGTAAAAGCGCACCTTCGGCTTGAACGGCGCGAACGATGCGGCCATTTGTGATCCGTTCACACAAGACACCGAATCCGTCGTGGCGGTTTCGTCGCCAGGTGGTGGTGCCGCGCGAGGCGGAGCAAACCAGGTTTGCACCGGGCCACCCAAAGCGCTGAGATCGTGTGCGAGGCCGACGCCGATGTGCAGGTGTCCGACGCCGATGGCGAGGAGAAGACGGAGTTTCGTCAGGTTATGTATGCTTGTCGTTGTCATCGCTCACGTCCGTCGTCGCGGGGAGGACGATTGTCTGGATTTCCGTCACGACCTTGGCGGCCTTGGCCACCGCGACCGCCTCGACCACCACCGCCTTGGCCTGCGGACGATCTCCCGGCGGGCGGCGCTTGGGATATACATCAACGCCTTGCGCGGCACGTTCGGTGATCGTGCCTTTGGGCGTCAGGTCGCGGCCGTTGAACGCCAGATGATTCGTGGCGTAACGGTAGGCGCGGAACGCGGAATTCACCATCGGCAGGACGTCACCGAGCGTTTTAACCGGGCCGTCGCGCGTGACTGGATTGAGGTACTCCCAGGCGAGTTCGCCCTTGTCGGTGACCTCGAAGAAATGGCCTTCCGTGTCGGAGCAGATGAAGGTGTTGCCGTTCGACAGGCGCTGGCCGCTGGAGCCGATGTGGCTGAAGAAGCCGTGGCTGTTCACTGAGCGGTAACTCCAGACGATTTGCTTGGAGATCTCCCGCGGCTGGTTGTGCGTGTCTTTGTCGTAGGTCTCGCGGCGGTAGCCGGCTTCGGGCGGGTTGACATACTTGCCGGTGTCGCGGCCGCTCGCGTCCAAGAACGGGTTGATTTCCAAGATCGAAGAACCCGGCGTGCGCTGGAAGAGATACTGGCCGTTGTTGAAGACCATGAGGTGGCCCGCGCCGGGCAGGCCGGGCCGGATCCAATGCGCGTCGTGCGAGCCGCCCATCTGCTTGTGGCCAGACGTAGCGGAGTCCCAGTTCTCCAAGACGCGCGGCGGATCGCCCTGCGCGTAACGGGCCGGGTCGCCGAAGCGATAGAGGAAATCGCCCGCCGGGCTGGCAGCCTTGGCGATGCTGGCCTTCGGGTCGCCGGCGACGAACGTGCCGTCGTGGTCCACCAAGTAGAGTTCACCTTGCACCGAATTGATGACGATGTGACCGGACTCGGCATTGTAGTCCATCGAATTACAGTGCAGCCAATCGCGCCGCAGCGGTCGCCCGGGCATGTTGATGTTGATGCGACCGGGATGGTCCGCGACGGTCTTGCCGGCGCCGACGTGGTTGGGCTTGGAGGCGTCCAAGTCCTGCACGACGTGATCGAAGAAGCACCATTCCCAGACGACGTTGCCCTGCAGGTCCACCTCGACGACGGCGTCCATCTGGCCGCCCTCGGTCGAGGCTTTCTTCGGGTCGGCCCCGGCGGCGACGGCTTGGTCGTAGGAGATGGATTTGTTCGCGATGTAGAGCGTGGTGGGTGCGTTGAGTTGCTTGTTGAAGATGCGCACCCAATCGTGATGCGGCGCGTAGTTCTCGCGCTTCTCAGTGTATTCCCAAACCGTCTTTCCGTCCCAGTCCACCTCCTTGAAACCCTGGAAGCCGCTCGGGTCGTCTTTGCTGGCATCCACGATATTACCGTTGTCGAGCAAGTGAGGATTCGTCCCGACCGGCCACGTGTGGACGACGCGCCCGTCGAGGTCGAGCAGGAAGGACCGGTTGCCGACGCCGAAAAGCGTGTAGCCGTTGAACGCATTCGTCTTGTCGCAATACAGCAACTCGGTCGGGCCTTGCAGGCGTTCGTAGGCGAACGCCGAAGTGGCAATCAATCCAGAAAGAAGCAGCGCGCGTTTCATGGTCGTGTCTCCTTTAGCGTTGCGGTTGACCATCGCGAGGCGGGCGATCGCCGCGATTGCCGCCGCCTGGTCCACCGCGACCACCGCCGCCCTGGCCGCGTTCAGGGCGTTGCTGTTCAGTCATGCCGTCGAGGCCGGTCTTGCCCTTCTGCGAAGGGGGCAGCTCGATGACGCCCTTCGGAGTCAAATCGCGTCCTGCGAGCCCGGGATAATCTGGCGCGTAGCGATGCACCTTGAAGACCGCGTTCCATAGATGGCCGCGCATGTCTTTGCCGGGAAGTTCGCCCTGCGCGAGAATGCCGCCGCGCACCATCGGGTTCACATATTGCCAGACCATCTCGCCAGTCGGGGAAATCTCGAACAGGCGACCGACAACGCCCGCGGAGATGAGGGTGTAGCCGTTCATGGCTTTCTCCTTGTTGCAGAAAAGCAGTTCGGTCAGGCCTTGGAGGCGCTCGTAGGCCTGAACGGAGCAACTGCCCAAAAAGGCCACCGGGGCAATGGAGGCCAGCCTGGAGCGTGCAAACCGGGCCAGAGCATCGCGAACCAACAATTGTCGTGTCTTCATATCCAAAGGTATGAACGGATTTCACCACCCACTTTCTACAGGTTAAGTGAAAATCTGCGGACGGCAGG
>CAIKLQ010000414.1 GCA_903828255.1 uncultured Verrucomicrobiota bacterium
ACCCGCCGGCGCCGATAGAAGCGTTGGCCGCCCGCTCCGCTCTACGCGGGGCGCGGGGCGCGGGGCGCGGGGCGCGGGGCGCGGGGCGCGGGGCGCGGGGCGCGGATCCCCAATTGGGCGAATTCAGTCATGCCTTGCGCCGGGAAGTTGAACGGAAGCCTACCGGTAAGTCCAGGTTCTTGCCGGAATTTTACGCGAAACATATTTCCGGGCAGGTGGCGTGTCCCGCCGCTTCGGGATTCGGGTTGGTAGTTGGGGCTTGGCGGGCCGCCGGGGCTTACCCTCACGGCTGGTAGAGGTCCCGGATGAAAAGCGGGTGCTCGGGCAGGGCCGGGTTGAGCACTATGACGGGGTCGGTAACTAGCGCGCTGGCGAGGGCGGCGGCGGCGGGATCGCCAGCCAGTTGCGGGCGCCAAACGAGATCAAATTGAAACTCCATCACGCCGGGGCTGTCCCCCTGGAAATTCGTGTACCAGAAGTTGTCGTAGAGAATTGCGAGGATGCGACCCGGGCGCGCGGGCGGCGCGGTGAGGTGCGATTTGGGATGCGGCCCGTCGAGCGTGATGAGCGGGGCATCGCGGGTGACCCAGAGCCAATGACCTTCCGGCGTGGCGTAATGCGCCCAGCCATCAATGGCGAAGTAATCGCGGCAGGTGCCGGGGAACTGGTCGGTGAACGGCGTGAAGCCCATCCCGCCGCTGCTCAGGCGTGGCAAGACGCCGTCGCAAGGCAAGGGGTTGACGACGCAGAGCAACTCGGGATCGAAGGAGGAGATGCGATTCAGTCGGAACGTCAGCCGGGCGCGGGGCTCGCGCTTCCAGATTTCAAGTTGACGCACGGCCCACTTGAGCCGCGGGTGTTCCAGCGTTTGCGTGTAGCGGATGGTGTGCGGGCCATCCGCGACGGTGACCTCGCGGTGGGCGGTGGCGGGGACGAACTCCAGTTTTTCTTTCTGCAACTGCTCGCGTTTGGCGGCATTGCCGGCGCCCCAGATGTCCTGCAACGCCCAGCGCGGCGCGAAGGCGTTGACTTTGACGGACACGAAATCGCCGAGGCCGGCGGTGAAGAGGGGCTGGGTCATGCCGGGCCAGGTGGCGCCGGTTGGCCAGCCGGATTCATCCGTCGTTACGTTGGGGCGGAGGTTGGGTTGCGGCGGTTTGTCTTCGAGGGTTTCGCGGTTGAGTTCAAACCGCTTCACGCTGGCGGCGGGAAGTTGCTCGACCCAGAAACGGGCGAAGCGATTTGGCGAGCGATCCGGGAACGTAGCGGAAACGTCTTCGCTGCTGAGGTCCGCCGGTTGTTGTGGGCGACCCCAGAGTGGCCCCGGTTCAAAATAGAGTTTGAGGGGCGTGCCGGTCGCGGGGTCAACCAGCGAGTGGGAGTCGTCGCGCAGGCAGGACGCGATGAGCGTGGCCCAACCGCTGAAGGGCGCGGCCGAGGGATTGGCGAGCCACAGGCCCGCGCTTTCGCGGATGAGCCGGGTGCGGGCGCGTTGGCCGAGCAACCATTCCGCCAGCGCCATCGGGCGCCACGCGAGCCGCGCCTTCTCGTTCCATTGGCCCTGGGCGTCGAGGCTGTAGGGTTGAGCCACGCTCATGCCCGAACCCCAAGTGTGCTCGTCGAAGAGGCAAAGATCTTTCGTGAGTTCCTGGATGCGACTGCGGCTCGAAGCATCCAGCGGCCCCCAGACCGGCGATTGGGCGGCGGCGAGGGAGCGTTTCGCGAACCGGCTCGCGGCCACTTCGCGGGGCGCGCAGGCGGTGCCGTTGGCCCACCAGTCGGTCCACTCACCTTGGTATTCGGGGGCGGTCGGGCCCGCGGCTTTTTCGAGATCCTTCATCGCGCCGGTGGCGGTGGTGAGCCGGAGTTTTGGCTGGAGGCCGAGCTGGTTCCAGGCGGCAACGAAATCGGACAACGGCGGGAATGGCGGATCGTTGTCGTAGCGCCACATGCTCGTCATGGAGACGGCCATCACGGGGTGCCGGTAGCCATCGTGCTCGAACTGGCGCAAGCGGGTGACGCACCGCTCGTGAGCTTTGCGGAGCGAGGCTTCGTCGGTTTTCAAAATGTCCCCGGCGCGCGGCGGGCGGAACCGCCCATCCGCCGCGAGCGGCAGCGGGCCGCGGCGCCATTCGTCTTTCTCGAAAAAGAAAAACCCGTCGCCGTAGGTCAGACTCATCCACACGAAAAGCCTGCGGCCATCCGGCTGTTTCCACCAGAACGCCGTCAGGCGGGGGAGAGGCGGGCCACCGCTGTCGCCGTTGATGCCGGAGAAAAGATACCGCACGCCGCGATCCAACAGCGCCTTGGCGCCAGCGCGGGGGAAACCATTCACGTCATTCTGCACGGCGGTTTGCGGTTTGAAGTCCTGCCACAATTCCTCCGGCAGCCAGTGGGTCATCGTCTGCCACTGCTCGCGATCCAGAAACGGCGTGTTGTTGAGCGGGAGCGCGCTGACTTCGAGTTGCCCGGCGCGAACGGCTTTGAGGAATTCCCGGCGGCGCGCGGGCGTGGCGGCTTGCCACCAGTCATTCACGGCCACCGTCGTTTCCGCGGTCCAGCGAAAGCGCGCCGCGTCCGGCAAGCGCCGCGTGGCTTGCGCGGTGTCGAGTGCGAGATCGAGATAGCGCCGCTGGAGGTCGCGGCAAACCGCCGGGTGATCGGTGAAGCCGTAGTCGGTGTGGGAGAAGTGGATCAGGTCGAGTTGCTTGACAAACTCGGGCGCGGCGGGGCTGGATTCCGCAGCGGCGAGCACCGGAGTCAGCGCCCCCAGGAGCAGGCTCAACGATTGGCAGATTTGTTTAAGTTGCATGACGCGCCAAGACTAGCGCAGTCGCGGAGTGTTGCCAATCCATACCCCGCGCGCGGGCTGCGGGCCGCCATTTTCAGATTAGTGGTGAGGAGCGGAGATCAGCGCTTTGCGGCGGCGGGCAAGCGGCCCAGCGTCTTGGCGGCGAGGTCGCGGCCATTCACGTTCAGGACTTCGGGGCGCCAAGCGCGGCCATTTACCCGGCGCCCGGCAATTTGTTTTTGGTTCAAATCCAGCGCGGCTTCCAACACGACGGCTCCCGATTTCGCTTTCACCAGCCAGACGCCGGCGCGATAGGTTTCCACCAACTCGATCTGCGCCGCGCGCTTCAAGAAGGCGGCGAACGCCGCGTCCGTTTCGCACCGGGCCGCCAGCACGAGCAGCCCGCAACGCACGTCCGCATCCGCCAGCTTCCGGGCCGGGCCGCGATAGTGATGGACGGCCAACCGCCCCGCGCCTTGCTCGTTGCCGTCGAACTCCAGCTTCCACGACGGCGCGCACCCGGCGGCTCCAGCGGCGGTGAACAGGCGCACCGCGACCGCGGCCTTGCCTTCGCGCAAGCCCACCACGGCATTGGCATCGGCAGGGAGCTCGAATGGCTTCGTGGAGTCCACGCGAGTTCCGTTCAGCACCAGTTGATCAACTTTCACGGGCAGCAGAACATTGCTCGCGAGGTTGGTGAATTCGCCGCTTGCTAGGGCTGGCGACAAGTCCACGAGCGTCAGCAGAAAACCTTTTTCCTGCACCGTCGCGAGCAGTTGCGGCAGGTGATGCGGCTTGCTGTGTCCGCCGCGATCGGTGGAGCGCACGGTGCCGAAGGGGGAATCCAACGCATCCACCACGAAACCCAGCAGCGGCAACTTTTTCTCGGAAGCCAGTTCCGCGCAAATCCGCCGATCCTGCGGCCCATGATAGGCGCTGGCGCTACCGAGCGAGAAATCGGGGGTGATCCAGACATAACGGTCCTGCCCCGGCCCCGCGCCAAACTTCGAGCGCACCACGCGTTCCGGTAAACCCGCCAGCGCGAGGGTTTTGGGTGCGGGCCGATAGTCGTTCAGGCGCGCCACCGTCCAGGCCCGCACGGCGTCGCTCGGGAAGGTATCGGCGGGCGGTTTCGAGCGCAGCCCGGCAAGGTAATAGCGGTACTCGATGTTCGCGTCGCTGAAGAGAAAACCCGCGTTGTAGTTCCGGCTCGCCGGGCCGGTCATGCTCTGCCGCCCGGGGAAATAGTTTGCCGCGAAGTCGGCCCAGTAGAAATCCAGCACGGCTTTGAGCCTGACCTTCAGGGCTGGGTCGCTCGTGAGGTTGTGCGCCAGCGCGAGGCAATCGGCCTGGATCGGCGAATAGGTCGGACTGTCGTATTCCGTCACGCCGTTGGTCCGGGTGAAGGCCAGCCACGTTTCGAAGTTGGCCTTGCCCTCCGCGACCGCGGCATTATCGCCAACCACCTGACCGAGTAGGAGCAGGTTGGCGAGCTTCATCAGGTAAATGTTCGAATACCTCAGCGGGACATTGTGGCGGTGGATGGCGGCGATCGCGGCGCGGACGTGCGGCGGCGCGTCTTGCTTGAACGACTCGGATAATTTCCCGCCATGCCGCAGCAGAATCACGCTTACCGGTTGCATGGTGAACTCGATGGCGTTGGGGTCTTTGATTTCTGGATGACCTTGCTGCCACGGCACCGTGCCATAGCCGGGCGAAGTGGGGTCCAGGTCTTGCAAACCGAAGGCATGGCGCACCAACCTCTCCGCGCGGGCGGGCGGTTGGCCAAGCTCGATCCAGCCCAGCGCGGCGGAAGTCAACTGGCGCACCGAAGGCTGGGGGTTTGGCTGGGCGAGTCCTTCCTCCACGGAACGGCAACCCGCCGCGACGCGTACGGCGACCGCGGCCAGGCGTTCGGCTTCCGGGAACGGAGCCGCGGCGCTCGTGGTTCCGGTGGTTCCGAGCAACAGCATGAACACTGCGAACAACGAGAGACTGGATCGGAAAACATTCAACCCGTAACCTTCGACATTCAACGATCCACTTTCAACCTCCAAGATTGTCGTTTGCGGCGGCGGCGCAGCCTCGGCCTGGGGATGTTGAACGTTGCATGTTGAACGTTCCCTTCTCGGCCCATTGGGCTATCATGCTGCCATGAGCC
>CAIKLQ010000415.1 GCA_903828255.1 uncultured Verrucomicrobiota bacterium
AGAGCGCGATCTGCGACGTCACGTCAGAATCGGGCGAGTGAGCGGCGAGGGTTTTGCGCCCGGCGGCGCGCTGGGAATCATTGACCTCGCCCAAGTAGAGCCCTTGCCGTTGGGCCACGCGCCCGGCGGGGAGACGCTTGGTTTCGACGACACTCCAGGAGGGGTGCTCCTTGCCAGCTTTCTTGCGAATCTGAGAACGCAGAAACATAATGACCGAAGAGAATACACGCACCGCGCCGGGTGGGAAGAGGGGCGGTCTTCACTACCCGCACTTTTGAGGAACAACGATGCCCTTTCATTGGTAAACTCATGCGCCGCACCCCCGAAAAGAGGCGAAACCATGGTCGAATCCGCCAAGTAGGGCTAGTTACGACCTTTGAGGATCGGCGCGGGCATTAGGTGGTTTCTGGTGTGTTGGAATTTCACGGTCTTAGTGGGGATTTTTCCCGGCGGGCGCAACGGAGCTTCCTCTCAGGTACCATGCCGGGGCAGTCTTGAAGCGCATCGTGCGGGATTGTATCACGCGGCACATTGACGCCCATGCTTGGAATCAGATCCAAGCAATCGAAGAACAGGAGCGGGAGACGCTGCGCCAAGTTGCCAGCAATATGGGAGGGTAGCATGACCCCGACCATCCTCGAAATCCTGCGCCTACTGGACGAGGCCGCGCTACTACTCGCGTCCATGCAAGAGACCATCGCCGCCATGCGGGAGGCGCTGCCATGCACGCCAAGCTGCAGTTGTGGTCGCCCTCCTACGTCCTCGAAACGTCCTCGAATTTGAGATCATGCCAATGCGTGGAGATCGTCAGCCTGACGAACGACCGGAGCTTGTTCCAGTGGCATAACGGCTGGCTCACCAAGTTTTTCACGACCAACACGATCAAAATATGAAGAAGAAAACACCAGCACCAACACCAGCACCCCCAGCGGCGGCACCCCCGGCCATGATCCCGGTTGAGACGCTAGCAGGACTCAGCGGTTTTACGTCGCGCCGGCTGTACCAACTGAGTCAGGAAGCCAAGCTGCCCGCCATCGCCAACGGTCAGGTGACCATGATCGAAGCCATCCGCGCCTTGTTCGCCTGGCTACAACGGGACGCCGAAGCCCTCGGTGCCCAAAAGCTCAAGATTGCGACGGAGCAAGCCCGGCGCATCAAGCACTCCAACGACGTGACCGAAAAACTCTACCTCCTGAGATCCGACGTTGAGCGGGAGGCGGCAGAGGCGGAGGCGTTTTACTTCGAGGCGCTTGACCAACTGACGCGAAGCGCCCCGAGGCTGGCAGGCTTGGCCACGATGGATGTTTTCCGCGAACCCAGGGCAATGGTGAAGATCATCCGTCAGCAGTCCCGCGAGAAGTTTGCAACCGTAACCGATCCCCAACCAACACCATGAAAATGAAAATTCAATTCCTGACAACGCCCGAGCCGCCCCAGGTCGCCAAATGCCGACATTGCGGGAACGAATACGGCTTCACCGCGAGCAACCGCCCCGCGCTCCCCATGTGCTGGAACTGCACGGCGAGCGCGCTGGATAGCTTTCAGGAGGTAGGCTCAACTGGACGCTACCGGACGGCCTCGCCCCGGGATTACAGCAAACCCTTTTCGCGCCGATGACCTCCGACGAGATCCAGAGCCGCCAGCTACGCCATGCCCTGCGCCGGGAATTGCTGGAAATCCTAGTCGCGGACGCCCCCGACATGGCCCAGGTTGGCAAGCGTGCGGTGTTGCTAGCGTTCGTGTTTCGATGCAATGCGCTGGCAGACACCAACCAGCGCCAGGTCGCAGACTTTCTCGAAATAAGCGAGGCCACAGTGAGCTGTCGGCTTAAGGAACTGCGCGAGAATCCGCTTTGAAACCAGCCCCCCGGTGACGGGCGGGTTAAGGAAAAAAGACAGGCGGCAAAACGCTGATAGGATTCAACCATGAATGTTGTTTCTGAATTGCTCGACAAGATGCTCGGACGAGCGCAAGCGCAAGACCCGACCTCCTGCGCGGCCCGCGAGATCGTGCGCCTGTCACGCTCCGAGATCGAAGCCCTGCCATGTTTCGAAGAGGCACAGCGACTTTTCGCGGAACAGAAACGGCTAAATCAGGAAATTGGCGTCGCGCTGACAGAGGGTGCCGCCGTGACCGCCTACAGCAAGCAACAAGCGGAACACCAGACGCTGGTGGCAAGCGGCAGCTTGGTTGACGTTGACCGAGGCCGAAGCCGGCAAGCGTGGCTGGATGACTTTGAACACCGGCGCATTGCCGCCAAAGATCAACTCATGGCCGTCGCCAAAACTTTCAAACCGTTGGCGGCAGAGATCACCCTGATCCTGATGCGGACTTTGCGGGACCAAGTCGTCCTGGTCGAAGCGCAGGAGGCGGAAAGTTATCAGCGGTTCGGACTCCCGTATCAGTCAAGCGCCCTCGTTCAACATCTACGCGGAATGTCCGAATTTCTGATCAACCGCGGCGTGAATACCGTCTTCGAAAACTGAATAACTTTATGGCCAACGATACAACCGGACTCGCGTTTGAAAATTTCATCCAGCGCAGCAGCACGATCCTAACCAAAGTCGCCGCGCCCTGGGGCAAGCTGATTCGCACCATGCCGCTCGACAAAAACAAGACACCCGGGCAACCGGCCAAACTGTTTTACGTCAGCGAAGGCCCGACCGCGCAAACGAGCGCCAACCCGGACTGGAAGGATGGCAGTTGCGGGATCACGCCCGTTAGCATCCCCATGAAGGCGGTCGTCACCACCGTCGGCGTGGACGTGGACTTGAACCTCGGGTTGACAACCCAAATGCTTTTCGAGGCGTGCGCCCGGGCGCAATCCGTCGCCATTCAGGAGCAGATCCTGTCAGTGTTCAAGACGGCCAACGGCTACGCGACTGCGGCAACCGTGACCGCCCCGAATTTTGGCTCTCAGGACTTCGACAAGATGTTCGTGAGCGTCCCCTCCCCCGAGCGGGCAATCATCCTTGCGCCGGAATACTTCGCCAAAGTTCGCCCGCTGAGTTGGTTTGCTCCCAACTTCGATTCGGTTTACGAGCAGTCCACCTGGACGGGCGGCGAAACCCACTTGGTGGGACTCACCGCCGCCCCGGGTTGCGCCATCTTGGTTTACGCCAAGCCGGAAATTTCACCCATCGGCCAAAGCGTAATTCGTTCAAGCTCGTTCAATGTGCCCCAGCTTGGAATTGACGTTTCGGCCAGTTTCTACTTTCTCCCGGCGACTCGGGAAATGCGGTTCGCGCTGTCGGTTTACATCGGCATTGCTCCCGCCGATACGACCGCCGCGACTCTGCTTTTATCTTCCTGACGGTGCTGCACAGCGGTTGTTTCCACCCGGTGCGGGGACTTGATACCCCCCGTGCCGGGTGTTTTTTTGCCCAGCCACTATACCACACTCCCGCGAATAAAAACGCCACCACGGGCATCGTGGCGCGTCGGTGCAGCGTGACCCAAGCCGAGCAACGCACCCAAAGAAGCGGAGCAATTACGCTTGGAACTATCCGACACCGAACCCAATAAAACCCAATGAGAAAAGGGCGTTTAACAGCATTGCAGCACAGTGAACCTTAGCGGCAGTTGGCTGGTTTCTGCTTTGCATTTACATACAGTTGCGCCGCGCATTTGACAGGGAAAACCCTCGCAACACCTTGATTCTATTGGGGAATGCTGAAAGTGGCGGAGAGAGGGGGATTCGAACCCCCGATACGGTTTAACCCGTATATCGGTTTAGCAAACCGACGCCTTCAGCCACTCGGCCATCTCTCCAGAACCATTGATTCTATTGGCTTTTGACGCACTTTTGCGACTCGCCAGAAACCGCAAGTTTGACACTTGCCAACACTATGCCAACATTTGACGACATGAAAGGCAACACCCCCTCAAAGCCTGCAAAGGCGAAACCGGAAACCGTTAAGGTTGGCAACGTCACGGTGCGAATCTACAAACGGACGCGGCCCACCGCAATCGGAAAGTCGCGCACGCTCTATCAAATCCCCGACTACACCACCGGCGTGCGCCGCTTCCGCGAATTCACCGAACACGCCGCCGCACGCCGGGAAGCCGAATTGATTGCCGGAAAGCTGGCCAGCGGCGACGCGACGGCCGCCTGCATGTTGAACGCCGACGCCGCCAGCAATGGCCGCGCCATGCAACTCCTCCGGCCCACCGGCGCGAGTCTGGAACTCGCCGCCGCCACGTTCGCCAAGTGTTTCGAGATTCTTGGCGGCGACGCCATGACTCAGGCGGCAACCTTTTACGCCCGGCACGGCGCGAACTCTGTCACCAGCAAACCGGTTGCCGACGTGGTAGCCGAGTTACTTGCCGCCAAAGAAGCGCGTGGCTTGTCCGCGGAATACCTCACCGATCTGCGCTATCGTCTCGGCAGGTTTGCGGAAGCGTTTGCCGTGGACATTGGCAGCGTGACAACCGCCGACGTGCAAAAATGGTTGGACAAGTTGAAACTCGCGCCGCAAACCGCGAAGAATTTCCGCACCGTTGTCGGCACACTCTTTCAATTCGCCGAAGCGCGTGGCTACGTTTTCAAAGGCGGCAACCCGGTTCTCGCCGTGGAAAGAATTTCCGCCAACGGTGGCAGCATTGAAATCTTCACGCCCGACGAACTCACCTTGTTACTCGAAAACGCTGCGCCGGACTTCTTGCCAATTCTCGCCATTGGCGGACTGGCAGGACTTCGCGCCACCGAGATTGAAAGAATCACATGGCAGGACGTGGACACCGCAAGCGGTTTTATTACCGTCGCCGCTGGCGCAGCGAAAACCAAACGGCGCAGGCTGGTGCCGATTCAACCGAATTTGTCCGCGTGGCTGACACCCTACGCCAAACGCACCGGCTTGTTGTGGCAAGGCACGGACAAAATCTTGCGCGCCGCCCGCGCCGATTGCACAAAGGCCGCTGGCGTGGCGTGGAAAGACAACGGACTCAGGCACAGCTATGCGAGTTATCGGTTGGCGCAGATTCAAAACGCCGCACAGGTTGCGCTTGAACTCGGCAACTCTGCAGACGTGGTTTTCAAGCACTACCGCGAGCTTGTCCGGCCCGCCGCCGCACAACTTTGGTTCGCCGTCGCACCGCCCACCGAAGCCGCGCACGGAAGGGGCGCAGCGTGAACCCCCGGCGCTTCAATTCCCAGCGCCCTCACCAACCCATTGCCGAATTGAAAAGGAGAACCAACCATGAATAACAAAACGCCGGAAGTGTCCACCGCAGAAGAACAGGACTCCCCCTCGTTGCGAACCTTGCGACAAATGCGCTGTGACCGCCTGGGCATAAAGCCGTGGCCGGGCACGGCAGAAATTCCAACGCCGGAGCAGTTGACGTTCTTGGCGGCAAACCTCTCCCGCAACGCCAGCGGCGACCCCGACCAGCCTTGTGCCGCCGCGCTGGACCTTTGGGCAGCCGCCGCCAAATTCGTCGCCCTGCAAAAAGGGACCAACGAGGATAGGATGCGAGAGCAGGTAAACAAAGAGGCCATCCCCATGCCGAAAGATATTCCGGTTTTTCGCGACGGATTTTTGCGCCTGATGTTGCCCGGAAAAGACACCGGAGAATCTGCCGAACTTTGCCGAAGGTGGCTGCGCGTGGAGTTGGGCCCGAGGTTGGGGACTCAAGTTTCAATCACGCAAGAGTTGGTCGACGACGCCTTTGGAAACTTGCAACGGGCGGGTATGGCCTGCAGCGATTACCACCACGCAACCCACCGGTTTTTGGAATGGCGCCGTCACCACAACCTGGAACACGTCTCAGCCGTCCGGCGCGAAGCCGCAAACAAGTCGTGGATTCTCTGCGATGAAATCGACAAAGCGCATAAAGAATTTCCCGCCTTTGAAAAGGACTGTGCGATGGGCAACCAGCCGCTGTATCAGCGCAGTTTTGTGCGGTGACTGGAAGCTCAGGCCAAGCCGTTGAAAAGAAAATTGGGGCTTCGCGTACTCGAGTGGGTGATCTCGCGGTGTTTTCAGGCTTTGTCGCGAATTCGACTAGCAGGGAGGCGAGCTTCGAGCCTTTGCTCGCGCCTCCCTGCGGTCGAAGGTTCGTTGCGCTGCCGTTCTGTTGTCC
>CAIKLQ010000416.1 GCA_903828255.1 uncultured Verrucomicrobiota bacterium
GAACCTTGGGCCGCAGCTGCGTTCAACCCGGAAATGTAAAGAACCCGGGGGCGGGTTCAGGGAATTTCAAAGCCGCTTCTGCAACCCAACGCCCCCGGTCATTGCGCCCCCGCGTTCTCTACATTTCTTGATTTGTTAGGCCTCGTCGTCTCTTCGTCTGGAAGGATGACTCGCATAATAAGTGTCGGTGTAACGATAGCTCTCGTCTAGCCATCCGTCGTCAACATACACAAGAAAATACGGAGCCCACAAATAGTCGCCATTTGGCAACCGTACGTCTGACCAAGAACCACTGAGTACGCAGCGACCGAGATCCCGAACTACGACACCCTCTCGACCCCGAAACTCGCTTCGTAACTCACCACATCCTGGAGTCTGGCATCGCGCGAATCCCCAGTTCTGCCTTCCACATTTCGGGCACTCAAAGAATTCTTCAATGGATGACTCGCTCACAATGCAGGATGGCCTAACGTCCGAACTCACCGACTGCCGCCGGGAACGGGCGCTGCCGGCGAATGCAGCGTCCGAAGAATCTGGCGCATCGAAACTGCAACGCTTGGCGGCAGTTCGGTGCAGTGATCTTGTTCGGCTCTCGTCAGGACTGCCATATCCAGCGAAGGCCAACGTGCTCTGATGTCCACCGAACGGTAAATGGCGCAAACCAAAACCAAACCTCAGGACCATGCTCGCCGCCCATCTTGCGGTGGTACGTCAACGAATAGCCAAAGCCAACACTTCCTCTCGTGCCACCGTCGCGCATAGCCCAAGTGACCTTGCTGAAAAGCGGAGCACGGCGCTCGGTACCCGCTGCCCAACTGTCACAGATTGCCAGGATAACGGATACATACATGAGTCGAACAACCCAAGGCAACCAGTGACGACACTGTGGAAGTAATCCGTGCCTGACATTGTAGCCCAGGTAAACTGGAATCAAAACAAGCGGAATCATCAGCGCGCCCGTCAAAACCCACTCCTCAAACTCCCAGCCTCCGGCATCGGGCTGAAAGGCGTCAACCGCGAAGAACACTGCCCAAGCGAGCAAGTATAGCCATCCGATCTCAAGCACAACGGCAGGCCCGCTCTTGAGCACTTGCAGGGCGCTAGTAACTGGCACTCCGCTTTCTGTGCCGCTCTTGCCAGACGTGGCACTCATAAACATATCAACACCGCGAGTGGTGCAAGGTCGCAGCCGAACGAAAAAGCTCACCTGCCGCCGCCCGACGGCGACGGTGGTGCGCAGAAAGGACAAGCGAAATGAAATCAAACTCGAAGCGGAAAGCGGGGCGGCGGTTAGGTGCAGCGACCTTGTTAGCCTGCCCGTTCTGTGGGTCAAAAGCCAATGGGCCTGAAGACATATCGGTGACTCCGAAAGCTGGGACGTGGTGGCAAGTCATGTGCTCAGACGAAAAGGGAACAGACTGCTGCGCATGGCGGGCTGCCGCCTCGCCTGAACTTGTGGCTGCAAAATGGAACATGCGCACAAACCCATACCAAGACGCATACCTGCAAGTCGTGAAAGACCTGCAATACACAGTCGAGCGCCTCAAAGAGGAAACCAGAGAAAAGTGGAAACTGAAACATGCGCTAGAGCAGGCTAACGTCCTGGCTCACCGATCCCGCGCCAGTGACGCCCGATATACAACTGCGACGCGATCGCGGGATTCGGTGCAGCCAGCTTGTTGGACCCAAAACTCATTCTGGCGGTCTCCATTCGTGGCTCCATAATCGCCCGCTCCATCGAACTACTCCAGTGTAGGAGCATGATGGATATACGCCCACCGGGTTTATCGAGTAGCTACCTCCCGAGAGGCAACGCTCCACGCTCCTGTTTTCCCTCCAGACAACGTCCTCTGAAATCGTCGCACCGTTGGTCAAGCCGTGCTCTTGCGCATAAAGCTCCTTGGTCAGCCGTATGCGAATCAATGAGCCGACACAGGCGGTACGCTGCGCAAAAGCACGCTTGCGTGAAAGATAATCACGAACGAGGTATGCGCCGACTCCGATTACCACAACGCTCAACAGAATGATGAAGGGTTTCATGCGCCGCATGACACAGTCCAACAGTTAAGTGAGCGACAATTTGGTTTGGTTTTTGTCGTCATATTACTACTGGCGCGAAAGCTGGCGGGTCAGTAGGGTGGCGGCAAGCTTTATTTCATGGCTTTTTTATGACGCGCCGTTCCAGTGAGTCGCCTAGCACTTCGGCAAACCGACACCCGCCCCGAGAGAAGTTAGTGCCCAATCCGGCCGCGCCGCTGCGGGAGTTCGCGTAAAGCGCTTCGCGCCACGCGATTTTCAGAAA
>CAIKLQ010000417.1 GCA_903828255.1 uncultured Verrucomicrobiota bacterium
GCTGATGCGGATCGCACTCTGCGGTTACGAAGGTGCTTCAACGGGGCCGCGCTCAATTGGGCGCGGAGTGTAAGTCTTGACGAAAGGGGACGGAGGCGACCGTTTTGCTTCAACGGGGCCGCGCTCAATTGAGCGCGGAGTGGGCTCTGTTGTTACTCCTTCTGGCACAGGTTCGCAATCCTTCGCTTGCGAGAGCCTGGGCCATTCTGGGGGTCTGGGGGCTTATCATTACGGGACTTCTCACATTATCTGCTTACTTGGAATCGGTTACGCCACGCGAGCGCCGGCGGGGTTTTCCGCGGCACCCCGCCGCTCGCGGGCTAAATTGTCAAAGAACGCCGCTGGCTCAAACTACAAAGCACGGCGCATCCAGCTTCGTGTAGGGCAACCCCAGCGCGGTGATCACCCGGTCACCCCGCCCTTGGGATGGTCCCAACCCGACAAAAATCACCTGATCTTCGTCGTGCTTGATGATGGCGCGCAACGTGGTCTCCAATTCAATCTTTTCCGACGGGTTCAAATCGCACTCGAACACAGAGAATTGGAGGTGGTCGCCAAAATTGCCACAGGTCTTGAACACCCTGCGCAGCCGTTTCTCATCGGCGATGTCGTAACAAACCAGGTACGTCGTCCGCATGGGTCACCTCGTCAGCAAGGGGATGTAATCCGCAATTTCACCCGTCAGCGTTTTCGCCAACAGCCGCGCCTGCAACTCCAACGCCCGCCGATAGCTGACTTTGTAATCGAACAACGGATGGGTTATCAGCGAACTCATGCGCTGCTCGTACGTCTGGAAAAAGCGCTTGCGTCCCGGCGCGCTGAGATTCACCGCCTGGCCCGCCCGCACAAAATCCGTTTCCGTGACGACGCGGTTGTTGATGCAGCTCAACACCGTGGACTCCGCGATCAGCGGCCGGAACTCCTCCATCAAATCCAAACCCAACGCCGGTCGCCCGAAGCGCGGCTGGTGGTAGAAGCCCAGGTAAGGATCGAACCCCACCGCCAGGGCGGCGAGCGTGCAATCTTTGGCCAGGAGGCTGTAAGCCAGGGAGAGCATGGCATTGACGGGATCGGTGGGCGGACGGCGGTTGCGGTGGGAAAAGTTGAAGTTGAAGGCGCGCTGCTCCGCCGAGGGGCCGGGCATTTCCAAGCCCGGCAGGTCGTCCTCCTCAACTTTCACCATCCCGTTGAACTGCTGAAAATACTGGCTCGCGGCGGCGCCCTCGATGCCGAGGAGTTCGGCGATGGAGGCGGCGGTCAGCGCATCCTCAGACGCCCGTTTGAGCTTGGCGATGATCGCCTCGGGCGGTTCCAGATGGTTTCGCATCAGCAGCGTGCGATGATTGCGAATCTTCCCATGGACAAACTGGCGCGCGAGGGCCAGGCACGTCATTTCATCCCGCGCCAGGCGGAATTGTTCCATGCGCAGGAACACGTTTTTGAGAGAGTGCCCGCGAGTAATCCCGTAAAACCAGCCGCCCATGGAGAAATAGGTCACGGGCACTTCCTGTTCGCAGAGCGCTTGAATGGCTTGCGTCGAGATTTGGAGGTTGCCGAACAACGCCACATGCGAGACGTCCCGCATCCGCACTTCCTCAATGACGCGATCCTTATCTTTAACCTGCAACACCTCGTCCTTGCAACCGACCCGGTAACCTTGGGTGTTCAGGTAAAGCGGACGCGTATCGTCGCGCGCGGCGATCAAGCGGCGCGGAGCGATTCCAGATTTGACCTCTGTCGCCCCACCGCTACTGGTTCGGGGGGTGAGATCCGAGGCGATGGATGGGGGGACAGGCGAGACGCGCTGGGCCACTACGGGTCGGGAAGCCGGCCCCACTACCGCCAGCATCCGCGTTTCGTCCGGCAGGCAGACGGGCGCGAGCGAACACCGCACACATTTCGGCGAATGGACCAACGGGGCGGGAATCGGGTCGGTGATGATCCGCCTGGCGGCGGCGATGTTTTGCAGAACCCAGTTTTCCAGCTCGGGAGTGATGGGCAGGCGCACCCGTTGTTTGGTTTCGCGGTAGTAAATGACGCCGGCTTGGCAGGCGTAACCGTTGTCCCGCAGAATCAACGCCTGCAAGCCGAGCTGCATCTTGTCGGTATCCCACAATTCGTTGGCGTCCTCGCCCGGTTTGGGCGCACCCGCCTTGTAATCCACCGGGCAGACCTCCAACGCGCTGAACAAGTCTCCGGTTTCGCCGGCCGCAACATTGGCCTGTGCGGCACTGGTGGCCAATCCGGCTCGCACCTCGACCAAGTCCATTTTGGCGACGACGCCCAACCGCTCGGAACCCATTTGCACCGAACGCGAGTGAATCACCTCACTCTCGCCTGCCGATTGCCGATTGCCGATAGAATCACCTGCCTCGGCCGCAGTCACCGGGGTAAGGAGGCTCTGGTCCTTTTCAGATTTCTGCTTTCTGCTCCCGGATTTTCCGCCGGCCTTTGGCAAAGCGCCAGTACCCGAATCCACCCGCTGGTGAATGGCCGCCCCGCGCAAGGTGTCCGCGCTCTCGACGAACACGCTCTCGACGAACTCGTAGTAGAAGAGGCGGGGGCAATAGACGAACTCGTTGAGCATCCGCGCGGGGATGATCGCATTGCCGATTTCCGATTGGGGATTGCCGATTGGCGGGTGGGTGTCAGGCGGGGCTAGTTCGGCGCTCAGAGGAGGCGCGGCTACGGGGTTGGGCATCTCCCGGCGCAGAATTTCCAGGGCCTTGGCTCGGATGGCCGCCCCGCGATCTTCCCCGCCGCGACGATCGGTTGGGGCTTCCGGGAGCCGATTTGCAAGGGCCGAACTCAGGCGCTCTGATTCGGCGGAGGTTTCCGGGTCATTCATAAGACAGGGCCGGGATGCGGTTGCACACGGTTTCGGTGGGTGGAGGCCGCGAGCCGCAGGGCGGGAGGTATTGTCGCATGGCGGATCAGGATGCGGAGCCGAAGCGGAGTTTCCAAATGCCGGTGAGCGGGAGCCAATCCCGCCGGTCGGCGGCTTCGAGGGCAGCGAAATACTCGGCGCGGCCGGATTCCGATTCGGGGGCGAGTTCCACGCGGGGGAAATCGAGCCGGCGCAGGAGTTCCGTCAGGAAGACCCGGATGGTGCGCCCGTTGAAGTCCCGGAAAGGATGGATGCTGAGGAAGCGGCCTTCGGCGAAGGCCAGAAACTCCAGCGTGAGATCAATGTCGCTGCCCGCCGCGGTTTCCCATCTGGCCTGGAGATCGAGAACGTAGTCCCGCATAAGCAGCGGCAGCCGATGCGAGGCAGGTGGAGTGAGCGGCCCCACGGCGACTTCCACCGTCCGCCATTTGCCGGCCCATTCGGGCGTCAAGTCGCCACAGATTCGGGTGTGAAACTCGGTCAGGAGGGTTTCATCGAGCGGTCGTGAAGCGAAATCTCCCGCCATCACCGCCGCTTCGAGGCGAGTGACGCGCGCGGCCAAATGCGGTGCTAGCTCGCGGTAGCTGAGGACGCCAAGAGTCGTTTCAACATAGCGGGTGGCTCGATCTGGGCGAGTATCCCGCGAATCGTCTCCACCGACACCGGCTCCCGCTCGAAGGCCATGCTCTGCGCCACATCGAGGGGAATCGCTTCCCAGCGGAGCTGCAGCTTGCGCTCCGGCGGCAGGGCCTGCCATTGGCGGATGCTTTCGAGATAATTCATCAGCCATGAGCATCCCCTCCGAGATTTGATTTTGCAAGGCTCGAAGCGCGGTTGGCCGTGCGGAAAAGGGCCTCGAAACAGGCGAGCCGGAAGGGGCCGCCGGGTTCGAGGCGGCGCAGGCCGCCCCGAGTGTGGCTTTCCTTGGGCACGACTTTGCCGGTGGTGACCGCTGGCTTCAGAACCTGGACGACGGCTTGCTGGCGATCCGGGTGGTTCTTGCCGCCATCGTGCCAAGGCACCGCTGCGATGAATGCTTCGGGTTCGGCAGCGCAGGATCCTTCCGTAATCGGCACGTTCCATAACAGCGCCAATTCCGCCGCGACCGCAGTGGTGTGGGCGGCTTTGGTGGCCTTTTCTGGTGATGCCTTCATGGGGAGGAAAAGAAACGTAGGATGGAAGCCCATGAATTTGGATCAAGCCGGGACAAAGAGGCCGAGGCCGAAGTGGCAGGAATGGCCAA
>CAIKLQ010000418.1 GCA_903828255.1 uncultured Verrucomicrobiota bacterium
GGGCTACACTGGCGGGGAAGCTGACATTCCCGGAGTCATCAGTTGGCCGTTCGCGGTGGCGGTGGTTTACACGGTTTCCACCGTGGGCTCGATCTTTGGCGGTTGGCTGCCCAAGCAGTTCATCAATGGCGGCATGGACGCCAACAAGGCCCGTAAGCTGTCAATGTTCATCTTTGCCTTTTTCCCGCTGACCGTGCTGCTCGCGTCACGCCTCGGAGCGATCAACACCTGGCTGGCCGTGGCGACCATCGCCATCGCCTGTGCCGCGCATCAGGCGTGGTCCGCCAACATCTTCACGACGGTTTCGGATATGTTTCCCAAGAAGGCGGTGGCCTCCGTCACGGGCATCGGCGGCATGGCCGGCGCTGTGGGCGGCATCCTCATCGCCCGTGCCGCTGGCCTCCTGCTCAAGCACTACACCGAGTTGGGGAAAGTCGAGGTGGGCTACGGCCTCTTGTTTGTGGTTTGCGGATCGGCATATCTCACGGCTTGGGTGATGATGCACTTGCTTGTGCCGACGTTTCGGAAAATTGTCGTGTAGGGCGTGACGATGCAGCGGATGTGTTTTCCCCAAATGACCCGGCATCAAGTAGCGCAGGTTGGCAACCTAGGGTGTCGCCGACTGGCAGTCGGCAGGCCGTCCTCACGCTGCAATGCGAGCGGATTGCCGATCCGCGACCCAGCAGACTACCAGTCGGCGCTACACCACCGACTTCTCACTTCACGCGGCCGAGTCAACCAACAGCTTTTCAAAACCAGTCTGAACCCACTACAATCAAACAAACATGAAACACGGACTTAACATTCCAAAATCCGGCGCGCTGGACTTCCTGTCCCTCGGCGCTCTCGTTCACCGGCTTGATCCGGGCGTCATCCCGTTCCGCAAAGCGACGCATTGCGACATCCACGTCAGCGGCGGCGAATTCAACTGCGCCGCCAACCTCGCCGATTGCTTCCAGCTCAAAACCGGCATTGCGTCGGCGATGGTGGATTATCCCATCGGCGATTTGATCGCCGAGCGCGTCCGCGCGATGGGCGTAAAACCCTTCTACAAGAACTTCAAACACGACGGCGTTCACGGCCCGAACATGGCCACGGTTTATTCCGATCGCGGTCAGGGAGTGCGCGCCCCGGTGGTCTTTTACAACCGCTGCAACGAAGCCGCCGCGCAACTGAAGCCCGGCGATTTCAAGTGGAAGGAAATATTCGCCGGCGGCGTGCGCTGGTTTCACAGCGGCGGCATTTTCGCGGCGCTGTCCGAAACCACGGCGGAAGTCATCATCGAAGGCATGAAAGCCGCGAAGCGCGCGGGCGCGGTGACGTCGTTCGATCTGAACTATCGCGCCAAGCTCTGGAACATCGTCGGCGGCCATGATCGGGCGGTGGAAGTCCTGGATCGGATCGTGAAGAACGTGGACGTGCTTGTCGGCAACGAGGAGGATTTGCAACTCGGCCTCGGCATTCCCGGCCCGGAAGTTCACGCGCAGAGCAAACTCGATCCCAGCGCGTTCTTCAGCATGATGGGCAACGTCACCAAGAAACATCCCCACGTGAAAGTTGTCGCCACGACGATGCGGGAAGTCCACTCAACCAACCGTCACAGTTGGGGCGCGGTCGCCTGGGTCAACGGCCAAACCTACACCTCGCCGACCTGCGAACTGGATGTAATTGACCGCGTCGGTGGCGGCGATGGTTACGCGGCTGGATTTTTCTACGGCCTACTGAACGGCGAAACGCCCCAGGAAGCCGTGAACCTCGGCTGGGCTCACGGCGCCTTGCTGACCACCTTCCCCGGCGACACGACGATGGCCACGGTCGAGCAAGTGCGCGCCTTTGCCAAAGGCGGTTCGGCGCGAATTCAGCGGTAGCGGCTGACCAACACTGGGGAGTGGCGGCAGCCATCTTGGCTGCCGTAGCAGCGCGCATCTTGCCGCCCCGGAAAGAACGGAACGGATAGGCAGAGACTCACGCAATTTCCGAAGCGCATGGAAGTGCATCGGCCTTGCCGCCGAACTGGAAAGAACAGTCCGGCGGCAGGCGTAACGTCCCAGGAAATAGCCACCTTCTCATCCGGTCGGACAACTCTCCCTCACC
>CAIKLQ010000419.1 GCA_903828255.1 uncultured Verrucomicrobiota bacterium
CCGCCATTCCGGGTCCTGGAAGTGTTCGCGGGCGGCGGCACCCTGACGGCCGCGTTGACAGGCAATGCGACCTTTCAAGTAGTTGCCGGCGTCGAGATCGAGCCGGACTTCGCCGACGAATGGCAAGCCCGGCATCCAGACGCGACGTTGGTGCAAGCCGATATTCGCACGCTGCACACCTCGGAACTGCCAGCGTTCGACCTGCTCATCGGCGGGATTCCCTGCACCTGCCACTCGAATCTTGGACGCGCGAAGAAGGGCCTGGTCGGCAAACCGGAACTCGGCGACACCGGCGACTTGTTTCTTCCCGTGGTGACGCTGGTCAGTGAACGAATGCCCGCCGCAGTCGTGTTCGAGAATGTCCCGGCGTTCGGCAAGAGCCTCGCCGGAGAATTACTCGTGTCGCATTTGCGGCGACTCGGCTACCACGTCACGGTCGAGGTGCTGCGGCCCAACGAAGATTGGGCCGAACTCGAAGACCGTCAACGCTGGCTGCTGCTCGGCACGCTCGCGAAGCCGTTCACGCTTCAGGTTCCGCACGAACGCTGTTGCACGCCGATGTCCGCGTTCCTCGACCGACCGGACTCGGAACTAGACCGCGCCGATGCCGAGCGGATTGCGCGGACCATCGCCGGTCTGCGCGCCCACAACGCCAGGCACCGAGCCGCCGGCCACGGTTTCGCTTTCACGGAAATCGCTGGGAACGAATTGCGGCTCCCGACGATTCCTCGCAGCTATCACAAGATCAACACGGGGCCGTTTGTGCAGACGCCCTTCGGCCTGCGCTTGCTGCGGCAGGCCGAGATTGAGCGCCTGCACGGCCACACGCTGCTCACCCGGCATTCCGCCACGGCGGTGCAGATGCTGGGGCAGGGAGTCCAGACGCGGGTGTTTCGTGCGGTGTTTCGCCAGTTGGCCGATCACTTGGGGACTGCGATGCCGGTGTCGGCTCCGGTTTGACAGGGTAGGGGTTCGCTTTTCGTGCAGCTTGCTCATGCTCGTATTCCTCCAGCGAGGGCACCGTGACTTGCGCATTGCGTGCGTAGGCGCGATGCACGGCTTTGCTGTTATGGCCCAGCGCCTCCTGTGCAAAACGCTCCGGATAACCGGCCATCGTTGCCCTTTCGGCCCACGCATATCGATAGGAATGGAGCGTCACGCCTTTGATGCCCAAGCCGACGCAACGCTGCTTGAACTCCGTGGCCCGGTCGCTGGCGCGAACCGTGCGGAGGTAGGGAAAGAGCGGTCCCGTGGCGGGTAACTGCCGCAGCAGCGCCGCCACTTCGGCTCCAAAGTGCAGGCACGCCATCATCTTGGACTTCTGGCGGCAGTAACTCACCACGCGTGACTCCCAAGCGATGTCTTCGGCGTTCAGCTTGGCGATGTCCCCTTGCGACCCACCCAGCAACCAGCACAGTTCGTAAAACGCGCGGCGTTCGGGATTGCCTTCGCGTTGGACGATGCGCTGATGTTCCTCCCAGGTGATCGCGCGCTTGCTCCCGTATTCCACTTTGGGCCACCGCTTTTTAGGGAGCACGGGCCAGGGCAGCCAGCCCATGTCGAGCGCGAAGTTGTGAATGCGCCGCAGGTAAACGTTGGTGGACACCCCGCCGCGCTCCAGCACGCGCAGGAAGTGGTCCGGCTGCGTCTCGAACACGGGCAGGTCGCGGAGGCTCTCAAAGGCGCGGTCTTTGCTGGCGACCTGCCAGCGCGCCTGGGTGACGCCGGTTTTGAGTTTGATGATTTCCGTCACCACGCCCTGCCAGGTGCGGCGGGTGATTTGGGGATCGCCGAC
>CAIKLQ010000420.1 GCA_903828255.1 uncultured Verrucomicrobiota bacterium
CGTTTGGATGCGCTCCAGGGGAATGTTTATGGCGAGGCGCGTTCCGCCTTCGGCGCCCCGGAGCGCGGAAAACTGTCCGCCTAGATTGGTCACTCGTTTCTTCATATTGTCCAGTCCGTGTTTTTGGATACGCTCGGCCTCGGGCGGCAAGCCGCGACCGTTGTCGCCGATCTCCAGCCGCAATTTGTCCGACTCCTGGGCGAGGCACAAATGCACTTCGCTCGCCTCGGCATGGCGGACGATGTTGTGCAACGCTTCCTTGACGATGAGGAAAAGCTGGTGGCGGGCGCTGGAATTGATCGCGAGCGCCGTCGCTTCGGAGGGAAATTCCAGACGGCAACGCACGCCCGCTGCGGCGAGGTAGTTCTCCGTGTACTGGCCGAGAAAGGTCGTCAGGCTTTCGACATTGTCGTGTTGCGGGTTCATCGCCCAGACCACTTCGCGCATGGTGTCCACCAAATCCCGGGTGCTGCGGGCGAGATTTCCGAGCTGATTTTGCGGCGCGTTTGCGGCGCAGCTTTGGCCTTGCAGCACGTCGAGTTGCAGCGCGAGGCCCGTCAGGTTGGCGCCGAGTTCATCATGCAAATCCTTGGCGATGCGGGCGCGCTCCTCCTGCAACGCGCGTTGCCGCTCGAGGTTTTGGAAGCGCTGCACCCGGCGGAGGCGCCAGTGGTGCAGACCGAAACCCGTCGCCCAGACAACCGCTCCGCATGTGAGGTAGAACGGCCAGGTCTGGTAAAAATGCGGTGCCAGATGAAACGAGATTTGGTCCCCGGTCAAATTCCACGTCCCATGCGCGTTGCCGGCCGTGACGCGGAAGGTGTAATCGCCGGGGCGCAGATTGGTGTAAAACGCCACCCGACGATTCTGATCATCCGGGACCCAATCGGGATCGTGACCTTCCAACTGGTACTTGAAGCGCACGCGCTCAGAGGACGTAAGACTGTTCGCGGTGTAGTGGATTTCCAACACCCGGGCGTGGCCGGGGGCGAGTTGGAGGTTGCGGGTTGTGAGTTGCGGGGCGGCGGTGGACCCTGAACTCGGAACTCTGGACTTGGCGCTCATTCCATCTCCGAAAACGAATTCATTATTCGCCCGCACCGGCTCGATCACTACCGGCGGCGGCTCCGCCCGTTGGCTTTCTCTCGGATCAATCACCACCACGCCATCAGCCGTCGGGAACCACAGTCGCCCATCGCGGCTCTTGCAGCCGGCGGGCTGATGTTCCCCATTGGTTTCGGGCGTCCGCATCCCATCCGCCACGCCATAGACGATGGCGTTGGCGCGCGGCTTCCGCCCGGCGGCCACGGCGTTGAGTTCCGCGCGCTCCATGCGGAAGATTCCGCGATTGCAACTGAACCACAGCCACCCGGAATCGTCCTCTTCCATCCAGTTGATGAGGTCGTCAAACAAACCCTGCGCGGCGCGGAACGTGAAGAATTTTCCGTCCTGGAATCGGCTCAATCCGTTGTGCGTGCCGATCCACAAGGCCCCCTCGGCGTCTTCGTGGAACACGAACACACGATCATCCGTCAGTCCGTCAGCGACCGTGAACCGCCTGGCTGACGGTTGGCGGTTCGGGTTCGTTTCGGATTTTGGATTGGAGATTTCGGAATTCCGATTGCCCTTCCACTGCACCGCCCCGCCCTGCCAGGTGCCAAACCACATGGTGCCATCGCGCGTCTCGTAAATGGCGCGCACGTTGTTCGTCGGCAGGCCGTGCTCGCCCCAGCGGGCGGCGGGTTGCGCGTTTTCGATCCACGTCACGCCGTGATCGGTGCCGACCCAAACGCGTCCTGTGCGGTCGAGGTAAAGCGCCTCCAGCATCACTCCATTCACCGAGTCAACCGTGGTGGTATTCCAAAACCCTTTGGATTCGCCTCCAGGTTGCCAAGCCGTGAGGGCACTGGCATCGTCACCAAACCAGACCGTATTCTTCCGATCCACGACTACTAACAAACTACCCTTCGAGGGTTTCCCCGGCACCGGCTGCACCGCGTCGTCCTGGATGCGCGCCAAGCCCCGAGCCGTCCCGACCCAGATGGACCGGTCGGGCGCTTCGCAAACGGACCAACACTCCCGGTCGGGCAAGCCCTCGGTGACACTGAAGCTGCGCATGAAGCGGGGGCGCAGTTGGTAGAGTCCCACATCGGTGCCGACCCAAACGTGACCCTCCTGATCCTCGAGCAGGCAGTTGATGCTTCGCTCCGCGCTGGGGTCACCCAAAGAGATCGGCTGCGCTCCCGACTCGCTGCAGCGAAAAAGTCCCACCTGCCCGCATCCCGCCCAGACGCCCCCCGTCTGGTCCGCCAGGAATTGATCGCGCGGCCGCAACCGCTCAGGGAACGTCTGAAGTTGCGACCATTGCCCATCGGCGAAGTGGAAAAGTCCATCGCCAGTGCCGAGCCAAGCTTGCCGCGCGCGATCGGTGGTTTGGACGCCAGCATACCAAGAAAAGCGCGGGGCCTCCGCCGGTAACTTCCACGCCTTCACGGTGCCGTCCTCCGCCAACTCCAGGCAGCGCCGATTTGTGCCCACCACCAAGTGGCCATCCGCCGTTTCCCATGCGCTATGACGTTCTTCCGGCATCGGGAGGAGCAGGGGAATTTTTGCCAATACGCGGTCCCGATACAACAGCACCGCTTCGTGAGTCCACACCCACACCCCACCGCCAGCGGCGGGGACCAGTTCGGCAATGACCACGTCGGCAAGTTCATTAGTGTCGGTCGGTCGCGTGAACTGCCGGTCCTTGAGGCGCACCAGACCGGCCGGCGTTCCGATCCAGAGCGCGCCGTCGCGGCGATCCACCGCCAGCGCCGTGATGGCCTCCTTCTTGAGCTCCGGCGTGTTGCCGTTGTTGAACACCACGAAGCGCAACCCATCGAACCGGGCCAGCCCGAACCAAGTCCCGGCCCACAGGTAGCCATCCGGCGTCTGCGCCAGCGCCGAGATGCGCATCTGCGGCAAGCCCTGCTCCGAGGTCCAGCGGATCGCATGATAAAGCGGCGCCGGGGTTTGCGGGGACTTGACCTCCGCTCCGGCCAACGGGGCCAGCAGGCTGGCCAAAGCCAGCCCCGCTAGCAGCACTTGCTCGAAGAGGCGACGGAACATGCGGTTCACTCAGTAGCATAAACTGCGGGCGGTGAAAACATTCATTCCCTAGCGCGTGGTGCCCGGCGGTGCCATCCTCGGCCACAGCAAAGTGGAGCGAAGGCAAACATCCGGAACTGACCTAACCACCAAACGCAGGTGAATTGCTGCGCCCGGGAGCGGGCGCACTCCGCAACCACGGCGCAACGCCGATGCTTCCCACACCCAACTGAAAGCTCGACACCCCAGCGGCAAACCGGGCGACGCCTCCACTCCGACGCACCGCAAAAAAACGGCGACGGGGGTGAACCCTCTTAAACACCCACCGCCGCCGCCCCAAACGAATTCACCTCCCTGGCATCTTTGACTTTTCGCCGGCGCGCTCCGACTCCACTCCCACCCGATGACCGGCCCACCCACTCCCGGTGCGCTGCCCGGGCGGTAAAATCATTCAGCCGCTTGAATAGTCACGTTTGGCATCCGCAAAATCGCGATGATGTCGCGGGCTTGGCGCTCGGTCTCGCCGTGAACGCTGCCAATGACTTCCCCGTCGAAAACTACGTTCCAACTGCGCGCGGCCAAGGGCGCGGATTGGACCTGGCCCAGCTCGACTGCGCTTTGTGGGGTATTGGTTTGCATGGTCATTTTCCTTTTGGGTGCGGTTCGGCTTTTCCGTCTCCCGTCATTTGCGCATCCGCCCCAGTCGAAGTGGCCAATCGGCAGAAGCTTCGGAGCGCGCCACCGCAGGTTGCGCCGCGCCGAGTCCGATTTGCCTGCCGCGGACCGACGCTTCGCCAAGTTTCGTTCCGACCTCGGCACGAAAAGGTTTCAGTTTGAGGGCCGTTTTCATTTCCAACACGGCGCACAGTATGACTCATCTGTGGCGGAACGGTATCCCCAAAAGCAGGTATTTTTGCGCGATTTCTTTGCCTGAAACAACGGTGCGCTACCTGATTCGGGGTAGTTGGGCCGCAAAACCGCTCGATTGACTGCGCACCTTTGTTGAGAAAACGGAGGTTCAGCCCTCTGCCCGCCCGCGTTCAGTTTCGCGGACATCAAAAACGCCGTCGTTACTTTCGGGTTGCCACGGTCATCGTGGATGGCAAGCAGATGCGGCATGGCGGCGTGGAAATGGTCACCGCCGTCAGCGGCCGCGGGCGTTTCCTCGGCGGCGCGATGACCGCGGCCAAGAGCAATGAAATCCTCGCCGCGCGGCCGGTGCTCGGGCACCTAGACTTGGCGGGCAAGACGGTCCGGGTCGATGCCTTGCACACCAACATCGTGACGGCGCAGCAGATTCTCTACGCGCAAGGCGGTGACTACGTGCTGACCGTCAAAGGCAATCAACCCACCCTCCACAAAACCTTGGAAACTCTGTTCGCGCAACAGGCCTTTTCCCCCTCGGCCACGGGCGCGCCCGCAAATCCTCCGGTTGGAGCAGAACTGCGGCCGACTGGAGATTCGCAGTCTGGGCTGCCTGGAAGTGACGCCGAGTCAGGTGGGCTTTCCGGGAGCACAACTGGCGGCGCGGTTGCGGACGCGAGTGTGGTCCAAAGGCAAATGGAGCGCGCGAACTGTTTCGCCTCTTGAGCAGTCACACCCTGGAGGAATTGCAAGCGGAAAGCTTGCTGCGGCTGGCGGGGTTGGTTTTGGGGCTTGACCGCTTTCGAGTCCCGTAGGGAGTAGGTCTTCAAGGTGTTTGCTTCTCGGTCATTCATGGTTGTCTGGGGCGCGCGTCCCACAACCTGTGGCTCGGCCTCCCGATTCGCATCGGGTCGCAACCTACGCTCATCCCGGAGGGCAGATCTCGCTTTCGCCCGAAGCGACAGCCATACTGACTATTCCACAGGGCGAGCGGGGGGAGGAAAAACAAACGCGATGTCAAATTCATTGTCGAAAATGCGCGATCCTTCATCATTGTAGCCCAGATTCATCAGGAAAAAATCATTCCCACTCCGTGTGATCTGCGGCCTTGCTGTAGCTCGTTCTGATCAGTGTCCAGCGTGGTTTCAATTGCTCTTTTCAGGCTCATTGCGGAATTTTCGCCCCTAAAAGTCCGTGCTTTACCCGTCGCAACCGATAATTATTCCGCTTGACGCCGTAACTTCCGGTGTGAAAAGATAGGGCTTGAGAAAGCTGTGGCCTGTTCTTTTTCAACCCGATGGAGGCTTCCGCTATTACAGTGCAACGAAAAAAAAATGACTGACCGTAGCGCCGAACTGAACAACTCAAAAAACAATTATGAAAAACCTGAATGTGGTGTCCTTGAACTTCAAAACCCCCATTGCATACCTTGCATGCTTGTTATCCGTCGGTTTGCTGATGTCACCGGTACGCGTCAGCGCCATCGAGGATCCGCCGGGTTGCAGTTTAGGCAATGGCGGTCGTGGCAATGAAAGCGCGGGCGGAATTAATCCTCAGCCAAACATTGCCCACCTTGGCGATACGGTTTCCCTGCCTACGACTGAGGGAATGACCCCTGGCGCGTGCAAGGCGATCAATGCGACCGGGAGTATCTATGTTGCCACCGGCAAGCTGAGTGATATTTTTGTAAATATCACCTTGGATCCTGGAGTATTAATTGGTTGCCCCGCTGGCGCTGCTTCCTCGAATTGCGTAGCGGGCGCCAACAGCCTTGTCATCACCGCGCCGTTGGTCGGAGCCGGTGTGGGACTTCCAAACGGGACTTTCCTCTCCGGAGTTCCAAAATCGGTAAGGGCAGTGTCTTATTGCGTGGGAACCGTGCTGACCGGTCCAGAGGAGCAACTGCAGGATTCTCACACGGCGACCATCAATATCGTGACGCCATGCATCCAAGTCTTCAAGACCTGCGATCTGCCGCTAGGGCAAAACTGTTTCATTGCGGAGATGCCCGTGCGATTTCGCGGCTATGTGACCAATTGCGGAGATATTACGCTGACCAACGTGACGGTCATTGATAGTCGGGCGGGCCAGATGCAGTTGATAGATCCGGTGAATGGATCGGTGCTCACCGGCAATGTCATCTTGTCTCCCGGCGCTTACGCCGTGTTTTCTAACAGCTTCAATCCGACGCTCCAGGAAACCTGCGCGGGCAGTGCCGCAAGCATGGTCACCGCGACCGCCAAGGACACGACGGTAATTGGTGGTCCCCGCGCTTCGGTAACCAATTCGTACACCGATGTTTGCCTGATTTGTTTCACGCCTGCCATTACCATCACGAAGCAATGTCCCACTGGATTGATCCAGCCGGGCGGGTTGCTGACTTATACCGGCAGCGTCAGTAATGCCGGCAACATCACCTTGACCAACGTGACGGTCGTGAATAATCAACCCGCCAACGAGACGCCTGTCATAGGTCCAATCACCTTGGTGCCGGGCGCGGTGTTCGCCTTCACGAATAGTTACACGGTGCCGCAGGATTCGTGCGGGCCGTACGCTGACACTTTGACCGTGCGCGCAAGAACCACTTGTGGTCTGTCGCTGTCGAACACCGCGAGCGCCTCCTGCGCTTCCACGAACAGCCCGAGCATTGACGTGGTGAAGGCGTGTCCGGTGGGCTTGTTGCAACCCGGGCAGACGAACGTGGTGACGGGGACCGTGACGAACACGGGGAACATCACGTTGAATAACGTGTATGTGACCAACACCATTGCGGCTTTGCAGAATCTGTCGCGGCGGGTGCTGGGGCCGATCAGCTTGGCCCCGGGAGCGGGGACCACCTTCACTGACAGCTATGTCATTCCGCTGGATTCGTGTGGGCCGTATGCGGACACGTTTGCCGCGAGCGGTGCCGACAAATGTTTTGGGCGGGTGGTGACGGACAGTGACACCAAGGCGTGCCCGGGAACGAACAGCTTGAG
>CAIKLQ010000421.1 GCA_903828255.1 uncultured Verrucomicrobiota bacterium
CGTCGCGCTCGTGCCGGTCGGTATCTGCCTCGCCTACATCTTCGGATTCCGGCAGGGCAAGCCGCCCGGCTACGACCGCGATTGTTTCGAGCGTTGGGTTTCCGGCGGTGGTTTTGCCCCGGAGGTTCAATCTCGCTTGTTTAAGCATCCGCTTGCGGAGGACAAACCATGAATACTGGCGGCTTTGATGTTGTTGAACTGCGGCGACGGGCATTGCTCGGACAATTGCAGACCGCCGAAGTGAATCTGCGCGCCGGGCTGCATCAGCACGGCATGGATGCCGGTGTTCGCGCTCATCTGGAACGCGCGCTCGCCCACATCCGCGAAGCCTACATCGCCGTGAACGAGCAAACCAGAGTCCGCCCGGTTCAGGAACTGGCCGACCAGCTTACGCGCGTTGAGCAGATGCAAGCCGAACTGCGTGCCCAACAAGCGCTCGCTGACCCATCTTCACCCTCAATCCATGTCTGACCTATGTTTGAACGCGCTCCCAACGGTTTTTTTGTCCGCAATCTGATTGTTTTCAATCTGCTCCGGCGGGGCGGGTATGTGGCGAAGGGGTTTGTCTTTGAAGCACCCGACCTCACCAACAGCCCGGTCGCCGACCTCAACGACTTCCAGGATCAACTCTGTCTCCTGCTCGCCTCGCTTCACGAGAACCAGCGGCTGCAAGTGCAATACTTCTGCGATTCCGATTACAAGGGGGAATTGCTGCGCTACCAACAGGAGACAGAGAAGTTTTCCAACGTCTGGACCAAGCGCGCCCGCAACGAACGCTTCACCCGTTACTGGCAGGCCATGTCCGAACGCAAACTCCGCCGGCAGCGCGTCATCTTCTATATCTCGCGCTCACTGGAGAACGTGCCGAAATCGTTCCAGACCGCCGCCGCCCGGCGCGACTATTACAACACGCTGCTCGATCAACTCGAAACCGAGTTCGAGCACGTCCACCGGCTTTTGCTGGAAATCTTCGGCTCGGGCGGAGCGCGCATCCTCCCAATGTCCGATCTCGATCATTTCCGGCACTATAAACGGTTTCTGAATCCGTCGCTGAACGACCGTTTCGACTTCGACCCAGCGGAAGGATTTTCGCCGGAGCTTTCGATTCAGGAAAATTGCTGGCACAGCGAAGGCAACGGCCAGTCCGACTTCGGCTTTTTCCTTGATGGGCATTACCACTCGCTGATTGTCCTCACTCGCTGGCCGCGCACGACCTATCCGGGAATTATCCAACGCCTGACCAACCTGCGGCTGCTGGACTACACCATCACGGTGAATGTTGATCCGCTTCCCATCACCCAGGAAATCAACAAAGAGGAAAAGGAACACGACCGCGTGGCCGGTGACTACGCCAGCGAGAAGAAGATTTCACTGCTCACCGTGATGGAGAAGAAGCAGAAAAAGATTCACGCGCTGATGCAGGGCCAGACGATTCCGTTCCACGCCATGTTCGCCATCCGCGTCTGGGACAAGACCCGCGACGGCCTCAATGCCAAGGCCGGGGCGATCAAGAACGCCATCAACTCGATGAACGCGGCGCAATACTTCGAAAGCAATCTGCCGAGCACGTCGAGAAATCTGTTTTTCCAAACCTGGCCGGGCTGGACGTGGGGACGTTACGAACATCGCAAACTCTACTCCGAGCACCGTTTCCTGGCGGACATGCTGCCGGTGACCAGCACCTTCACCGGACACTTGGCGACCGCCGAGGCGATTTACGACGGTCCGGCCAACAACCTGGTTGGGATTCAGACCTTTTCCGGTGGCAAAGACTCCGCCTCACCGCAACACGCGGTTCTGCTCGGAATGTCCGGGGCAGGGAAGTCCGTGACGGTTTGCGACCTGCTTTCGCAGACCGAAGGTTATTTCGGTTACACCGTCATCATTGAGGAAGGGTTGAGTTACGGAATTTACACCGCGACAGTTGAGGAAGGCGCGCGGCCCATCATCATCCATCCCGACGGCGACCTGACCATCAATTACCTCGACACGAAGGGGCTGCCGCTGACGCCCGACCATCTTTCCGCCGCGACCGCACTCGTGGCGCGGATGATCGGCACGAGCGCGCAGGAGGACAAACAGATGCTCCGGCAGGCGCAAATCGCCAAGTATCTTAACCTGCTTTACGAGGATTCGTTTCAGGACTGGCAGAAGAAGCGGCATGACCAGTTGCTCAACATTGCCCGGCACGCAATGGCGTTGCAGAAGTTTCGCGCGGAAAAAATGCCGCCGGGTGCGACCACCCTTGAAACCTTCGCCGACTTCCGGGATTGGAAAGCGGCTCATGCCGACGAGGCGCAGGGTTATATGCAGCAGTTCGCCGAGGCCGATGTGCTGAAGTTTCTGAAAGATCCCAGGACCAGCAAGGAAGTCCGCAATCTCGCCTTTGCCCATTTCACGCCGGATGAATTCCCGACGCATCGGATGTTGCAGGAGTTGATGATGCTCGACCCCATCGGTGCGGAGCGCGACCAGATCATGGAAATCGCGACCCTCATCCTGCCGTGGTGTCGCGACGGCAACTACGGCTGCCTGTTCGACGGCACGAGCAATCTGTCGCTTACAGGGAGAATTGCCCACTTCGAGTTGGGCTACATCCCGGAGTCAGCGAAGGAGTTGAAGGCTGCCGCCGGTTTCCTCATCACCAACCACGCGCGCAAGCACATCATGACGCTGCCGCGCGCAATTCGGAAACGGAACATCTACGAGGAGGTTGCCCGCTTCCTCGACATTCCTGGCGGTCAGGAAATCGTGCAGGAGAGTTACGCGCAGCTTCGGAAATTTAACTGCTGGAACATTTCTATCGTTCAGCAATACGCGCGGTTTAAGCAGTCCCGCATTCGCTCGGCGGTATTCGGCAACAGCCGCCAGTTTTTCATCATGCGCCAGAACGACCGCGCGGACCTAGACGACATGGGCAAGGACATCGCGCTGCCGGAAGTCACGCAGCACGCGATCATGAACTACCCGCTGCCTGACCATCAGCCGGGTGAAAAGTATTCGCCGTTCACGTATCTCCACACGGACTCGACGCGCAACCTCTGCGGCACGGTCCACAATGTGGCGTCGCCGGAGATGCTCTACTGCTCCAGTTCGAGCGGCGAGCACTTCGACCGCCGTGCCCGCGAGCTCCGCCAGAGTTCGAGTGTGGTCGAAGGAATCATCCATCACGCGAATCCACGCAAAGACAGCGACCCCAAACCTCATTAACGCTTATGAAAACCAAACTCATCAACAACGCCCCCAAACTGCTCCTTGTCACCCTTGTTGCCGGCCTGCTTGCCGGTTGCGCGGCCACGCGCCCCATCAGCGACGTAGCCCTCGGCGCAGGCGGCGCTTACCTCGGCCATGAACTCTCCGATGGCGACCCACTCATGACCGCCGCTGGCGCGGCAGGCGGGGTAATCGTCAGTGAAACACTCCACTACGCCGCCAAAAAACAGGCCGATAAAGCCTACGCTGCCGGTTACGACAAGGGCAAGAGCGACGCCGTGAAGCAACAGTATTGGCTCTACGTCGCCATGCAGAAGCAGCGCAACCAGGTCAACGGCGTCCGTCTTTACCCCGTGCAATTGCCGGAACAGAGGATTGACGGGGTAACGTTCCAACCATCAACAAAACTCCTCCGCATCGAGGAATAGTAGGCCGTGCCTGCAAACGCAGAAAGAAAGGAAACACACCATGAAAAGACTCATCGCACTCACGCTCGTGACGCTCGGAATCACAG
>CAIKLQ010000422.1 GCA_903828255.1 uncultured Verrucomicrobiota bacterium
ATTACGGTATGTCGGACGTGGTTTACAGCGGCCCCACGTTCAAAGCCATGAGCCTGGATGGCGACAAGCTGCGCATCACCTTTGATCACGTCGCGAGCGGGTTGGCGAGCCGGGACGGGAAGCCGTTGACTTGGTTCGAGATCATTGACGCCGATGACGGCGGGTTCGTAAAGGCCGACGCGCGGATTGAAGGTGGGGCGGTGGCTTTGTCCGCGCCAGAGGTCAAGCGCCCAGTGGCGATGCGTTTCGCCTGGCACATGTTGGCCGAGCCAAACCTGATGAACTCCGCCACTCTGCCAGCGGGCGCCTTCCGCGCCGGCGCCGTTCCGCAGCGCGATTTGCTGGCGCTGAAAGTTCCAGAGTCGAAACATTACCAGGTGGTCCTTGATCTCGACTTGGCCAAGTTGGGACCGACCATCACCTATGATGTGGACAATCGGGCGAAGATCACGACCGCCTTTGATCGCGTCGCCTATTTCCTGGAATTGCAGGCCACCGATGGCAACACGCAATATGTCTATATCTCGATGGACAATTTCACCGATTCGCTGGCCAAGCTCGGCATCCCGACGGTGGCATCCGGCGCGCGGTTCCAACAAAACGTGGCCAGCCTGAATGTCTATTCCAATGTTCGCGGCATCGTAACTGGCACGAACCTAAACGGCGGCAACCTCGAGTTCTGGCCGGATAATTACGGGCCGGCCAACGCCGCAAACGTGCCCAATGCCTCGGGACAAGTTTATGATTTTGGCGACCAACCCAGTGACCCTCCCGACGGCTACGGCTCCATGCAGATTCACAATCACGACGCGAAACAAACGCTCTTCGCGGTGAACCACTGGCGCGAGGGCAAAGGCGCGGACTTGGGGATCGGTAATCAAGCCACCGGCAGCGCCGATTGGACCTTCGCCGCGAACGCGGGCAATTGGCCGGTCAAGCGGTTGCGCGTATTGGTGCGGTGCAAGTGACGCGCTTAATCTTGATCTTCGCCGCTTACGGATTAAGACACGGATTAAGAGTAAGATTATGACTCCATGGCATGACCGCGATTTCTTATCGCGCCCCAGTGAACTCCCTCGGCTTGACACGCCCTCCGAAGTTGCGAACCGTGATAGCGCATGAAACGCCCTCGCTTCGGACTCCAATTGTTACTGGTCTTCGCCGCCGTTCTGGTGGGTTACGCCTTGGTTTACGAATGGATTGAACACCGCCGCGTCGTCAAAGGTCCGTGGGTGGTCACTTGCGCGAGCGAATCCGGCGTGCCCGTCCTGACCGTGAACCAATCCACCCTGAGCATCCGGAACGTGCGCATCTTGTTCCCCGGCCACGGCGCGTTGAGCAACGCGACCCAAACGCTGGAGTTTTCCCAGGCGCGCCCCTGGCCTTACGCCGTGCCATTCGGCCGCTGCGTTTTCATGGATACCACCTTTCTGCCCGGGACCATTGCTCTGGAAATGTTCGGCCACGAAATCCAACTCCTGCCACGCGTGCTGACCATTGACAAGGTGGAGCGCCCCTGGCACAGCGGCGAGACGATTGAACTAAAATGACACTTGCACCGCCGGTGCGCAGGCCAGCCATCGCCCCTAACCCCAGCTATGCCCATCTGGCAGCGACGGGATGTTCCCCAGCGGCGATCATCGCCATTACACCGGATCCGTGCGGGTGAAAAACGAAACCCGGGGCAACGCCGCCCCGTAGCGCCGCGAAGCTGAAAGCAAAGGCGCGCGACCGGTCCCCGGTCGCAACTGGGAACCCGCAGCAAGCGCATCTGTGTACCCGGACGCCTCCCCGCGGGCGAAGTGGTGCGGGAGGGAACCGCCCGCCCGCTGGAAGCATCTTCGCCGGCCGCGCCGCGGCTCAGGGATGGTTTCGGTCCAAGCAGATCATGCCTTTTTGCTTTTCCGCGATTAACGCTGCCACCATGCTGCCGCCATGCAACCACTCCGCACCGCAGAAATCCGCCGCGCCGTCCGATGGGCCCTCGCCGAGGACATCGGCAGCGGCGACGTAACGACGCTGGCCACGGTGCCGGCGAACACCACCGCCCAGGCCGTCATGCGGGCGCGGGAGGCGCTCGTGGTGGCCGGGTTGACCTTTGCGGAAACCGCGTTTGACGCCGGCTCCCCGCAGCTTAAAATCAAACGTCTCGCCCAGGACGGACAAAGCATCCCTGCGGGCGGCGAGTTGCTGGAAATCTCCGGCCCGGCGCGCGCCATTCTGAGCGCCGAGCGCGTGGCGTTGAATTTCGTCCAACGCCTATCGGGCATCGCGACGCTGGCGGCGCAATACGTCGAGCGGGTCCAAGCTACGCACGCGAAAATCCTCGATACGCGCAAGACCACGCCGGGTTGGCGGCGCTTCGAGAAATACGCTGTGGCCTGCGGCGGCGGGACAAACCATCGCCTCGGCCTCTTTGACCTGGTGCTCATCAAGGACAATCACCTCGCCGCGCTGCACGCCGCCCAGCCGAACGCCATTGCGGCTGCGATCGCGCGGGCCCGCAAGCAATTCCCGAAACTCAAAGTGGAAGTCGAGGCAGACACGCTCGCCCAAGTCGCGCAGGCGGCGAACGCGGGCGCGGACATCATCCTGCTCGACAACATGACGCCCGCGCAGTTGCGGCAGGCGGTCAAGCTGGTGGCCGGCCGCGCGCAGACCGAAGCCAGCGGCGGCGTGAATTTGAAAACCGTCCGCGCCATCGCCCGGACCGGGGTGGATTTTATTTCCGTCGGCGCGCTCACGCACTCGGCGCGAGCGGTGGATATTGGATTAGACTTTGATACCTGACTGTTGCTCCTCCCCCTTCGCGAACTGAAAAACGGAGGGAAAGAAATCCACCTCGGCGAGGATGAGGAAGGGGCTCGCGCCCGTCAGTTCGCATTTGGCTTCCCGGCGGGTTCGCGTCTCGGGTCATGGAAGGCTCCTTGGTTAAGACCTACTCCTCATTGTCGCGCGCGATAAAACCCAGCCGCAGCATTGGTCGCGGAATGATCAGTGAAAGCCGAAGTGCCGCTCATGTTTACTATGTTCGTGATCAGTTGCCAGTAGGCGAAATTCGTCGTGCGCTCCACCGCGTAGGCGTAGCCCGGTTCGCTGGTAACCACCAGTGTCATCCGGCCATCAGACAACGGCGTGATGGATTGGAAACCCAGTGGCGCCAACGGCAACACGGTCAAAATAGCGTTGGAACTCGGCACGCTCCCGGCCAGGTTCGTGACCAGCACTGAATAATCTCCCGCGTCGGCAAATAGCACGTTCGGACGCCGGAAGCTCGCCGCGGTGGCGTCGGCCAGGTTCGTGCCGTTGAATCGCCACTGGTAGGCGGTCGCAGGCACTCCCGTGGCCGCCACGGTGAAGGTGACATTGGAGCCGGCCTTCACCGTCTGGGCCAGCGGGTGGGTCGTAATGTCGGGCGCGACGTTCAGCGGTCCGACATAGGAGAACCTCACCCCGTCCGCCATTACCACACTGCCAACCGCCTCGGCGTTGTTCGAGACTTGAACGTAGCCCGCAGTCCCGGCGGCAAACGGTCGCGACGACGCCAGCAGCAACCAGATGCCGCCGTTGGCCTGCTGATTAACGAAGACGTTCGTGCTGCCGCCCTGGTAGCTGAGGAGCCAGGGCGCGTTAGTGGTGCGGTTTCCGCCCGCCGGGTATTGGATGAACACGTTGTAGTAACCGGAGACTCCGATGGCTGGACGATACGTCGCAGTAGAAGTTCCGCCGGCCGTCGCCGTCGCGTAGCGATAGTCCGCGAGGTAACGACCCGCGGCGGAGTTGCCCAGAATCCAAGATCCGACATAGCTCACTTCGGCATTGGTGTTGTCGAGGAAGAGGTCCAGGTAGAGGCTTACCGTAAGTAGCGCGTTAGAACTGGTGATTTGACCCAGCGCATTCGTGATGAACACCGAGTAGTTGCCGGCATCGTTGGTTTGCGCATTGTTCCGGATGTAGCTGCTATCCGTGGCCCCGCCGATGTCCGCACCATTGAAACGCCACTGATACCCCAGCGGCGCAGCGCCGGTGGCGAGGACGGAAAAGCTTGCGGCCTGCCCGGCGCTCACGGTGGAACTGGCGGGCTGCACGGAAATCCCGGGCGCGGTCGGCAAGTTCGTTCCGGCGAAGACGAGTTTGAGGCCGTCAGCGAGAGCGAGGTTGCCAGCATCGGAAAAGTTATCCATCACCCGAATGAAACCGCCCGTGCCAGCGGCGAAATTAAAACGGCCCAACCGCGACCAGTTACCGGAATTGGTTTGTTGGTTCGCGAGCACGGTGGTGGTGCCGAGCGCGTGGGTGATGGCGAACGGGGTGCCGGACGAGGCGTTCGTGACGTAAGGATGCCATTCGTGAACATCGTAGTCACCAGCGACGGGAATGTTGGGCCGGAATTGCGCGTAGCTCGCACCAACGCCCTGCGTTCGCGAAAGATAATTTGTGCCAAATGAGTTCGTGTCCGAGCCGGTCGCGCCGTAATAAGTTGGCGCGGTTGGCGTCGCGGCGAACACGCGCACCGGGGTCCAACCGCCCACGATGGTCGCTTGGTTGTCATCCATGACGAGGTTGTTTACGAGGGTGGGAAACCTCCCGCTCGTGCCGCGTTGGATATTCGTCCACTGCTCTGGTCCGTGAAGGTCCGCCCGCCAGAAATTCACGCCTTGGTAGCCGCCCCCGGTCTGGGCGTGCGGGTCTGCGGCGCAGTAATCAATAAACTCCATCACATCCTTGTCTGGATAGGTCGCCGACGCCGGCGAGTTACAGGGCAGATTTCCGGCGAAGGTTGGGCCATAGACATCCTGCACCGGGACGATAGGCTTGAGGGCATTGGCCCAGTTGACGATGACGCCATTGCTGTTACCGCCCGGGGTCGAGGCCAGAGTGCTCTGCCAGGTCCTCCAGTTCACGTCGCTCCAATTGATCGCGGCGCTGGCAGAGCCTTTGATGCCCGGCGAGGAAAAGTGATAAATCTGCGGCATTACGGCATCGCACCAGAACCCAAACTCCTTGTAGGGAAAACTGGAATGGAGATAGATGATCGGGAACGGCGCGTGCGCGAGAAACTTGTTCGGCCAGTTGGACCGCACCTGGGAACACTGGGCCCACGCGAGCGCCGGGCCGTTGGCGCCTACGCCGGGAATGTTGCTCTCCCACTCGGCCTCGGCGTCCCAAACGAAGCCGTCCGCGCCACGATTAAACACGAAGTCCGCGATAGCCACCTCGCCGGCAGTGTTCGTGGCGTAGGAACGGTTGTAACCGAAGACCAGTATCCCGTTTGCGTGAGCCACATTCACAAAGTTGGCAGTAAGTTGCGGAAAACCGTAGCAGGCATTGTAGAGCGTGTCGCCGGTGCCGGCCTTGACCATCACGTAGCGAATGCCCTGGCTCTTGTAGAAAAGCATCAAACTATGCTCGTTGGTCACGCTGACGGCATGGCCCCCGAGCTGGTTGGTGCAATCCTGGATGGAATAGATCCATTCCCCCTTCCCGAGATTAGCCGGATCAATACCGCCATCGCGAATAGCCGCAACGACGGAAGCCGCGGCGAGGAGCAGCGCAAGAATTTGAACCGGGATTAGCCTGATCATAGACGACTTCATCCGATACTGGGCGTGGTCACGACTTGCAACCTTTTCGTTTGTCCTTCGATTGGGGTGGGGACGATCCGTCCCCACCCCGACACCGGCGATGTCGAGATTCGTTACACGGCGTTGAGCCTGCAAGTTCCCGAAAAAGTGCGCTTCAAGTATCGGCTCGAAGGGTTGGACGGGGATTGGAACGAGGCGGGCGGGCAACGCCACGTCATCTACAACAGCCTCCCGTTTGGCCATTACCGGTTCACCGTGATTGCCGGGAACAACGACGGCGGCTGGAACGAAACCGGCGCCACGCTCGCACTCGTGGTGCTCCCGCAGTTCTGGCAGACGTGGTGGTTCAGACTGACCCTCTCCGCGATGTCGGTGCTGCTTTTGGTCTGGGCGTACCGCGCCCGCATGCGGCGACTGTGAGAGATTGAACAGCTCCGCATTCGCATCGCTTCCGACCTCGATGACGCTGTCGGCTCGCGCCTGACCAAGGTGGCCATGATCACCGAGCAGGCCGAACGCGAACCCAGCGCCGCCGCGGCCCGGCCGCCCATTCAACTGATCGCCCGCACCACGCGCGACATCACCCGCGCCATGGACGAGATCGTGTGGACGATCAATCGCAAGAACGACACTCTCGACAATCTCGACAACTACATTTTCCAGTACGCGCAGGAGTATTTTCAAAACTACCGGACTGCGCTGCCGGCTCGACCTGCCGCCGTCGCTGCCGGAACACCCGCTGCCCACCGCCTACCGCCACAATCTCTTCATGGCCGTGAAGGAGGCGTTGAACAACATACTCAAACATGCTGGCGTCGAAGAGGCGCGCATCCCCCTGACGATCACGGATCGCCGCCTCACCCTTAGCATCACCGACAATGGGCGGGGCTTCACGGCGGACCAACCGCATCCCGGCGGCGATGGGTTGGTGAACATGCGCCAGCGGGTGCAGCAAATCGGCGGATCGTTGCGCCTGAAAACTTCGCCCGGCAACGGCACGACCATCACCCTCGATGCGCCCCTGCCTTGACTACCGGACCGAGTAGCCGCGGCCGTGAGTCCGCGCTGACTTTCCGCTGTTTTGCGCCGCCTACGGCCGGCGGCCACGACGGCTGGAAAGCCCTACACATGTTTGTGCGTTAGACAACGCCCGCCCGCAGGCCATACTGGAGCGGACTTATTGAACATGGCCATCAAGGTTTCCATCATCGAGGACGACGACTGGATCCGCGAAAGTCTGGCAACTCAGATCGGCGGCACCGACGGCTTTCTTTGTGTGGGCCGGTTTCCCAGCGCCGAGGAGGCGCTGGCGCAAATCGAGCGCACCGTGCCCGACATCATCCTGCTCGACATCAACCTCCCCAAGATGAACAGCATCGAGTGCGCGCGAAAACTCAAGGCGCTCGTTCCCAAAGCGCAAATCCTCATGCTCACGGTCTATGAGGACAGTGAGCGAATTTTCAAATCCCTGCTCGCGGGCGCCAGCGGCTACCTGCTCAAGCGCACCCCGCAAGCCGAAATCCTCGCCGCCATCGCCGACGTGCATCGCGGCAACTCGCCCATGACCGGGCACATTGCCCGCAAAGTTGTCCAGTTTTTCAACCAGCGCGGCAGCATGGAAAAGGAAATTGAAATGCTCACCCAGCGCGAACGCGAAGTGTTGGATCGTCTGGCCGAGGGCATTGCCTACAAGGAAATCGCCGAGGTGCTCGCGTTGAGCATTGACACCGTGCGGATGCACATCAAGGGCATCTACAGCAAGCTCCACGTCCATTCGCGTGGCGAAGCGGTGGCGAAATATCTGCGGAAATGATCCGTCGCTTTCTCGCTCTCGTTGTCACTACCCGCTTGGTGGCCACCAGCGCGCCTGACCGCGCTCGGCGGTTTCAGCGCCGCCGCCTACGTGCGCTTGCGAGTAAGCCGATTCTAAGTTTCTGAAGGATGACCTATCCGGCGTTTTGGCGAACCCCAAAGCGCCTACCGACGTCTGGCCACGCGGGTTTGCGCTTTGCTTCCCCGGCCCTTTTGCGTATCAAGTTGCACCGCGCTTGCGGATGTAATGAAACCCAAAGTAGAAATTTACGACACGACCTTGCGCGACGGGGCGCAGGGCGAAGGCATCAATTTTTCGGTGATGGACAAGTTGCGCATCGCCGAACGGCTGGATTCTTTCGGGATTCATTACATTGAAGGCGGCTGGCCGGGCAGTAATCCCAAGGACCTCGAATTCTTCAAACAAGCCGCCCGCCGCAAGTGGCGTAGCGCGCGGATCGCCGCATTCAGCATGACCCGCCGCAAAGGCGTGGCGGTGGAGCAGGATGATTTGATGCGGCTGATCCTCGAAGCCAAAACGCCCGTCGTGACCATCGTCGGCAAGACGTGGTTGCTGCACGTCACGGAAGTCCTGCGCGCGAAGCCGGACGAAAATCTCGGCATGATCGGCGACACGATTCGCTACCTGAAGGATCACGGCAAAACGGTTTTCTACGACGCCGAGCACAGTTTCGACGGTTACGAAGATGAACCGGATTATGCGCTCGCCACCTGGCAAGCCGCCGAAAAAGCCGGCGCGGATTGCGTGGTGCTTTGCGACACGAACGGCGGACGGTTGCCGGGGGAAATCGCCCGAGTCACGGCGCTCGCCAAGTCGAAGCTTACTTGCGCAGTGGGCATTCACACGCACAACGACTGCGGCTTTGGCCTCGCCAATGCCATCGCCGGGATCGAAGCCGGCGCGACCCAAGTGCAGGGCACGATTAACGGCTTTGGGGAACGCACCGGGAACTGCAATCTCATCAGCGTCATCCCGACGCTGGAATTGAAGCTGGGCCTCCGCTGCGTGCCGGCGAAATCTGTGGCCAAGTTGAAGGAGCTTTCCGAGTACGTGAACGAAATCGCAAACGTCCGCCACGACGTCCGCGCCCCGTGGGTGGGCCAGACGGCGTTCGCGCACAAAGGCGGCATGCACGTCCACGCGATTGACCGCGTGGCACGCAGCTATGAGCATGTGAATCCCGAGAGCGTCGGCAATTTTCGCCGCGTCCTCGTGAGCGACATGTCGGGGCGCACGAACATTTTCATGAAGGCGAAGGAGCTGGGCTTCAAGCTCGCCACCGACGCACCCGAGAGCCGCGAAATCACAGACAAGGTCAAGGAGTTGGAAAACTCTGGCTACGAATACGAAGCCGCCGAAGCGTCGCTGGCGTTGCTCATCCGGGGGATTCTGGATCACAACCCAGAGCTGAAGTTCACCGTGGACGCGTACCACGTTTCGATGCGGCGCGACAAATTGGAATCTATTTGTGAAGCGACGGTGAAAGTGCGCGTCGGCAAGGTTGTGCATCACACCGTGGCCGAAGGCGACGGCCCGGTGAACGCGCTCGACGGCGCGCTCCGTTCCGCGCTGGCGAAATCGTTCCCACAACTCAAGCAGGTGACGCTCACGGACTACAAAGTCCGCATCCTGGACGGCGTGGCCGGCACCGCCGCCAAAACACGCGTGCTTATCACTTCCACCGACGGCAAACGCGAATGGGGCACGGTCGGCGTGAGCGAAAACATTATCGAAGCCAGCTTGCAGGCGCTGGTGGATTCGATGGAGTTTGCCCTGTTGCGGAAGTAATTTTTGCGAAATTAACTTGTGCAACCGGCGGCGACTGCGTAAAAAATCGGCATGACTTCGACCAAACTTTCAATCGGGACGCAGGGGAAATTCACCCGGCGTCAATTCATTCGTAAATCCGCCGTGGCCGGCGCGGCGGCATTCACCTTCCCCTTCGTTGGCCGCGTTCTTGGGGCCAACGATCGCATCAACATCGCCTGCATCGGCGTGGGCGGGAAGGGGGACAGCGACAGCCGCGACGCTGCGGCCAACGGCGGCAACATCGTCGCCATCTGCGACGTGGACCAGAACACGTTGGACAAGAAATCCAAGGAGTTTCCGCAGGCCAAGCAGTTCCGCGACTACCGCAAGCTGCTCGATGAAATGGGCAAGGACATTGACGCCGTAACGGTTTCCACCCCCGATCACAACCACGGTCTTGCGGCCGGGCGCGCGATGGCGATGGGCAAACATTGCTACTGCCAGAAACCGCTTGTGCAGACGGTGTGGGAAGCGCGCCAGTTGCGCAAATTGGCGGTGGAGAAGAAGCTCGCCACGCAGATGGGCAATCAGGGCACCGCGGGATCCGGCTTGCGCCGCGCGGTCGAAATCGTCCAAGCCGGCGTCATCGGCAACCCCGTCGAATTACACGTTTGGACCAACCGCCCGGTCTGGCCGCAGGGGCTGGATCGGCCCTCAGGCTCCGACCCGGTGCCGGCGAATCTGAATTGGGACGCCTGGTTGGGGCCGGCAGCGGAGCGGGCCTACAAGGAAAAGGTCTATCACACCTTCGCTTGGCGCGGGTGGTACGATTTCGGCACCGGCGCGTTGGGCGACATGGCCTGCCACACTGTCAACATGCCGTTCCGCGCCTGCAAACTAGGCTACCCGAGCGTGGTCGAATGCGAAATGGACTCGCGCTTTTACCCGGAAACCTTCCCGAAGACTTCCCGCATCCGGTTCGAGTTTCCCGAGCGCGAGGGTCTGCCGCCGATGAAGTTCTGGTGGTACGATGGTAATCCCGGGGACAAGGCCATCAAACCGTTGCGCCCCGACGTGGATGCGGTCCGGGAAATTGTCGCGACCATGGGGACGCTGCCGTCCGCTGGCGCGCTCATCATCGGGGAAAAAGGCAAACTGTTTTCGCCCGACGATTACGGCTCCCGCTTCATGATCTCGATGAAGGACCAAAGCGAAATGGTGGCGGGCGACAAACACGACGCCTGCAAGTCCGTGCCGATCACCATTCCGCGCAACGAGGGCCCGGAAGGCGACGATCACCGCCAGAAGGCCGAATGGTTCCGCATGATGAGAAACGGCACGCCCGCCTACTCGAACTTCGACATCGCGGCGTATCTCACCGAAATCATCCTCCTCGGCTGCGTCGCGATGCGCGTCGGCGAAGGCCGCCGGATGGAATGGGACGGGCCGAACATGAAGTCCACCAACCTGCCGGAAGCTGCGCAGTTCGTTCGCCGACAAAACCGCCAAGGCTGGGAAGCTTAAAGCTTGGCTTTGGGCTTCGGCCCAACTCCCATCCGCGACCCCGGTAGGACACCGAACGGCGGAGTCTGCCGGGGCGCGGGTGGAACTTCGCAAAGGTCGGCACCGATTTTCTCTTCGTTGGTTGACCGCATTCAATCTGCGTTAATTCCTCCTCCCGCTTCCTGTCCCCTCGTCCATGCCACTCCCAGTCATCACCGTTGCCCAAATGCGGGAATGGGAGGCCGCCACCTGGCACAGTGGCCAAACCGAGGCGGAAGTCATCCGCCAAGTGGGCCGCGCCCTCGCGGAGCGAATTCTGCGGCTGACCAACGCGGGCGATTTCATCCTGCTCCTCGCAGGCCGCGGGCATAACGGCGACGACGTCCGCGCCGCCCAGGAGCATCTCCTGGCCAGCCGCCGGGTGGAATTGCTCGCGGCAAATCCGCCGGGAGAAACCCTGCCGTTGCTGGAACAAGCCCTGAAAAAAAATCCCGCGCTCGTCGTGGACGGATTATTCGGCACCGGTCTGAGCCGGCCACTGGATGAAGCGTGGCAAAAGTTCATCGCCCGCCTGAACGAGTCCCGTTACCGGGTGCTGGCCGTGGACGTGCCCTCCGGTTTGAACGCCGACACCGGCGAAACTTCCGGCACCGCCATCGAAGCGTTCGTCACCTTGACCGTAGGCGCGCCGAAACGTGGATTGCTGGCCGCCAACGCGTGGCCCTTCGTCGGACGGCTGGAGGTCCTGCCGGAAATCGGCCTGCTCCCCTGCCCTCTCCAATCAGAAACCCAATGGACCTTGCCTGGAGATTTCGCGGACTTCCCGCCAGCGCGCTCGGTCGCCAGTCACAAAGGCAGCTTCGGTCACCTGGCCATCATCGCCGGCAGCCTCGGCTACCATGGCGCAGCGGTGCTGGCCGCGCACGGCGCGCAGCGGGCGCAACCCGGACTCATCTCCGTGTTCACCCCGGAGAACACCTACCACGCCATCGCCCCGCACCTCCGTTCCACCATGTTAAAGCCTTGGAATCCGGTGGAAAAGTTTACCGCCGACTACAGCGCGATCTTGATCGGCCCGGGTCTGGCCGCGGCAGATTTGCCCGCCGACATGAAACAAACCGCCCGCAAAATCTGGCGCGATTCGCTCGCGCCGGTGATCGTGGACGCCAGCGCGCTCGACTGGTTGCCGCTGGATCCCGTGCCGCGTCGGGCCATCCGGGTCGTCACCCCCCATCCCGGCGAGGCCGCCAGCCTGCTTAAAAGCACTGCGGTCCGCGTTCAAGAAAACCGCCCGCACGCGCTCCGGGAAATTTCCAAAGCCTTTGGCAATACTTGGGTCGTGCTGAAAGGCCATCAAACACTCATTGGCCGCAGCACCGGAGAAATCTTTGTGAACCCGAGTGGCAATCCGCACCTCGCCCAAGGCGGCAGCGGCGACTTGCTGTCGGGTTACATTGCGGGTCTGCTGGCCCAACCGCGCTTGCAGGCGGACCCGGCCAAAACCCTGCGCCACGCAGTCTGGCAACACGGCGCGGCGGCCGACGCATTGCAGGCCCGGCGCGCGAACTGGACCATCGAAGAACTCGCTGCGGAAATTGGCAACGTCCGGTCTTGAGCGCCCCGAAGCACCAGGAACGGAGCGCCGGTCTGTGACCGGCTTTGCGCTGGCCCAACCCCCAAAGCCGG
>CAIKLQ010000423.1 GCA_903828255.1 uncultured Verrucomicrobiota bacterium
TGAACACCAAGAGTTTCCAGCAGCGCTTCCGCTCGGCCCGCGGCGGGCGCGAACGCCTGCACGCGCTCCTCTTCGCCAAGCAACCCCAACTCTTTGACTTACGGATTTGAAAGGACGCGTCTTGCACAGCGCCTTGGATTATCTTTCCCCAGTTGACTTCGAAACCCAAAACCACTAAACAAATGACTCAACTTTTTTGTCCGTTCTTTCAAAGCAAGCCCAAGTTCCTTGGTACCCTTTTCCAGCGTGATCTTGCCGCTACTGGTCTTCTTCACCCGGAAAGCATCAAGATCAATGTTCTGCTGAACTTCCACCGGCAGCGGCTCCCGGTTCACCGGCAGCAACCGCCACAGCAACTTGGCGAACCCGTATAACTTCTCCAGGTCGGCGTCGGCGAACGTGATGACCTGCGACAAAAAGGCGTAAAGCCGGACGTAATCCACGAGGCAACCCCGGAACTCCGACTGCGTATCCAGTGGCGCATCTTTGTAGCGGTCCACGACGGGAGCGAGGGCAGCCTGGAGTTTGTCCTGCGTGCCTTTGGGATCGAAGTAGATGGCGGCGAACTTCTCGACCTCGGCACCGGTGAACAGGTGGAAGCCGTCCAGCCTGTTCTGCAAATCGTAAAGCAGGTTCGGATCGGTCGCTTCCTTGAGCAGAGTGCGCTCGTAGTACGGCTGAAACGCCTTTTGGATTTCCTCCGCCTCGTTGGCGAAGTCCAAGACCATCGTGTCCTCCTTGTCGGGCGGGCAGATGCGGTTTAGCCGAGACAGCGTTTGCACGGCGTTCACGCCGCCGAGTTTCTTGTCCACATACATCGTGTGAAGCAACGGTTGATCGAAGCCGGTCTGAAACTTGTTGGCCACGATCAACAGCCGATACTCGTTCTGCTTGAACGTCTCCGCCGTGGCCGTTTCCGGGATGGACTTGCCCGCCGCCGCCGTGTTCATCCCGGCCTCGGTGTAATCCTTGCCGCCGTCCTTCACGGTGCCGGAGAAAGCGACCAGCGACCGGAGCGGGTAGCCCTTCTCCTTCAGATGTGCATCCACCGCCAGCTTGAACCGGACAGCATGGAGCCGGGACCGGGTGACGATCATCGCCTTGGCCTTGCCGCCGATGCGGGGCATGACGTTGTTGTGGAAGTGCTCGACCATGATGCCGACCTTCTTGTGGATCGTGTGCTTGCTCAGACCGACAAACGACTTGAGCAAATACGCCGCCTTCTCCCGGTCGTAGGCTGGGTCGTCCTTGATCTTCTTCAGTAACGCCCAGTAGCTCTGGAACGTGGTGTAGTTGTCGAGCACGTCCAGGATGAACTTCTCCTCGATGGCCTGGCGCATGGAATACAGGCTGAACGGCTCGAACTTCCCATCACCCCGCTTGCGCCCGAACAACTCCAACGTCTTGTTCTTCGGCGTGGCCGTGAACGCAAAGTAACTGACGTTCGGCAACCGCCCCCGCCGTTTCATCTCGGCTACGATGCGATCTTCCAGGTCATCGCCGGGTTTGCCGTCCTGCTTCTCCGCCTCGTCCAGCGACCGCACCTGAAGCACGTTTGGTGTCCACGCTTTAGCGTGCTTCTGCCCCGGAACAGCCTGAAGGCTGGACACCGAACCAGAAGCCAGCACTTCCTTCACACTCTTGGTGCTTTCACCGGACTGGCTGGAGTGCGCTTCGTCCACGATGACGGCGAACTTCTTGCCCTTGAGCGCCCCCATTTGTTCGGCGATCACCGGGAACTTCTGGAGCGTGGTGACGATGATCATCTTGCCGTCCTCCAGCGCCTGCTTCAATTGCCGGGAGGTCTTGTCAATGTTCTCCACCACACCGAGCGTCTGCTCGAACTGCCGCACCGTGCGTTGAAGTTGCCGATCCAGCACGCGCCGGTCGGTGATGACGATGATCGAATCAAAAATCCGCTGGTCCTTGGCGTCGTGAAGCACGGACAACTGGTGCGCCAGCCAGGCGATGGTGTTCGACTTGCCGGAGCCGGCGCTGTGCTGAACCAGGTAGCATTGCCCGACACCCCGGCCCAGCGCGTCGGCCACGATCCGACGCACGCAATCCAGTTGGTGGTAACGGGGGAACAACAGCTTCAACTCACCCGTCTTGTTGCCCTTGTCGTCCTCCAATTCTACGACGTGGATGAAATTCTGGAGCAAGTCCAGCACGCTGTCCCGGGCCCAGACCTGCTCCCACAGGTAAGCCGTGGAAAAACCCTTCCACGACGGCGGATTCCCCGCGCCCAAGTTGTAGCCTTGATTGAACGGCAGGAACACCGTCTTGCCGCCGCGCAACTCCGTGCTGACGTACACCAGCGACGGATCAACCGCGAAGTGCGCCAGGCACCGCCCGAACTGGAACAGCGGCTCCGCCGGATCCCGATCCAGCCGATACTGCTTCACGGCATCCTGGACGGACTGGCCCTTGAATGGATTCTTGAGTTCCGCCGTGAACAGTGGCAGCCCGTTCAGGAAGATCGCCGTGTCCAGGCTCTTCTCGTTCTTCGCGCTGTATTTGAGTTGGCGGACGATGGTGAACTGGTTGCCGAGATAAAGTTTCTGCGCCGAATCATTGAGCCCGGACGACGGCTTGAAGTAGGCCAGCCGGAATTTGCAGCCGTTCGCCTTGATGCCTTTGCGCAGGACGTGGAGCGTGCCGTGTTTTTGAATCTCCGAGGCCAGCCGCTTCAACAGCATCGGCTTGGCATCGGCCGGGTGCTGGGCAGCCATCTTCTGCCATTCCTTGGGCTGCGTGGCGTAGATGAAATCCAGCACATCCTTCGGAATCAGGCAGAGTTCCCGGTCGTAGTCGGTGGGTTCACGCCGGCGGAAGCCGCCCGACAGATAAGCGCCCGTGGCAGCATCGGCCAGCGCCGACACCTCCTTCGGCCCGCTGCTCAACGGATCCCGCAGCAGGCTCGCCTCGATGCTCGCTTCAAAGTTCTTCTCGGACGTGTCCATAAATCATTTCCGCTCCCGTTCGGTGTCCACGCTTTAGCGGGTCCGGGTCTGACAGCCTGAAGGCTGGACCCCCAACGCACTCATTTCCGCTCCCGTTCGGTGTTCACGCTTTAGCGTGTCCGCCTCTGACAGCCTGAAGGCTGGACCCCCAACGCAATCATTGCCACGGCCCGCCTTTCGGCCAATGCGCCTTGAATTTCCCGCCGCCCGCGGTTGCCGCCACGACCGGCAGGAGAAAATCACGCACGGCTTCGAGCACCGTCATCAGGTTCGGCTCGACCAGCTTGAGCCGCCCCCGTTTCACGAACGCCCGCCACTGCTCCCGCTTCGTCGGGTCGTTGCCAAATTTATCCGTCAACGCGAATGGCGCTCCCTCGGGCAGCGGGGTTTTTCTGCGCTTGAACGTTGCCGTGATGGCGGCAGCCAACGCCGCGCCGTCAAATTCAAACTCCCGGCTCATCACCCAGAGGTCGTAGAAATCTTTCATCCGGCTGTTGAGGATGCCCAAACTCACCAGCGCCTCGAACTTCTCTGCAATCGCCGTCTCCATCGGATACATCGCCAGTTGCGGTGCGGGCGAACCCAGCAGGGTTGGGAATCCAGCCTTCCGGGCTTTAGGGGTCACCGCGTCTCCGAAACCGATGTCCACCTGCAACGGGATTTTCGACTTGCCCAGCCGCGCCTCCAACCGCACCCGCACGCCCTGATAAGCTTCGTCTTCCCGGATGACCTCGGCCCGCACGGATTCCGGGAGTAACACCAAACCGTCCTCCTCGACCTCCACGCGGCACAGTTCCCGGAACCAATTCCCGAACCGCTCCACTGTGCCGGATTGCAGCGACAGCAAATCCAAATCTTTAGTCGCGCGGTAAGCCTCGCCCTTCCACACCAGGAACATCATTGCGCCCTTCACCACGAACTCGTTGGCGTAAGGCGAAAGACTCAACCGGAACAACAACCGTTCCAACCCGTAACGCATCAGCACCAACTGATGCTCCTCCTGCGTCCGTTGCGCGAACTGGAGCAGCCGATGTTGCACGGACGCCGCCAGATTTTTGCCCGCGCCCGGCGTCACACCAGTCCCTCCATGTACGGCCGCATCACCTTGGACACCCGGCACACCTGGGCATAATGCCACAGTTGATCCGCCGTCGCTTTGCGCTGCCGCCAGCAATCCCGCAGCGCCTCCAGCGCCACATCCAGCCCCACCTTGCTGCGGAACTTGAAACAATCCGCCACGGTCTTGGCCGGATTGTAAATCCGCACCCCCACCTTCTCGATCTCGTGTTCCTCCACGCCCTCGGTCAGCGCCGCCCCGGAAACATGCAGCGGGCGGATCGTTACCGAAGCCGTCTTGGGCCGCCGCGCCTTGGAGGGAATGGCCAGCCACACGTCCGCTGGCATCTGCGTGGTCAGGCCGTGGAAACGCAGCGCCGACAGCAGGCAGATCACCCCGCCCGGCACCCGCCGCGCCACTTCCGCGAAACTGTGGTTCTCCGTCAACTCGTCCACCGCCGCCATGTAAAGCCCGCGTCCGGTGCGGATGAGTTCCCCGCGCTGGCACAGCCGGTTCAGCACGGCGCGGGAGATGCCCTGGGCCGCCAGATCACGCGAACGCAGCACGCCCATCGCCCGCGCCAGGGCTTTCACTTTTTCAGGATGACTGTTCCGCCGGGCCATTTTCAGAGTGATACGAAACGTCGAGACTTGTTCATAACTACCGACGTTTTGTATCACCCCGTTGACTTGCTGGCAATAGCCGATTCCCCGCCGCCGGTTGGGGAAAACGCCCGCTACTTTCGCGCACATCCGCGCTCGGTGTTCACCCTTCAGGGTGTCCGAACGCCCGGGCCGGCTAAAGCCGGGACACCAAACCGTTCGAGGTCCACCCTTCAGCGTGCCCAGGTTCGGTGTCCACGCCTTAGCGTGCCAGCGTTTGGTGTTCACGCTTCAGCGTGTCAAGGCTTGGTATCCACGCTTTAGCGTGTCCGCTTCACAACTCCGCCTCATCCCATCCTTTCCCATAATCGAGCACCGGATACTCCTTCCACAGCCGCGCGGCCTCCTCCCGCCCCATCGCCGCCAGATACTCCGCCGCGCTGGAAAACGGCCAATCCTGCCAATGCGCCACATACCGATGATGCACCGGGTTGTTGTGGACGTAATTCATCGTGGCCCAAAAATGCGCGTCGTTCCGCATGTAACGCTCTGCCGCGCCACACCAGACCTGCCGCCCGCGGGTATTCTCCGCGCCATTCCACGCAAAGGAAAGCCGCCCGTGCATTCGACCCAGGTCCGCCAGCATGGCGAGGATTTCCGTCGTCTCGATCAGCGCGTGATAATGGTTGGGCAACACGCACCAGGCGTGGATGAGTGCGTGGCGGTTGTGGAAAACTCCCAGCAACGTGCCGCAGAAAGTTTCCATTCGTTCGCGGTTGTGACCGATGAACGGCGCGTGCTCGAAACACGCGGCGGTGACGTGATACCGGGTCTTCTCACTGGCGCGATGCGGCGGGCGATGCCACGGCAACCCTTGTTGCTTTCGCCAGGCCATGAGTTCGTCGCGCTGGTTGGGGGTCAGCTTGCGCCAGAGATATGTGGGACGGCTCATAAATCATAAAGTATGGTGTCCACGCTTTAGCGTGTGGGTTTGTCCGTTTGGTGTCCAGCCTTTAGGCTGTGGGGCGCGGGAGAACACGCAGAAGCGTGAACACCATGCGCGGACACGCTAAAGCGTGGACACCGAACACACATCAATCTGGCCGGTGACGGCGGCGGAGATGAGCGCGGTCCGGTATTCCAGCAATCGCTCAATCGCCGTCCGCACTTTCGCCAGCAGGGCGTCCAGCTTGGCCGTCTCCGCGTCCAAATACGCGGCGATGGCAACTTGTTCGGGCACACTGGGCAAAACAATAAACATCCTCGATAAATGCGTTGGCCCAAAGTGTTGAATAGTGCTTCCGGTCTTTGCCAGTTGAGACTGATCGAGGAAGAGGTTCGACAAGAAAAACCATCTGATAAAGTCTCTGTCGCTCTCGCTTGGAAGCGGTCGGATGATAATGATCCCCGTGTAGGGAATTGCGCCAGCGGTTTCATCATCCACTTCACAGCAGAAGCCGGTGGATGCGCTGCCGCTGATAAGCAGGTCACACTGCTTCACGCGAAAATGGCTCCACTTCGTCGTAGCCAATTCCTGCGACACAAAGTTGCAACCATCAAGAGTGGCCCGCCGACCGCCAACGCAGGAAATTCTGAGCAGAGGAACGCCCTGAGCCGTAAAAGCGGACGCCATAATTCCTGGCCCTTCAACGAAGTTGATTGATCGTTTTAGTGGTTTCGCTTCCCAATGCTTCGGGATGGGGCCGAGCCAGGGGATGCCGGAATCTTTCTTCGGTGCGTTGGGGTTGAGGCCCTGGGTGACGGCGTGGCTGATTAGCGCCGTGCGCTTCTCCTGCAACAACTCGATTAACCGCTCCTGCTTCCTCACCAACGCATCAATCTTCCCCGTCTCCCGGTCGAGAAATGAGGCGATGGTCCGTTGCTCCTCCACTTGCGGCACCGGCACAAAGAGATTTCCGTATTTCTCGGCGCTGACGTTTTGGATCGTAGCTTGGATAAAAACGCTCGAAAGCCAACCCCAGTAGGTAGCAGACGTGGCAAAGTAGGAAACAAACTCCGGGTTGGCGGCAGCCAGATTCAGCCTGCAACGGATCAGATAACCAGCGTGGCAAGCCCGTCCCCAAGACTCTCGATACATGAAAGTCTTGCCAACCGTTGCACCGCTTCGAGCAAGCAACAGGTCCCCTTGTTTGAGCAGGAACGGCTTTGCGACTTCCTCCGGTAATGACCTGAAAGTGTCGTCGTGTAAAGTGCCGTCATTCTTGATGTCCGTTATCCGAATGAACCGAGGCTGAGAACGGTCATTCAATTCAGCGGATTCGTTCGCTCCATACGCCAGTGGTTGCGAGGCCAAGAACTTCAACCGCTTCACCTGCCACTGTGCCGGAAGCCGTCCGAGCCACTCGACGCCGGAGTTCTTATAGCTGGGATACGGTTTGAAGCGGGTGGTCATAATCCCGTTTGGTGTCCACGCTTCAGCGTGCTCCGGGCCGGCCAGCCTGAAGGCTGGACACCGAACAACCCGGAGTCCTTGTAGCTGGGATACGGTTTCCACTTCATACCGCCCCCTCGTCCAGGCCCGCAAACCTGGTCTTGCACACCGGACAGCGGAATGTTCCAGCAGGCTTCTCGGCAAAACGCAATCCCGTGTCCAGGCCGTGGTAGTCCGGTTTGGTCGTGATGAGCAGCCCATCGCAAGTGACATCTTCCTCCAACCCACACTTGGGGCAGCGCACCAGTTCACGAGTGTTGTCGAACATGCCGAGCGCACTGGCCTTGGCCTGCAAGTCTTTCAACTGGCTGGCCAGCGCATGAAGCTCCGGCGAGATGAGGGATTTCTTCTTCATCGTCGGAGCGCGGTTTGGGTTGGGTGTCCACGCTTTAGCGTGCTCCGGGCCGGACACCCTGAAGGGTGGACACCGAACGGTGAGGGGCGAATCTTTTTCATCCCGCCACGTCCCGGAGCATCGCCATGATCTCGCCTTCCAGCGTCTTGATCTCCGCCCCGATTTCGCCGAGCGCACGGGGCGGTTGATATTGGTAGAAGTAGCGGTTGAAGTTGATCTCGTAGCCGACCTTGCCGATCTCCCCGTCCTGGTGGTCCCGGATACTGGGGTTGATCCAGGCGTCGGGCACATGCGGCTTCACTTCCTGGTCAAAGTAATCGTTGATGTCCTGACTGAGCGGGACGTTCTCGGTGTCCCGCAATTCGGGGTCCGGCTCCGGCTGGCCGGCGTCGTCCCGGCAAATCTCCGCCGTCTCGTCCCGCTCGGCCAGGGCGCTGAGGATGGCCTTGCGCACCGGAGCGCCGAGCTTGAGGTCGGCTTTCTTCAGGGCCGCGTCCAGCAGCGGGATGAATTTGGCCCGGTCTTTGCAGAGCGCGTCCGGCACCGTGCGCAGTGCCTTGAGGATGGCGGCTTGCGTTTGGTGTCCAGCCTTTAGGCTGCCACGCGGCGAACCACCCTGAAGGGTGGACACCGAACGGTTGGGTGTCCCGGCTTCAGCCGGTTTGAGTTTCAGCACACCCTGAAGGGTGGACTCCAGCCGGGCCAGGCGTTCGGCGCTGACCTGGAAGTTCAGCCGCAGCGGGCGTTCGATGGTGATCTTGCGGTAGCCAAACTCGGTGCTGTCGAAAATGCGGCTTTGCTCACCGGGCTGCGACGCCGTGTAAAGTCCGAGCACCTGCTTGGTCTGGTCGGCGGAGATTTCCCGGCGTTTGTTGCCGAGACTCTTGCGCATCTGAATCCAGAACCCGGAGGCGTCAATGAGTTGCACCTTGGACTTGCGGCGTTTCTCCTTCCGGTTGCTGAGAATCCAGATGTAGGTGCTGATGCCGGTGTTGTAAAACATCTGCTCGGGCAGGGCGATGATGGCTTCGAGCCAGTCGTTCTGGAGAATCCAGCGGCGGATTTCACTCTCCCCGCTGCCCGCATCGCCGGTGAACAGGGGTGAGCCGTTCATCACGATGGCCACCCGCCCGCCGCCTTCCTTGGCGGGCTTCATGCGGGAGAGCATGTGCTGGAGGAACAGGAGTTGGCCGTCGCTGATCCGGGGCAGCCCCGCCCCGAAGCGCCCGGCATGGCCGCGCTCGGCCTCAGCCTCCACAGCGGATTGTTCCGTTTTCCATTCCTTGCCGTACGGCGGATTGGCCGCCTGGTAATCGTAACACCGGGTCCCGAGTTGCCAGTTGGACAGCGTGCTGCCGAACTTGATGTTGTCGGCGTCCCGGCCATCCAGCGACTTCAGGTACAGGTCGGCCTTGCAGATGGCGAACGTCTCCGGTTGGGATTCCTGGCCGAAAATGTGGACTTCGGCGTTGGGGTTGATCTCCAGAATTTGTTCCTTCGTCGTCGTGACCATCCCGCCGGTGCCGCAGCACAGGTCGCAGACCGTGCGGACGATGGCCTGCTTCTTGATGACCTACTTGTCCACCGAGATCAGGAGCAACGCCATCAGCCGGACGATCTCCCGTGGGGTGAAGTGTTCGCCGGGATTTTCGTCGAGGGCCTCGTTGAACCGGCGCACCAGTTCCTCGAAGATGTAACCCATCTCGATGCTGCCCACCTTGTCGGGATGCAGATCAATGGCGCTGCTGGCGAAGCGTTCCATGACCAGGAACAGCAGCCCGTGTTCGTCGAGCTTGGCGATGGTGTTGGGGAAATCGAACTTGTCCAGCACCTCCCGCATGTTGTCGGAGAAGCCGTTGAAGTACGTGCGGAGGTTCGTGGCGAGGCTGGGCGGATCGTCGAGCAGTTTCTCGAAGTCGTATTTGGACGTGTTGTAAAAGGCGAAGCCGGACGCCTTGCGGAGTTGGGGATCGAGATTCTCCAGCTTGCCCTCCAGCTTGGCGTGCGTCTCCAGGACTTTTTCCTTCGTCGGGGCCAGCACGCA
>CAIKLQ010000424.1 GCA_903828255.1 uncultured Verrucomicrobiota bacterium
CAGGGGAACACGAGAAGGCGCAGTTGAAAAGAGAATTGAGAAGAAATCAAACGCCCGAGGTTGTTCAACACCCGCAGCCGCCGACGTTAGCCGGCGCAAAACTGCGGAATTCGAGCGCAAACTAACGTCCGCAGCTACAGTTTTGGAAGAAGCTCACCCAAACACCCAAACCGAAACCTGACCTTTGAGCGTTTAGGTCCTTGGGTCTTTTCCCCCGCCTACTCTTTGTCAAACCTGCGCTGGAGGATCTCCCCAATCTCGTCGAGCGCGGCGCGGGCATCCGAGCCTTGGGCGTGGATCGTGACTTTGCTGCCGGGGCCGGCGGCGAGCATCAGGAGGCCCATGATGCTTTTGCCGTTGACGGTCTCGCCGTCCTTCTCGACGAAGATTTCCGATGCGAAGCGGCTCGCGGCTTTCACGACCATGGCGGCGGGGCGTGCATGAATACCCTTGAAATTGTTGATCGTCAATTCTTTGGTCAACGGGCCGCTCTCTGGCGGAAGATTCTTGGCGCTCATCGGATTATGCATAACTAATATGCTAAATGAAGCGCGAGCGCCATTGAATTCTACGGTTTGTTGGAGGTGGCCATCTGCGCTAGGAGCCGTTCGTTCAGGTCCTTTGCCGCGTTTTGGCCGGATGCTTTGAGCTTGGTCTGGAAGGCGGCCACCTCGATCAATCGGGCCAGATCGCGGCCGGGGCGGACGGGAATTGTGATGCTCGGAATATCCGCGCCGAGGATTTGGTAGAATTCTTGTTCCAGGCCCAGGCGATCAACGTCGGTCACGTTTTCCCACTGCTTCAGAGTGACGACCAGGTCCACGCGCTTTTCCTTGCGGATGCTGCGCACCCCGAACATGGCGGCGACGTTGATGATGCCGATGCCGCGAATCTCCATGTGATCGCGCGTGAGTCCGGAGCTCGTGCCCACGACTTCGAGGCCGTCCACGAGCGAAACTTTCGTGATGTCGTCGGCCACCAAGCTGTAACCGCGTTCGATCAGCGCCAGCACACATTCGCTTTTGCCGATGCCGCTTTCACCGCGGATCAGCACGCCCACGCCCAGGATGTCCACCATGCTGCCCATCTCCGTGCCGCGTGGCGCGAACATCGCCTCCAACGCCAACGTGGCGCGGTTGATGAACTTCATCGTGATGAACGGACATTGGAAGATCGGGGTGTCGGTTTCCTCGGCGGCCTTCAAAAAAAGTTTGTCGGGCCGGAGATTTCGGCTGAAGACTACGCACGGCAGCCGGTGGGAAAAGAAAACATCGTAACGACGTCCCCGTTCCTCCAGCGGCAGGGATTTGAGGTAAAACGCTTCGGCATTGCCGATGGCCTGCACGCGTTTGTGCGCGAAGTACTTGGTGAAGCCGGTGAGCACCAGGCCGGGGCGGTTCACGGTCGGCTCGGGGATCACGCGTTTGAGTCCGCTGGCTCCGGCGGTCAGTCGGAGTTCGAGGGAACTGGTGTTTTCAGTGTAAAACCGTTCTACGGTCGTAGCGTCACTTTGCATGGTGTTGATGGCAGCGCGTCCAGCCGGGGGCGCTGCGTCAACTGATAACGTGGCGGCGGGCGGTTTGAAAGCGAATTTCCTTTCGGGAAACGCTCCTCACTCCCACTCAATCGTCCCCGGCGGCTTGCTGGTGATGTCGAAGACACAGCGATTCACGCCCTTCACTTCGTTGATGATGCGGCTGGCAAGCTTCTCCAGAATGTCGTAGGGCAGCTTCACCCAGTCCGCCGTCATGCCGTCCTGCGATTCCACCGCGCGGATCGCAATGGTGTACTCATACGTGCGCTCGTCGCCCATCACGCCCACGCTGCGCACCGGCAGCAACACCGCAAAACTCTGCCAAATCTTGTAGTAAAGCCCGGACAATTTCATTTCCTCGACCACGATGGCGTCGGCGTTGCGGAGAATTTCGCAGCGCGACGGCGTCACTTCGCCGAGGATGCGCACCGCCAGGCCCGGACCGGGGAATGGTTGCCGCCACACGATCTCCTTGGGCAAACCGAGTTCCAGCCCGAGTTGGCGCACTTCGTCCTTGAACAAACATTTCAGCGGCTCCACGAGCGCGAACTTCATGTTCTTGGGCAACCCGCCGACGTTGTGATGGCTCTTGATGAGCGCCGCGGGATTGCCGCCGATGGGCACGGACTCGATCACATCCGGGTAAAGCGTGCCTTGCGCTAGGAACTTCGCCTTGCCGGCGCGCTTCGTCGCGGCTTGGAAAACTTCGATGAACGTCCGGCCGATGATCTTGCGTTTGCGCTCGGGATCGGTCACCCCCTTGAGCCGCGACAGGAAAAGCTTCGAGGACTCCTCGTATTGCAGTTTGATTTTGAAGTTCCGCCCGAAAACTTCCTGCACCACTTCCGCCTCACGCGCTCGGAGCACGCCGTTGTTGACGAAGATGCAAGTGAGTTGATCGCCGATGGCCTTGTGCAACAACGCCGCCGCCACGCTGGAATCCACGCCGCCGCTCAGGCCAAGAATGACGCGCTCCGTGCCAACCTGCGCGCGGATTTCCTCCACGGCCTGTTCCACGTAATTGCGCATCGTCCAGTTCCTGCCGCACTCACAGACGCCGTGGACGAAATTGGCATACACCTCGCGCCCGCGGGGCGTGTGGACAACTTCGGGATGGAATTGCAGACCGAAAAACTTCCGCGCGCGGTTCTCAATCGCGGCGAATTCGGAATTCTCCGTGGCCGCCACGGCTTTGAAGCCTTTCGGGATTTTGGTGAGTTTGTCCCCGTGCGAATTCCAAACCTGAAGTTCCTTCGGCAGTTTGGCAAACAGCGCACACGACGGGTTCTTCACCGTGAGCGTGCCTTTGCCGTATTCGCGCTTGAGCCCCTTCTCGACCTTGCCGCCGAGGAAGTGCGCGAAGATTTGCACGCCGTAGCAAATGCCCAGGACCGGCACACCCAGCTCGAAGATCCCCTTGTCCGGCAGCGGCGCATGCTTGGCATAGACCGACGACGGCCCGCCGGACAGAATGATCCCGCTCGGTTTCAGCGCCGCGATGGTGGCGGCGGGCGTGTTGAAGTGCAGGATGGTGGAATACACGTTACACTCGCGGATGCGCCGCGCGATGACCTGCGTGTACTGCGACCCGAAATCAAGAATGACAATTTGCTCGTTCATGGAAATTCCCAAAGAGAGAGTGTTTGCCGTGAGCGGAGAGTTTGGCGAGTGAAATCTCGCTTACTCCTTCACTATCTTCACCGTCCCCGCCGCAGCGTCGTATTCGATTTTGGTCCCGAAAGGCGGCTTGGGAATTTCCGGCATGTATTTCTTGGTGACGAGTTCGTTGAGGTCTTTCGGGAAGCGCCCCTCCTGCACGTTAAACATGTCGAGCGCCTTGTTGAGCGACGTGACATCCACGGTCCTGACGGCGGATTGCTGGGCCTTGACGGCGGAGTTGAGGTAATCCACCGGCGCAGTGAGCGGATTGCCGCTGCTGGCGGGCGCATTGGTCGCCGCGGTCGGCGCGGGTTTGTCTGACGAAGGACTGCAACCGACGAGGCACAACCCGGTCGCGAGAGCCAAAAGCAGGAGTGTTTTCATGGCAAAACTCTAGGCTGCCGGCTTGGGAAAACAAGCTGAACGTGCAGGCTGCGTTCGTTACCGGGCCGCCACAATTTCGCGCGCCCGTCGAATCAGATCCAAATCCGTCGCTAAATCGCCGAAGCGGAAGCGCGGCAATCCGCTCTGTTGCTGTCCGAGCAACTCGCCGGGCCCGCGCAGTTTCAGGTCCGCTTCAGCGATGCGGAAGCCGTCGTTCGTTTCCTCCAGCACTTGCAGCCGGCTGCGCGACTCCGGCTTCTTCGCGTCCGAAATCAGGATGCAATACGACTCATGTTCCCCGCGCCCGATGCGCCCCCGCAACTGGTGCAACTGCGCCAACCCGAACGCCTCGGCGTTTTCGATCAGCATGACCGTCGCGTTCGGCACGTCCACCCCAACCTCGATCAGCGAAGTCGCCAGCAGCACGTTTACCGTGTTCGCGCGGAATGCCGCCATGACCGCTTCTTTCTCCCGCCCACCCAGCCGCCCGTGCAGCAACCCGACGCGGAATGGCGCAAGTTTAGCCTGCAAATTATCGAACTCCTTCGTCACCGCCTTCATTCCGTCCACGTTGTCTTCGACCCGGGGATAAACCACGTAAGCCTGCCGGCCAGCCGCAAGTTTTTCGCGGATGAAACTCCATACTTTCGGCAACGCGTCGGTGAAGCGGACGAAGGTCTTCAAGCGCCCACGGCCCGGCGGCAGTTCGTCAATCACCGACAAATCGAGATCGCCGTAAAGTGTGAGGCCGAGCGTGCGCGGGATGGGCGTGGCCGTCATCACGAGCAGATGCGGGTAACGCCCCTTGCGCACGAGTTGCTCGCGCTGGGCGACGCCGAACTTGTGCTGCTCGTCAATGATCACAAGGCCGAGATTCGGGAGATCAAAGCTGGCGGTAAGCAGCGCGTGCGTGCCGACGAAGAGAGAGGCGTGTTGCGTGTTGCGTGTTGCGTCAAGTGCCGGGGGAGCCGTGCCCTGCTGCTTGACGGAACACGCAAAACGCAAAACGTCCACCCCCGTTTTCCTGCTTCCCGTTTGCAATTCCACCCGCACTCCCAGCGGCTCCAGCCAGCCCGCGAAATTCCGGAAATGCTGTTCCGCCAAAATCTCCGTCGGCGCCATGAGCGCCACGTTGAACCCGCTCTCCAGCGCCATCAACGCCGTGCAAGCGGCCACGGCGGTTTTCCCTGAACCAACGTCGCCTTGCAGCAAACGCCGCATCGGATGTGCACCGCCCATGGCCGCACGGATTTCACGCAGGACTCGGGTTTGTGCTCCGGTGAGTTTGAAGCCGAGACCCGCGAGGAAAGGTTTGATGAGCCGGTTGTCGCCAGCACAAGGCAGGGCCTGCGCTCGGGTCTCAAAGTTGTTTCGGCGAGCTTGGATTTGGCTTTGCAGCGCGACGAATTCATCCAACGCCAGCCGTTTTCGCGCAATCTCGGTGTCATCCAGCGCCTCGGGAAAATGCAGCATGTGGATGGCGTTGGCGCGCGACGGCAGCGTTGCGGCGTCTCGGGCGAGCGCCGCCAGTTTCTCGTCCACGTTCACCCGTTCGGATAGATTTGCGGCGCTCTCCCGAGACGCCGCTACGAACTTTTCCAACGTCCGCCACATCAAGCCGCGCAGCCAGCGTTGCTGGAGTCCTTCCGTGAGCGGGTAAATCGGCACGATGCGGTTGAAGTGAACAAAACTCTCCACGCCCTCCTCGACCAGTTCCGTCTCGGGATGATCAATCGTGCGCGGACGCAGCGACTCCGGTTTGCCGAACACGAGAAACTCGCGCCCGGTGGCAAAGTATTCCTCCATCCACGGCTGCGCCTGCCACCAGCGGCAATGGAGATGCGCCGAACCGTCATCGAGCACGAACTCGAACAGCGCCCGCTCGCCCTGACGCCACCGCTTCACGCCGGCGGCGATGATCTTCCCGCGCACGGTCGCCGCTTCACCAATTTGAAGCTCCTTGATCGCTCGGAAATTTCGCCGGTCCTCGTGGCGTCGTGGCTTGTGGAGCAGCAAATCTTCGATCGTCCGAATATCCAGCCGGGCGAGTTGCTTGGCGCGCTCGCCGCCGACGCCCCAGAGCATGGTCACGGGCTGGGAGAGCGGAGAACTGCCAGTTGTGGTTTGCGGCGCGGCCATCGGCGGGACGATACAAACCGAAATCAAAACTTCAAATCTCAAACTCTCGCCCGCCGAATCACCAGACGTGCCCTTACGGCTTCTGGCCTTCGCGATGTGGTTCCCGTTGTTCGTACTGCTCAAGCCGTTGTTGCATGCACTTGCGGTCGGCCTTGTCCACGTCCAAATCCAAGGCCTCCTTCTGGTATGCAATGGCTTTCTCGAAATTGCCCACTTCCGCATACGCAGCCGCTAAAGTGTCGATGTAATGCCAGACCTTCCAATTTGACAACTCGCAGGCCTTGGTCGCTGTTTCGACCGCTTCCTTGCCATTGCGTATCGCAGGTTCACGACAGGTGGAACGCAGCCAGGCAAGCCCGTTAATAGCCTCGAGATTCTTCGGATCAAGCCGGATAGCATCTCGGTAGTCACGAATCGCTTCATCGAACTGGTTTCCCTTCTCTTGGGAACGTGCCCGCATGAGGAGAACAGTGGCATCGTTCGGCTTGAGCCGCAGGTATTCGGTACAGTCGCTAGTCGCTTTTCCGAAATCCCCTTTTGTCAAGTAAGCAGAAGCACGAGACCCGTAGGCATTGCTATCCGTCGGATTGAATTTAAGGCATTCGCTAAAGTCGCTGATGGCCTTTCCAAACTCCCCTTTGGCTCGATAGACGCTTCCACGATTTGAAAACGTCGCCGCATTTGTCGGATTAAGTCGGATTGCCTGGCTGAAGTCATTAATCGCCTTGTCCAGATCGTCGTTCATAAAGTAGGCACCGCCCCGCCATTCGCAAGGCAAGGCATTGTTGGGGCTGAGCCGGACGGCCTCGCTAAAATCTTTGATCGCCTCCTTCCAGTCGCGCTTCCGCATGTAAGCGCTGCCCCGGTCGATGTACGTCTCCACTTTGGTTGGATTCAGTCGGATTTCCTTATTGTAGCTGCTGGGATCGTTCGTATCTCCAGCAACGACGCAACATAAGGTCAAAGTCAAACCAAACATGGCCAGAGCCGCCGTAAACAAAGTTTTTCGCATATCAATCCATAGACACCACAACAAGGCGCTTTTGTATGCCGAGTTGTGTCGGTGACGGCCGCGTGATGCGATCAGGCCAAGCAGCAACTTGCCCCGCTCAACTCTACTTCAAATTCTCCGGATTCAGCGGCCTCAAATCTTTCGGCAGGAAGATGCCGTCTTTGCGGATTAACTCGCCGTCGAACCAAATTTCGCCGCCGCCCCATTCCTTGCGCTGGATCAGCACCATGTCCCAATGCACCGCGCTGCGATTGCCGTTGTCGCAATCCTCATAGGCCTGGCCGGGCGTGAAATGGAACGAGCCGGCGATCTTCTCATCGAACAAGATGTCGCACATCGGATTCTGGATGTAGGGATTGAAGCCGAGCGAGAACTCGCCCACGTACCGCGCGCCCGCGTCGGTATCGAGGATTTCATTCAACCGCTTGGTGTTGTTCGCCGTGGCGCTAACCACCTTGCCGTCCTTAAACTCCAGCCGGACGTTCTCGAATTTCGTGCCGGAGTAAATGGTCGGGGTGTTGAACGCAATGACGCCATTCACGGAATCCTTCACCGGACAGGAATAAACTTCGCCGTCGGGAATGTTGCGGTCGCCCTTGCACACCTTCGCGCCAATGCCTTTGATGCTGAACGCGAGATCGGTGCCCGGCGACTTGAGGTGAACGCGGTCGGCGCGCTGCATCCGACGCTGGAGCGGCCCCATCGCCCGGGCCATCTTGGCGTAATCCATCGTGCAGACGTCGAAGTAAAGATTCTCGAACGCCTCGGTGCTCATGCCGGCGCTTTGCGCCATGCTCGGCGTGGGCCAGCGCAACACGCACCAGCGCGTTTGGTTGACGCGATAATTCAGGACGGGCCGCGTGATCCGCGCGAACAGCGACAGCCGGTCGGACGGCACGTCGGAATTTTCGCTCATGTTGCTCGCACCGCGGAGGGCGATATAGACCTGCACCTTCTTCATCCGCGCCAGTTCCAGGTCGCGGAGGATCGTGGCGTGTTTCTCGTCCGTGCCGAGCAGCAGTTCGCGACTCATGCGCGTGTGGCGCACCTCCACGAGCGGCGTACCGCCGGCGGCGCGCACCGCCCGCACGAGTTCGATGCCGAATTCGTCCGGCACATCAATCAAGTCGAGCAACGCGCAGTCGCCTTTCTTGACCTTGGTGGAGTAGTGAACGAGGAGCTTAGCCAGTTTGGTGTAACGCGGATCAGTCATAAATTTTCTGGCCGCAAGCTAGCGGGCGGAGGGCAATTGTCCAGCCCGTTTGGGCGGCGGTAGACCGTCAGCGCAGCCGAAACCAAAAAACTCAAAAAGATTCGGCGGCCCGGAATTGGGATCGCCCCCCCTCTTTATGCGTTTCGGCTAAAAGTTTTCCCCGCCACCCAAACCAGCAAGCTTGGAAGTCTGCGCGACGGCGACACCGTGAAAAAGTTGGTGGTAGTTGCCCAGGAATCAGTGGGCCGATCTCCCAAGGCTGGGGGAATTTCCATGAACCCAGACCCCGGCGCGCGAAGGTCTTCGTTCGTGCTCCGCCCGCTCCAACCGCCCGGCGTTCCTGACTTTGGAGGAGCATTGTGGAAGCGGATGCCCCGTGGATTTCGGGGCGGGGAAGGTGGTGTCGCGCTTCGCTTGCCACCGCAGTCCAATCTCACTCGCCACGTCGCTTCTGCGCCCGCTTCTTTGCCTCCAGCAAACGGCTCGTGGTGCCGACGGGTTTTTCCGTGTCCTCCATTTTCGTCGGTGCGACTGTCGGACGTTCGCCCGAAGGCGCTGTTTCGCTCCCGCCAACGGTGGGCAATTCGATGGGGCCGCCCGGTTGCTCCGGGCGGAACAATTCTGCCCGCGGCTCCGTGCCCGCCGCCGTGCGCGTCGTGCGGACCTCGCCGCGTTTCGCCAGCAAGCTTGCCAGCGACACCTCTGACTCCACCGGACGCGGCGTGCCGCTCCAGAAGAAAATCCACTTGCGCAGCGTGGCGGTGGCTTTGAGCCACTCCTCGCGATCCAGTTGAATCCGGCGCACGCCCACGTCCAGCACGAACAGAATCACCGCCAGCTTCAGCAAGCCCTCCCACCAATCGCGCGGCTGGTGCGTCTTGATGCGGTTATGTGAGAATGGCTCGTCGTTCGTATTATCGGGATCAAGCACCTTGCCGCCGCCTGCCTCGGCGATGCGGCGGAGCAGATTCAGATTCGGCTCGCCCGCCGCGAACTCCGGCGAGTAATTCAAACTGGCGCCGACCGTCTGCCCCGCGACGGCTTTCCCGTTTTCCATCTGCATCAGGTTCAGCAGGTACGCGCCCACTTCTTTGGTCGCGAACTTGGCCTCGTAATGCCCCGGCCCGGTTTGCTCCAAGCGCACATTGATCTTCTCGCCTTTCGGGCTGACCAC
>CAIKLQ010000425.1 GCA_903828255.1 uncultured Verrucomicrobiota bacterium
GTCCATCGTCTTGGGGGGATTGCGCCGATCCCCGTCGCTGTAAGCGTCCCGACCGGCCACGAAAGCCGTGAGCCAGTTGATGGGCGTGTAACCCAGATGCACTTTCGTGCGGAGGAGGAAGTAGTCGTTGTCGTTGAATTGGCCCGGGCCCAGAACCTTTAAGAAATCCGTGTTGACGTTGCTGCCATCACCGGCGTTCTCCTTTAATTCATAACGGGCGCGGACTTCACCGCCAACGTCCCACGGCGCAAGAGCGGGAGAATAATCCCGCAGCCAGTCGTTCACGAGGCCCGCGCTGGGGACCGGTTTGGCTGGCGCGGTGGCAACGGGTTGACTCGATTGGGCTGGCATCGCGCCAGGCAGACTCAACAGAACTGCAAGTGAAACGCTGGCTGCGAGTCTTGGATTCATGTTGCGCCGGGGCTGGTTGCTTTGATTGAAACGGTCCCTGAATGGAACTGATCCTCGCGGCGGCGGAGATTTCGTTGGAGTCAGAAATCCTTGAAGTCGCCTTCCATCGGGATTTCAGCATGACGGCTGGCAGCCAGTGCTGTCGCCGACGCGGACGTGAGCTGCTTCGCCCTCGCGGGCGCGGCATGATGACCATTGCCGTTACCGTGGGCCGCCACGGCTGGCTTGTTGGACCTGGCGGCGCTGCGGTTCGCGACGGAATTGCGCGCGGTCGCAGTCATCGTCGTCGGCGCACCGGCTTGTCGCCCTTGGCCATCCACCAAGCGCAACAGTTCCGCCACCGCGTCTTTCAAAGATTCGGCTTGTGCCGTGAGTTCTTCCGCAGCCGCCGCGCTTTCCTCGGCGTTCGCCGCGTTGCTCTGCGTGACCTTGTCCATCTGCGTCACGGCCGTATTGACCTGCGTGATTCCCTGGCTTTGCTCCTGGGAAGCGGCCGCCACTTCGCCTGCCATCTCATCCACCTGCCGGGCCTTGCCCACGATCTCTTCCAAGCTCTTGGCCACCTTGGCGCTGATCTCGGCTCCGCGGGCGCTCTTTTGCACCGCGTCCTCGATCTTGCCGGCGGTTTCCTTCGCGGCTTGCGCGCAGCGTTGCGCCAAGTTCCGAACTTCATCGGCCACCACAGCAAAGCCTGCTCCCGCCTCACCAGCCCGCGCCGCTTCCACTGCGGCGTTGAGCGCGAGGATGTTCGTCTGAAACGCAATCTCGTCAATCGTCTTGATGATCTTGGCAATGTCCGCGCTGGAGGTCTTGATGGCATCCATGGCGGTCACCAGCGCCGACATGTCTTGCACTCCGATATCGCCGGCCTTGCGAGCTTCGCTGCCGAGATCCTTGACCTTCCCAGCGGTCTCGGCGTTGCGCTTGGTCATGCTAGACATCTCTTCCAGCGAGGAACTCGTTTCTTCCAGCGCGGCGGCTTGTTCGCTCGCACCTTCCGCCAGCGACTGACTCGCGGAGGACACCTGACCGGCCGCCCCAGCGGTTTGTTCGGCCCCGGCGCTGAGCGTGTCGGCCACCTGGCGGATGGGTTTGGTGATGGAGCGGGTGATGAAGACGGCCAACGTGACGCCCAGCAATGCCGCCACCACCAAACCGATGATCATCGTCGTGGATGCCGTGGTCAGGGAACTGGCGGCGGTGGTGGAATTCTTCGCCGAAGTGTTCATGCTGCCGGTGGAAGTATTCTTGGCTTCCGTCAGCACGGCGTCAGCGGTGGCCCCGCGCTTCTGTCCCAGTTCCTCCCGCGCCAGCCAGTTGGCCAGGAAGCTCGTCATGGCGTTGCTGGAGGCCTTGCCCGCCGCACGGCAGAGCTCGACCTGCTTCATATTGATTTCTTGCCTGGTGATGGCTTTGATTTCATCGAGTTTGGGGTCCAACTGTTCAAATTTTTTCTGGGTGTCTCGGAACAGCTGCGGATCGCGGGTGGCCTGGGCCTTGAAATTGCCAATACGGATGGCATTGCCGAGGTCAATAAGGTCGTTAGCGAGCCCTATTTTCATTATGCGATCCTGCACCTCAGTCAACTGCGCTGCAGCGGCGATATTCGTAGCCGTAAGGACCTCTTGGAGTCGCTTGGCTTGAATGCCCAGGTAGTCGGAACATCCCTTCATGTAGGCTTGAGCGGCTTCATCCATGGCCGCACGATCTTTCTTCAAGGCCTCGGTTATTGCCACCGTCTGGTGGGCCAACGCTTCGTATTCGATGGTCTTGGTCTCGGCTTTCTCAGCGGCCTGCTGCAGGAAGGTCAAATGCCCGTCAACCGTTTTGGTAGCCAGCGCCATGGCTTCCTGAAGCCCCTTCTTCACATCGCCCAGATTGACCATGCTCTTGGCGAGATAGTTGGTGTCTTCGGTGAAAGCGTAGCCGCGCATTTCGTACATGGTGGAGAGGGCTTCGCGCTCCACATTGTTGGCCGCCGCTGTGGCCGGCATGAAGTCGTCAGCGAGCGAGTTGGCAATTTCCTTGACCACGGACATTTTCCAGACGGCAGTGCCGCCCAGCAGCATGGCGATGGCGATCAAACCGGCGAAGCCGGCGATGATTTTGGTTCCGAGTTTCATAATGGGCGGTTTCTATTCTTGGTTTTCCGTGAAAGTTTGATTGCGTCTCATGCGCTAACGAGCAAGCGCCGGGTTGGCGGCCAGCGACGCCACCGTGTCGCCTCCGATAACCTTGTCAATATCCAGCAGCGCTTTGACGTCGCCCTTGATTTTGGGCATGCCGAGGATCGACTTGGGGGACACCCGGGCACCGAAGCTTGGGGATTCCTCAATATCAGCGGTGGCAAGCTGGGCGATTGCGTCCACGGCATCCATGACCAACCCCGTCGCCGGTTCTGCCCAGCGGGGTTCTTGATTTGATCCGAAACCATGAAGTTTTGGTTGGTGCTGGCTGCGCCCACGAACCCAAAGCGGAGACGGAGGTCGATGACGGGGATGATTTTGCCGCGCGGGTTGACCACGCCCCGGATGCAATCGAGCATTTGCGGCATTCTGGTGATGGTGGTTGGTGGCCAGCCGGAAAATCTCGCGTGCTTTGCGGACCGAGATGGCGTGAGACTCGCCGTCGAGGAGCAAGGTGAGATCCTTGCCGCTACGTTTTTGGCTGACAGCGACAGAGCTAAATTCAAGGGTTGGCGTAGTCATAGCGTCCCATTCAGGCACGGGATGCGTAACGTGACAGGCGAACTTGCACCATGTCCCAGCGCTGGTTGCGCTTCCAGCGAGGTATCGGATGAAAACGCTGAGGGTGCCTCGAATTGGCGGACAGAAAATTGGGTAAACCGTGTAACATGAAATCCATCAAAGAAAACTCTGTCAAACCCCGGCGACAATTCGCGGAAACGTTCAAACGGGAAGCGGTGCAA
>CAIKLQ010000426.1 GCA_903828255.1 uncultured Verrucomicrobiota bacterium
CGAAGGGTTGGTCCTACGCGACCCGCAGGTTGCCGAAGGATCTCTTCCTCACGGCCAACGGCAGCACCCAAGTCGTCCTTGACGACTTCCGCAACGCCTACCAGATCAACCCGGCGGACAAGCGCAAGCCGAAACGGCATCATGAAGGTTGTGAGGACTAAATGCGGGGCAATCCCACCTGTCCGCAACCGGCCCGGGGCTGCCGTCGAAGCCGCCGCTGCCTGCCTGCCAAAGGCCGGCCCGCGGTGGCCGTCAGCCCCGGGTCTCCAGTTAGGCCGCGAAGCGCTCAGGAAGCAAATTCCAGCATTGCCACCGCCACCACCGGCCGGAATGTCCCAGAGGTGGGCGCGGGCGGCGTCACGCTGAACTGGCAGGGGCGGGCGGCGTTCCCGAAGGGGGGCGTCGCGGTGCTGCTGGAACTGGGCTGTCACCACCCGCTGGCGGCGGCCTTGGGGTCGCAGGGGGAATCGGAAATGGTGCTGGCCACGCAGGCATTATCAGCCCAACCCGCGCACCGTCTGCTGCTGCTCGACCGCTATTACCGGGGGCCGCAACTGTTGGCTCCGCTCCCGGCGACAGCCGCGCGCCATTTTCTGGGGCGGGTGAAGCAGAACCTCCGCCGCCGGTTAGGGTTAACGCCTTCAGGGGCGCTCCCAAATGAGTGGCAAGAGTGAGGAGCGACCCCGGTTACGGAAAACTTGATTTAAGTCAAAGCGGACTTTAGCCGGCAGGATAAGCTCAACCCGTTCTCGCCCTTCTGATTTGGCAATGCAGGTTCGTAGTAGCTCTGGTTTCGAGCGTGCTTCCCTCCCTTGGCCCATCCCCGAGAATTCGGATCCGTTCGGTAATTGAATCGTCATGCACAACAAAAACTCGGGCATGCAAACAACCCGCTACCCGCCGCGCCCGGATCACCTGGGGCGGCAGGTCAATCCTAGCCGCAATCTGAACCGCCACGTCAAGCACCCCTACGAGAAGCTCCGCGGCCGCAAAGGCCTCAGCGCGGCTGGCTCTGAGCGTTGCACCTACTTAAAGACGCAGTTGAGTTTCGTCTGGGGTACCCTGAAAATCACCCGCCCGGGGTATATGCAGGTACCCGCTTCTCTAGTATAAAAAGAGGATTGTTAATTGAAAATGAATCCGGCCCGAATATTTATGAAAACGAAGTTCCTGACACCCGCCGCCAGTCTCGTTCGGCTCGCGCTGTTGCTGGCCATCGCCTGCGCCGCCCGCGCCGCTTCGGGCAATGCGCTTCCTAACGCCACCAACGCCGCCATCGCCTGGGCGGATCTCGGCGCCAAGGCCACCGCCCAATACTCCGGCGCTGGTCTGACCATTGCCGCCACGCCGTCCGGCGCGGTCCAACTGCGCTGCGCCTTCCAGAAACTCGAAGGCGAGGTGACCGCCGAAGGCTTGTGGCTTAACTCCACGGCCGCCGGCGGGGAAAGCCGCTTCCGGGTGGTCGCCGATGCGCTGGGCCGCGCGGGTGGCGCGGTGACGGCGTTGCCCCGGAGCGGCGCGGTCAGCGGCGATGCCGCCACGGCGCGCTTCGTCCGGCCGGGATTGGTGGAGGAATACTCCGTGAGCGTGGACGGCGTGCGGCAGGATTTTGTGGTGGCCGCGCCGCCCGCCGGCACCGGGGATTTACGCGTGGAACTGGCGCTCACCGGTGCGCGGGCCGAGCCGGCGGCGACGGGCGCGCAACTGGTGCTGGATGGCTCCGGACGCAAACTGGCCTACAGCCGGTTGCGCGTGACGGACGCCACGGGGCGGGAATTGGCGGCGAAATTGGTCGTGCCGTCCCCGGCCCGGCTGGCCGTGCTGGTGGCGGATGCGGGAGCCGTCTATCCCGTGCGCGTTGACCCCACCTTCAGTGACGCCAACTGGGTGAGCATGGGTGTGCTGCCGGGGGCGAATGGCACGGTTAGCGCCACCGCGGTGGACGGTAGCGGCAATCTGTATGTGGGCGGAACTTTCACGGTAGTTGGCATGACGGTGGCGAACAACATTGCCAAATGGAACGGCACCGCCTGGTCCGCCCTCGGCTCGGGGATAGCCGGCCCGGTCTATGCGCTGGCGGTGGCCGAGTCCGAGTCCGGCACCACGCTCTACGCGGGCGGGGCTTTCACCACGGCGGGCGGAACTGCCGCCAGTCGCATTGCGAGCTGGAGCGACAGCACCTGGTCGGCCCTCGGCATGGGGATGGACGACGCGGTCCGTGCGCTGGCGGTAGCGTCGGACGGCACGCTCTACGCCGGCGGGCAGTTCACCCAGGCGGGCGAGTACTTCGCCAATAGCATTGCGATGTGGAACGGCAACGCCTGGCAGTCACTCGGCAATGGGGTGATGGACTCCGAAGAGCAATGCACAGATGTATGCGATGATCCTGAATATCCTGACTGCTACCAGGTTTGCGAGACTGTTGATGTTCCTGGCACTGTCTATGCGCTGGCGGTAGCGGCGAGCGGCACGCTCTACGCGGGCGGGCAGTTCACCAAGGCGGGCGTGGTGCCCGCCAATTACATCGCGAAATGGGACGACAGCGCCTGGTCGGCCCTCGGTCCCGATATGATGGATGGCCAGGTCAATGCGCTGGCGGTGGCGCCGAACGGCACTCTCTACGCGGGCGGGTGGTTCACCACGGCGGGCGGGGGGAGCGCCAACTACATTGCGAAATGGAGCGGCAGCCCGGCCGCTTGGTCCGCCCTCGGTTCGGGGATGGATACCGCGGTCAGTGTCTTGGCGGTAGCGTCGGACGGCACGCTCTACGCGGGCGGGAATTTCGCCACGGCGGGCGAGGCTGCCGCCAATTACATCGCGAAATGGAACGGCAGCATCTGGTCCGCCCTCGGTTCGGGGGCAGGTAACGGTGTCAATAGCGGTGTCAGTGCCCTGGCGGTAGCGTCGGACGGCACGCTCTACGCGGGCGGGGATTTCACCACGGGGGGCGGGACTGCCGCCAGTCGCATTGCGAGCTGGAGCGACAGCACCTGGTCGGCCCTCGGTCTGGACAAGGGGGTGAACGGCGTCGTCAATGCGGTGGCGGTGTCCGGCACCACGCTCTACGCGGGCGGGGGTTTCAGCACGGCGGGCGGGACTGCCGCCAATAATATTGCGCAATGGGATGGCAGCGCCTGGTCCGCCCTTGATTCGGGGATGGACGGCAAAGTCGATGCCCTGGCGGTAGCGTCGGACGGCACGCTCTACGCGGGCGGGGATTTCACCACGGCGGGCGGGACTGCCGCCAACTACATTGCGAAATGGAGCGGCAGCCCGGCCGCTTGGTCCGCCCTCGGTTCGGGGGCAGGTAACGGTGTCAATAGCGGTGTCAGTGCCCTGGCGGTAGCGACGGACGGCACGCTCTACGCGGGCGGTCACTTCACCACGGCGGGCGGGGTGTCCGCCAACCACATTGCGAAATGGAGCGGCAGCGCCTGGTCAGCCCTCGGTTCAGGGGTGAACGACCGGGCCACGGCGCTGGCGGTAGCGACGAACGGCACTCTCTACGCGGGCGGGTGGTTCACCACGGCGGGCGGGGGGAGCGCCAACTTCATTGCGAAATGGAGCGGCAGCCCGGCCGCTTGGTCCGCCCTCGGTTCGGGGATGGATACCGCGGTCAGTGTCTTGGCGGTAGCGTCGGACGGCACGCTCTACGCGGGCGGGGGTTTCACTTTCGCCATCAACGTGGAGCCGCCCCTCGTTACCGCCAACCGCATTGCGAAATGGAGCGGCAGCGCCTGGTCCGCCCTCGGTTCAGGGGTAGGTGGCAGTGTCAATGCCCTGGCGGTAGCGCCGGACGGCACGCTCTACGCGGGCGGGGATTTCACCACGGCGGGCGGGACTGGCGCCAACCGCATTGCGATGTGGACCGGCAGCGCCTGGTCAGCCCTCGGTTCGGGGATGGATACCGCGGTCAGTGTCTTGGCGGTAGCGTCGGACGGCACGCTCTACGCGGGCGGGAGTTTCGCCACGGCGGGGGGGCAGGTCTCAACCTATCTCGCCCAGCTATCGCCGGCCCCGACGACGACGACGCTCGGCTCCTCGGCCAATCCCGCGACCTCCGGTGCCAGCATCACGCTGACTGCCACTGTTTCGCCGGGCGCGGCCAGTGGCGCGGTGGCCTTCAAGGAGGGCGCGACCACCTTGAGCACAGGCACGTTGAGCGGTGGGGTGGCGACGTTCAGCAGCAGTGCGCTGGCGGCGGGCAGCCATGTCATCCGGGCTGAATATCCCGGCGACGCCAATTACCTCGGCAGCACGAACAGCATCACCCAAGTCATCACGCCGGCGGCGGGCAACCATGCGCCCACCGCCGGGGCGCATTACCTGGGAGCGACGATCAACACTCCCTTGCGCGTCAACGCCACCGTGCTCTCCAGTCTGGACGCGGACGTGGATGGCGACGCGTTGAGTGTCAGCAGTGTCACCAGTCCCAGCCTACATGGGACGGTGGTGTTGAGTTTAGACACGATTACCTACACCCCGGCGACGGATTACGTCGGCACCGACCAGTTCACCTACACGATCAGCGATGGGGCGCTCACCACGCCCTGCACGGCCACCGTGACCGTGCGGCTTGGCCAGGCGACGAGTGCCTTCACCGCCATTTCCGGGAACAGCGGGACGGTGACTTTGCGCGGCTACGGCATCCCCGGCCACGCCTACGATATTCAATACTCGGCCACCTCCAACTTCGCGACCATTGCCGGCACGTTGGGGCCGGTGACGGCGGTCGCCAATGGGATGCTGACCTACACCGACGCCACCGCGGGCGCTGGCCCGCGCTTTTATCGGTTCGCCGTCCACGCCCCTTAACCCTCTGCGCCGACAAAACCCATGAACTTATTTATGACTAACCAAGGTATGAAAACGACGGTCATTGCAACGCTCTGCGCCTTGGGGTTAAGCCTCTCGGCACCGGCCGCCATTTACACGTTTAATTACACGGATGCCGGAGCCATTCCGCAAGGGGGCGACACACTGTCCATTGAGCATGTGGTCAGTGGTCTGGCGGACACCTCAATTGCGAGCGTCGAGCTCACGCTCATGTTCAATGACAGTGTCTCGCTGTTGGGTAACAGCAGCGGTATCCAGGGCCACCTGATCTTGGGGAACAG
>CAIKLQ010000427.1 GCA_903828255.1 uncultured Verrucomicrobiota bacterium
CAACGCGCCGAAGGTGATCGTCTGCGGGATTTTGCTGACGGTGAAACTCTGCTGCACCGTCGCCGCCGCGTTGTAATTCGAGTTGCCCGGCTGCCAGGCGACCACCGTGACCGTGCCGCCGCCCAGCAGCGTCACCACATTGCTGCTGCTGATGGCCGGCCCGGAGATGACGTTGAACGACACGGGCAGCCCGGAACTTGCCATGGCGATAAGCGCGAACGGCGCATCGCCCGCCGAACGTGAGGGAATGGGCGCAATGGCAATGGATTGATTCGCCCGCGCCACGTTGAAACTCACGTCCACCGGCGGGGCGGGATTGAATGAAATGTTTCCGGCCTGGCTGGCTTCCACCGTGACCGCGCCCGCGCCGGTCAAGGTGAGGACACTATTCGAGATGCTGGCCGGGCCGGAAATGACGTTGAACGTGACGGGCAAACCGGAACTGGCTGCGGCCACGAGCGGCATCGGCGGGTTGCCAAAAGTTCTGTCCGCCAAAGCCGGGAAGGTGATGGTCTGACTTTGGGCCGGCGGCTGGAAAATGACCGTCAGCGTATCCGCGCCGCTGTTTCCCGTCAGGTCGAAGCCGGTAACAGTGAGGAGGTTCGTGCCCGGAAGGAGCGCGATGCCATTGACGAACCAATCTCCCGTGCCGGCAAGTTCCCCGCCGCCACCGCGGTTGTTCGACCAGGTGAGTCTTGCCAAAGCGCTGTTATCTGAGGCCACGCCTCCCAGATTTAGCAGGCCAGTGGTGTTCGTGGCGACCGGGGAAAAGGTCGGATTGGTTATGAGGACCACGGGCGGCTCCCGGTCGGTTTCCCGTAGCACAACCAGCCCTTCCCAACCACCGGCCACATAAACAATCCCGCTATCATTGCTGGATAGCGTAACCCCCTCGGCGTCCATTGCGTAATGCCTTGTTAGAAGCGGCCTTGTCGGATTTGAAACATCAAAAACATGAATACGTTTGTAAGTGCCAACGAAGAGTTCGTTCCCACGCAATTCAAGAGACTGTCCAGAACCAGTCCCAAGCGCAAAATTAGTCACAAGCGTTGGGTTGGCTGGATTGGTTAGGTTGAAAATGTGTAGCATGGCATTGTTATCTAAATCCACTACATAGGCGTATTTAGTATCCGCTGACAACCGAGCGTAAAAACGCGATATATTTGTGCGCATCGCTACGCTCCCGCGCTCAAGGGGGGACTTCGGATTGGATATGTCGAATACCTTTAGCCGATTAGTATTGCTGCCGTTCCTCACCCCGACGACTGCATTGCTCCCGGCCGCCGCGAAACATGTGACGCTATCGAATGGCTTGAAGTCATTCGTGCCACGAATAACCGGATGCGCTGGATCGGTAACATCCATAGTAACGAGGCGCAACGTTCCACTTACAGTCGTATCACCCGCAATGCAAAGCGTGTTTCCGACCAAACCCATGCCATAGCCACTCAAGACACCGCTAGGAATGGTGAAAACAACTTGAGGGGAGGCGGGATTGGTCAGGCTGATAATACTGCCCAATGTGTAGGCGACACCATTTCTCACCACCATTTGGTAGCCGCCGATACCAGTTAGTTGTCCCCGCAGCACTGGCGAATTTGGGGTCGCGACGTCAAAGACTTTGAAATTGGCATTCACAGAAGCACAAAGCAGATTTCCGGAAGTGCCGACCGAATAATAGTGGCCCTCGAGTCCCGCATCCGAGAAAGTGCCCAGTCTGAGCGGGGCTGTTGGGGCGGAAACATCCACAACATGCAGGCCTTTGTCTCCGACGGCCCAGTAGGCGCGCGTACCGGAAACCACCAAGTCCCCGGACTGGCTGGGGGAGTCTCCAGTGCTGCCTACAAGGCTCAAGCTGCCACCACTGTAATCGAAAACTTGAAACGCCATCGTCAATTCAAAAGCACAGCCAGCATAGACAAGGTTATTTGCGACCGCCACTGACAAAGGATACGCATTATTGAGGTCACGACCAAGTGAAACCGGAGCATCTGGGTTTGAAACATCCACCATGTTCAAACCGGCTGCCTGTGCAGCAACGAACGCCCGGGTTCCAACAACGGCAATGCCACGAGCAAGATCGCTAAATGCAAGTCGGCCGCGGATTCTTGGCAACAAGGGATCGGAAACATCGCAAATGACCAAGTTTTTGCCCACGCACACGTAGGCGAATACGCCGTTGGGAGTAGCCTTGACTTCAACATCGTATGCATATCCCCCAAGATTAGTCGCGGAGAGCAGTACCGGCACAGTGGGGTTTCCCAGGTCGAAAACCTGGAGCCCGGCAATTTCATCAGCTACGTAAGCGCGGCCAGCAAGAAACGCAGAACTCGAAGTCCTGCTGGTGGAGGTGGCAAAGGCCCCTTTAAGCAGCGGGGCCGCTGGATTCGAGATATCCACAACCAATAATCCCGCCGCATGAGCCGCGACATAAGCATATTGCCCGGATGCGCTGACCTTGATTTTCCAGGCCCCGCCTGGCAGCAACAGCCGCCCGACGAGGAAAGGGCTTGCGGGGTTGGCAATGTTGACCACCAAGAAGGCATTTCCTTCGCCGACGTACGCGTAGTTGCCTTGCACAGCCACGCCGAAGGCACCGCCGCCAACGGCATTCACACGCTCAAGCCCATTCCCTGAACTCAGCGCATACGTGAACCCGTTCAAATTGGTGGCGCTGCCGCTGGCGGTTTGCACCACGACCGGCACTGTTCCGAAGGCCGAGTTGGACGGCGCGTAGCAGGAGATTTGCGTGGCACTGAGAACCGTGGTGTTGGTCGCCGCATGGCCGCCAATCAGTACTGTTGCCGGCGCTGTGAAGTTGACTCCTTCAATCGTCACCAGCGTGCCTTCCAGCGGGCCGATGCTTGGGTGAACCGCCGCAACCACCGGCTGGCCGACGGGCGGCGAGTAGTTGGCACTGACAAATGTCGTCTGTCCACGGGGGACACTTACGGTTCGGGTGGCAGGCGCGATCCAGCCGGGAACGGGATCAAACGTGAGGGAGTAATTCGCGCCGGGCGGCAGGGGGACGGTGGCGCCACTGGCCTGAGCGGCGCCGCCGTTGACATGCCATGCGCCCGCTGCTGCGGCGCTGGGGGGCGAGAGCGTGACCGTCAACAGGCCCGGGGTCGTGTCGGGCGTGAAGGTGACCGTGTAAGTCAACGTTTGGCCCGCCGTCACCGTTATGGGTTGCATGGCTGGTCCCAGCCAGCCGTCCACCGTGTGCATTACGATCCAATAGCCGCCTGGCCAAGTGGTGTAACTTGTGCCGCTGTCACGGAAATCATGCGCGTTCCACCCCCACTTCACTCCCGCCGCTGCCGCTGCCGGTGGTAAAATCGTGACCCCCACAGTGCCCAGGTTCGGGTCGCCGGAAGCGAAATTGGCTGTCACCGATTTGTTGCCATCCATCGTGATGGTAGTCGGGTTGGCAGTGCCAGTGGCATCGCCGCTCCAACTGGTGAAGTGGTAGCCGACATTCGCGCTGGCGGTGAGTTGGACGGCGGTCCCGGCGGTGTAAATGCTGCCGCTGGGGGTCGGCGAGGCCGAAACGCTGCCTTGCACGTCGTCATAATTGAGCGTGAGCGTGTAGGTGCTGGCTACAACGACAGCGTAGGTGGCGTTGATGGCGGTCTGCTGGCCAGCGACGATATTGGCGGGGACATTCGCCGGGGCGGTGTAACCGCTAACCGTCTTGAAACTGATCGAGTGTGAACCGGGCGTTAGCCCGGCGGCGGTGTCGCCGGAGTTGTGGTAACTGCCGCCGTCCACCTGCCACTGCGCCCCAGCGGAATTGGCCGCGTCCGGGGCAAGATTCACGACCAACGAACCGGTGTTGGGCGGCGGCGTAACAACGGTGAAAGTTTGGGGATTGGAGGCGGGCAACCCCGCGTTCGTCACCGTCACCGACCACGTCCCGACTGCGGATTGGACAGTGATGTTGTATTGCAGTTGGCTGGCACTGACGAAGATGGGCGTGCGGAGGTAAAGATTATTCGCCGGGTCGCGGAAGATAAGCGAGGAGGCGTTCGGGTCCGCCGCCGCCTTGAAGTTCGCGCCGTAAATGTTGATGAGTTGCGTCGAGGCCGAAGTCGGCAGAGACGTCGGGGAAACCGAGGTGGTGGTGGGAGCGGCGGCGGCGCCCACAGTCAAGCCCGCCGGTTGGCTGTAGATTTGGCCATTGGCATTTCCAAGACGCGCAACGTAGGAGCCCGCATTGCTGGCAGACACGTTGTTAAGAGTCAAAACTGCTCCTGCACCAACCCAATTGCCACCGACTTTATACCATGCAATATCGGTTGCTTGGCTTGCGGTGACGCTGAACGAGGCGGAACTCCCCGCCTGCGCTGATTGATTTGCCGGTTGAACCGTGATTTGAGGAAGAAACGCTTCCCAAGCAAACAGGCTGCGTTTCCATCCAATTTGCTGATAATCGAATGGGCAGCCGGCTCCTTGCAGCCCACTCGGGACGGAACCAGGAGACAAATTGGCGCGGATGCAATCCGAATAGAACTGAATCGGGCCGGCGTGCCAATCGTAATTGGGAGTAAATGTTACCGAAGGAACAAGCAAATACGGCGGAAACGGCACATTTACAAGAGGCGGGTTGATATCAATGGCACCCCAATCAATTTCCTGACTGATATCTATGCCACTCCTCCAACTAAATGGCTCTTGAGTGTAGTAGGTCGGACCGGCCCAAGTGCCCCCCGGCAATGCGTTCCATCCGTGAGTTGGAGAATCATCCGCATAATAATTTTCCAACCGCTGAATTCGGTCATTTCCCGAGATGAATTGCATCCCATTCATTTCGTTGTCAGAAAAACCGCCACCAAGCCAATTACCCGGATCGGGAACAAATGGGTCTAAAAGGGTGACTTGGACAACGACGTAAAGATTAAGCAGGAGCAATTGCTCTGCGGCTGCTCTTGCTGCCCAAGAACCCGCACTGTGAGCGATGAAATGGACTTCACGAAGGTTTGGGGACAATTGTTTCAATTGGATTGCTAGATTAACACCGTGAGCATCTGCGTTGAATGCTGCTGCGCTGGCATGAACGTAGTCAAAATTCCAAAGTCCCGTGAAAACGCCTCCGGTCGCCGCATCCTCATGCCAGTCGTAAGCCACAACGCCCCAACCAGAGCCGCTGAGCCTCGCCTTCAGACTGCCCAGGAGGCTCGACCACTCAAGGCCAGTGTAAGGGTTGGGGTTGGCACCCGGGTTCCAACCGTGAATCAATATGGCGCATTTGGTCGTGGCGGCGGAAATCGGTTGCCCGCCGAACTCATTTATCAAGGTGGGCGGGTAGTGCATTTGTGCTCGCACGAAACTGGTTGAAGCAATCAACGTGCAGAAGGTTGCGCTGAACAGGGCTAGTTTTCGTTTCATAATTTTTGGTTGTCGGTGATGGATTCTGAATTTGCAGCGAGGCGGCACGGGGTATTTACCCTGGGCGCGCCATCACGGACCGGAACGGCGAGGGTAAAGAAACCAGTTTCATCCGTGACTGTGGCGTTCGTCCCCACCACCGTTATCGCCGCTCCCGCTAACGGCTGGCCCGTTTCATCATCAACTACGTATGCCCTAATTGCCGCGACCCTCGGCGTCTCGCCCATTGCTCCCAGTGGACCGGCGGCTGGTTCCGCCGGAGACGCGGTGGGATCGAGCAGGATAATGCTCTTGCTGGCGTTACCGGCCAATCCGGTCTGGCGCGTGCCAAGGTCTTGGTAGCCCTTGGCGCTGATCAATATACGGTGCTCGCCCGGGGGAACATCCAGCCTTAATCGCCCGGACGCGTCCACCTGTTTAGCGACATTCGCGTCGTCCACGAGCACCATATCCGGCACAACCCCCACCCCCGTGCGGCTGTCCTGAAAGCACATTTGGACAGATCCGTTCGTCGGCGGCGGCGTGGAGATACCCGCCACCCCATTTGCCGGGCCGCTAAGTCTGGAGGCAGGAAGCAGCGCCGCCCTCGCCGACATAAGCGAGAAAACAGCAATCAACATGACTGCCAGACTAGAAGAACCGCGACTGAATTGTTTTGTTTTCAATTTTTTCTTTCCGCTATTTCTTGTGGTGGTTGCGTTGGACTGCGTCCAAAACCACCAGTTTGTTGTTATTTTGGTTTACAGATAGCACCGATTCATTCGTTCAATCGTCTCCGCCTTGGATTTCTTGCACGCGAACTTCGAGCCGCTGACGAATGTCACGCGCGCCTATCGAATGCACCCAAACCGGGCCGGGGGAAACCTGAGCCTTTCCACAGGAATCGGTTAAAATGCCACCGATCAAGAGCCGGGAGCATTTTCCGCAAACTTCGTGTGCTAGAAATTCGTTAGGCCGACGATAGAATGGGCGTATGGAATCATCACCGCATACCGCGCCGCCGCCCGGGGACGAACTACTACTGCCCACGCGACCGAGCTTGCTCGCGCGATTGCGCAACCACGATGACAGCAAGTCCTGGCACCGCGGTTGGGAGGAGTTTTACCTGAGCTACCACCCGGTTCTTTACCGTCACGCCCTCAAACATGGGTTGAGTGACGCAGATGCCGCGGACGTGGTTCAGGAGATCGTGATCGGCCTCGCCCGCAGCCTGCCGCAGTATCAATACGCGCCCGCTCGAAGCAGTTTCAAGACGTGGCTGTTCCGTGTGGCCCACAACAAAGTTGTGGATCAGTTGCGCAAACTCAAGCGGCAAAGGCGGGGGCGAGTGGAAAATGACGGGAACGAGAACCGCGAGGCCCAAACCGAGGTCGCAGATGAAAACGCGCTAACGCCTGACAGAGCTTGGGATTTGACTTGGGA
>CAIKLQ010000428.1 GCA_903828255.1 uncultured Verrucomicrobiota bacterium
ACGCTGACGGTGCTTTCGACGGTGACGAACCTGACTTGCGGGAACACGTTTGTGGCGACGCGGACGTGGAGCGCGGCGGATCAATGCGGGAACAGCAACACCTGCGCGCAGACGATCGCCACCCGCGACACGACGGCGCCGGCGGTGACGACGACGCAAGGCGCAGACGCGACGAACCAATGCGGGACGACGCTGGTGTTCAGCGCGCCGGTCTTCGCTGATGTGTGCCAGGGCGTGATCACCCCGACGGTGGTGACGGTGACGAACACGGTCGGTTACACGAATATCATCACGCGGACGTGGACGGCCATTGATGGTTGCGGCAACAGCACGAATCGCAGTCAGAGGATCACGGTGATAGACACGCTGCCGCCGACGATCAGTTGCCCGCCGGAGGTGACGGTGTCGGCGAATTCCGGATGCGTCGCGACGAATGTAAGCCTCGGGACACCTACGACGAGCGACAACTGCGCGGTGGCCAGCGTCACGAACAATGCCCCAGCCTCTGGGAGTCTTCCGGTTGCGGGCCCAGATGTCCCCATCACTTCGGTGCGGATCTCGGGGGGGGTGGCGACCGTGACTTGGGCCTCCCAAGTTGGGCTGACTTATCGCCTGTCTTACAAGGACAGCCTCACGGCGCCGGTCTGGAATGTGGTGGCGGGGGATGTGACGGCGGTGGGCGCGACGACGAGCCAGACCAACGCGGTGGCCGCGGGGGCGCAACGCTTCTATCGCGTGCAGTTGGTGGTGGGCGGTGGGGGCGGCAGCTTTGGGGTAGGAACGAATTTCGTGACGTGGACGGTGACCGACACGAGCGGGAACACGAACAGTTGCGTGCAGCTTGTGGTTGTGCGGGACACGACTGCGCCGACCATCAACTGCCCGAGCAACCTAGTATTAACGGCGGACGCGGGCCGCTGCAGCCGCAGCAACGTGACCTTTACGGTGAGCGCGGCGGATAATTGCAGCGTGACGAATCCGGTGAGCAGTCCGGCGAGCGGGAGCACGTTCCTGGTCGGGGTGACGACGGTGACGAACACGGCGACGGACGCGAGCGGCAACCTGAGCCGTTGCACATTCACGGTGACGGTGACGGACAATCAAAGCCCGGTGATCACCTGTCCGGTGGACGTGGTGGTGTCGGCGAACTCCGGTTGCAATGCGACGAACGTGAATCTCGGCACTCCGTTCACGAGCGACAATTGCGCGGTGGGATCAGTGACCAACAACGCGCCGGCGAGTTTCCCGCTGGGGACGAACCTGGTGACTTGGACCGTGACCGACAGCAGCGGGAACCCCAACCGCTGCGTGCAACGGGTGATTGTGCGCGACACGACCGCGCCCACGATTGTCTGTCCGGCAGACACGGTTGTTTCGCTCCGCTCCGGTTGCAACGCGGCGGACTTAGATCTCGGCACCGCCGTGACCAGTGATAACTGCGCGGTCGCTAGCGTGACGAATAATGCCTCGGGCGCTGGGGACTTTTGGGTGGGAATATATTTGGTGACGTGGACGGTGACCGACACGAGCGGCAATATGAGCAGTTGCGTGCAAAGAGTGGTCGTGCGGGATACGGGTGCGCCAACTATCGTCTGCCCGAGCAATCTGGTGGTGACGGCCGACGCGGGTCGCTGCAGTCGGAGCAACGTGACCTTCACGGTCAGCGCGATGGATAATTGCAGCGTGACGAATCTAGTGAGCACTCCAGCGAGCGGGAGCACGTTCCCGGTCGGGGTGACGACGGTGTCGAGCACGGCGACCGACGCCAGCGGCAACACAAGCAGTTGCTCCTTTACGGTGACGGTGACGGACAATCAGAATCCGGTGATCACTTGTTCGAGTAACCTGGTGTTGACGGCCGACGTGGGCCGCTGCAGCCGGAGCAACGTGACCTTCACGGCCAGCGCGACAGATGATTGTGGGGTGACGAATCTAGTGAGCACTCCGGCGAGCGGGAGCACGTTCCCGGTCGGGGTGACGACGGTGACGAACACGGCGACGGACGCCGGTGGCAACCTGAGCCGTTGCACCTTCACGGTGACGGTGACGGACAATCAAACTCCCGTGGTCACTTGTCCGAGCAATCTGGTGTTCACCGCTGACTCGGGCCGGTGCAGCCGGAGCAACGTGACGTTCGTGGTCAGCGCGGCGGATAATTGCAGCGTGACGAATCTGGTGAGCCGCCCGGCGAGTGGGAGCACGTTCCCGGTCGGCACCACGACCGTTACCAACACGGCAACCGACGCGAGCGGGAACCTGAGTCGTTGCACCTTCACGGTGACGGTGACGGACAATCAACCCCCCGTGGTCACTTGTCCGAGCAATCTGGTGTTCACCGCTGACTCGGGCCGGTGCAGCCGGAGCAACGTGACGTTCGTGGTCAGCGCGACGGATAATTGCAGCGTGACGAATCTGGTGAGCCGCCCGGCGAGCGGGAGCACGTTCCCGGTCGGCACCACCATTGTTACCAACCAAGCGACTGACAGCAGTGGTAACCTTAGCCAATGTAATTTCACCGTGACGGTGCTGGACCAACCGATCCCGGTCATCATTTGCCCAGCCGACATTACTACCAACGTTCCGTTCGGGGGGAGCGCCGTGACCAATCTCGCGCTTGGCACCCCGGTCACTTCGGGCAATTGCGGGGTGATCAGCGTGTCAAACAACGCGCCCGTGATTTTCCCGATGGGTACTAACATTGTGCGCTGGACGGTGACTGATGCGCGCGGCAACACCAATTCCTGTCAGCAGCGCGTGGTGGTGCTGGGCTGTTCGGGCCTGTTGAGCGCCACTCCGTTGGCCAGCCAAAGTGTCTGCCAAGGTCAGTCGGTGGTTTTGCAAACCCTTGCCAGTTCCCCCGAGCCGATCACTTATGCTTGGAGCTTCAACGGCCAATTGATTGCGCTTCAGACCAATAACTCGCTGGTGTTGCCAAATCTGGGGGCGTCCAGCGCCGGGGTTTACGCGGTCGAAGTCCGGACCATTTGCGCGGCAGTGACCAATAGCGCCACGCTGGTCGTGCTGCCGGCCCCCGGTGCAAGTCCGGCCTCCTACACCAATTCGACTGGCATCGTCATCAACGAATCCGGTCCGGCGGTTCCCTACGGCTCGGTGATCACCCCGCAATGCTTGGTCGGGACGGTTCAGAATCTCACCGTGGGCATTTTCGGATTCATGCACGCCTTCCCCTACGACGTGATCCTAGTGTTGGTCAGCCCGGATGGCCGTCAAGTCAAGTTGATGGCGGGCACCGGTGGCGCAGGGGCTTTGCCCGCCCCTGTAGATCTCATATTCTCGGACGCTGCTGCCAGCGGCTTGCCGCAATACGATCTGATCGAGTCTGGCACCTACCTGCCGACGGATAATCAGCCGGCGTTTTCCGCCAATATGCCGCCACCTGCCGCCGGGCCTTACTTCACCAATCTTTCGGCGTTTATCGGCACCAATCCCAACGGCCCTTGGAAGCTGTATGTATTCGATGGGATCACGTTTGATGCTGGCAGTATTTCCAGTTGGAGTCTAAACCTCGAATGGCAGGCCAATACTCTCCTGCTGCAGAACCCTAGGAAACTTGCCAGCGGCAGTTTTCAGATGGAAGTGCTCGGACAAACCGGCATTCCCACAATCCTGGAACGTTCGTCGAATTTGACGACGTGGTTGCCTGTGGTCACGAATGTCTTTTCCACGAACCCAGGAGTCTTTGTGGATTCGGCCCCGGTTTATCCGTATCGCTTCTATCGGGTCGTGCAGCCATGAGCCTTCGGCCTGTTGCTTCGGTTAACCTGCGGACTGCCCGGGAATTAGGCGCTAGGATTTTGTCGCGCTAGAAAACCGATTGAAGAGGTGGAGGCTATTGCGGTCCCTGTCGTTGCCAATTACCAAGAACCGGAAAGTAGCCGTGCCGCGGCGACACCCCCAATGCGAAGCCGTCGGTCGAGAGTCGCAGTCGGTCGGAGCCGGAATGCTGGGAAGTCGAAGTGACGTGAATCAGGGCCCCGCGGCTGGTGGCAAGCGGACCAATCGCGGTCAAACGCTGCGCTCCTGCATTCTGATTTCATTTGCTTGCATTGCCGCTGGGCCCGTTCAAGAGTTGTCGGCGAAAGGTCCGATTTATGAAAACATCTTTGCCCTTAGCCGATTCAACTCCAGCGCGTCTGCGTCGCTGCCCCCAACAATTCCGCGCCTTCGCTCCGCTCACCAAACTTCTCCTGGCCTGGGGACTGGTGAGTCAGGTCGCGCTGATGGGCGCGGAGCAAAAGCTCCCGCCGCTGCGCCCGCCCGCCGTGCCGCTGGTGGCGTGCGATCCGTATTTCAGCATCTGGTCGCCGGCGGACAAACTGACCGACGCGGACACCGTCCACTGGACCGGCAAGCCGCATCGGCTCACGAGTCTGGTGCGGATTGACGGCAAGGCGTTTCGCGTGATGGGCAAAGAACCCGCCGACGTGCCCGCGCTGCCGCAAACGAATCTCGAAGTGCTGCCGACGCGGACGATTTACACGTTCGAGGGCGAAGGCGTGCGGCTGACGCTCACGTTCATGACGCCGGCGTTGCCGGAGAAAATCGAATGGCTCTCGCAACCGATTTGTTACGTCACGTGGGAAACAGCCGCATCGGACGGCAAGAAACATGCGATGGATATTTACTTCGATTGCGCGGCGGAGATTGTGGTTAATCAACCATCTCAAGAAACCTCGTATGCACCCGATGTCTGGTATGGCTTGCCAATCCATCGCCTTCAGTCTGTGGAGCAACCGATTTTGGAAAAGAAAGGAGACGACCTACGGATTGATTGGGGCGAACTACTGGTGAGTGAACCAATCGGTCATCGAGACTCGGAAGTATTCGTCGGTTCGTTGGCCAAGGCTCGACGCTGGTTCACAACTGATAACGTAATCGAACCCGATTGGGCCGACTTGAAGGTTCCCGATGCACGACTGACGTCCGAGGGAATGTACATCAGACCGAAGTGGAAGCAGCCACGACGAGCGGATGATGGACTGCCAGGTTTCGCAATCGCATCGAGCTGGCAGCTCGTTGGGACCGATGCGAGAACGATTGTGATCGGGTACGACGACCGATATTCGATCCAGTATTTCAAAAAGAACCTGCCGGCATATTGGAAGAAAGGAACCGTCGATACTTTTCACGCTTCCGGAAGTTCTCTGGTTCTCGACGCAGCCCAAGATTATCAGAACCGAAAGAAACGCTGCGAGCAATTCGACGCCGAGTTGATGGCGGATTTGCGCCAGGCCGGCGGCGAGCAATACGCCCGGCTCGCGGCGCTTGCGTATCGCCAGTGTTTCGCCGCGGGCAAGTTCGTCGCCGACGCCAACGGTCAGCCGCTCCAGTTCTGCAAGGAGAACCATTCCAACGGCTGCATCGGCACGAGCGACGTGTTTTATCCGATGTCGCCGCAGTTCCTGCTGTTCGGGCCGACGCTGGCCAAGTCGTTCCTCGTGCCGTTCATGAATTACGCGGCGAGCGAGCGCTGGAAGTTTCCCTTCGCGCCGCACGATCTCGGCACGTACCCGCACGCCAACGGCCAGGTCTATGGCGGCGGCGAGCGCAATGAGCGCGACCAGATGCCCGTCGAGGAGAGCGGCAACTTGCTCATCCTGTTCGGCGCGATTGCGCAGATGGAGGGCAACGCCGATTTCGCCGGCCTCTACTGGGCGACACTTTCGCAATGGGCCGAGTATCTCAAGGCCAAGGGCTTTGATCCCGAGAACCAGCTTTGCACCGACGACTTCGCCGGTCACCTCGCGCACAACGTGAACCTGAGCGCGAAGGCGATCGTCGGTCTCGGCGCGTTCGGCAAGCTATGCGACCTGCGCGGCGACAAGGCGAAGGCGGCGGAGTATTCCCAGCTCGCCAAGGAGTTCGCCGCCCGCTGGGCGAAGGAAGCCGCCGACGGCGATCATTTCCGGCTCGCGTTCGATCGGCCCGGCACATGGAGTCAGAAATACAATTTGATCTGGGATCGCATCCTCGACTTGAATCTTTTCCCCGCCGAAGTCGCACGCAAGGAGATGGAGTTCTACCGCAGGACGCAGAACACCTACGGCCTGCCGCTGGACAATCGCAAGGACTACACGAAGCTCGATTGGATCACCTGGACCGCGACGCTCACGCAAAACCGCGCGGACTTCGAGGCGTTAGTTGATCCGATTTACAAGTTCCTGAACGAAACCCCGCAGCGCTCGCCGATGACGGATTGGTACGAGACCAAGACCGCGAAGAAAGTCGGCTTCACTGCGCGGCCCGTGGTGGGCGGCGTGTTCGCGCAGATGCTTTACGACAAAGCCGTCTGGAAGAAGTGGGCGAGCCGCGACAAAACCAAAGCCTCCGGCTGGGCGCCGATTCCGCCGCTGCCGAAGATCTCGACAGTCGTGCCCGCCGCCGACACCGCGCCGGCCACGTGGCGTTACACCACGGAGAAGCCCGCGGAGGATTGGGCGAAACCGGGCTTCGACGATTCCGCGTGGAAGGAAGGCAAGAGCGGCTTCGGCACGGCAGGCACGCCGGGCGCGGTCATCGGCACGGTTTGGAACACGCCGGATATCTGGATGCGGCGCGAGGTGGAGATTCCGGCGGACAAGCTGAAGAATCTGGAGCTGTGGATTCATCACGACGAGGATGCGCGGGTCTTCATCAACGGCGCATCGGCGGCGCGTTCGCGCGGTTACGTGAGCGAGTACTTCAATCTGGCGCTCGACTCGAAGGGGCAAGCCGCGCTGAAGCCCGGCAAAAACCTGATCGCCGTCCAATGCCACCAAACCGACGGCGGGCAGTACATGGACGTGGGGTTCGTGACGGTGGAGGCGAAGTAACGAATGCCTTTTCCCTGAACCTGACCGCGAAGCGCGGGGCTGTGACCCGCAGCGCGTTCGGTTGCTGGGCGACGACCGCCTGCTTCAACGTCGCCACCAATTCGTTGCCGCTGCGGGTCACAGCCCCGCGCTCTGCGGTTCATGGGTGGGGTAGGGTGGAAGCGCTGATCGTGGAGTTGGACAATGGCCGCGCGGCTTTTCCCTCTCAACCTGGCTTGCTGCGCCGGAGTCAGGCGAAGGCGGACACTCTCCCTCCTCCGCGGCTCCTGCTCACCCACAAATATGGGGTTCCGAAAATTGGCTCGGAGCTGGCACCGATGGCGGTTTTGAGGCGCAAGCTGCGAGTTGCTTCAGTGCGTGGGAAGGCGCGAAGCGTTTGGAGTGCGGCGAGCTTGCTGCCGCTGTCTCATGGTGCTGGGCGAAAAAGCGGAGCAAGATGGCCGCACTCCAAACGCTTCGCGCGATCCGGCACGGTGCGGGACTCCTGCCACCTCTATCATCAGTAAGCGAGCCGCTGCGCGCACAACTCCAGCAAGCGTTCGGTGGTGTGCGTCCGTTCGGAAAACTGCGTGCTCAGATACACATGCCTCGCCAGCGTGAGGGTCGTGTAGGCTTCCACCGCGGCCCGCGCGCATCCGCCGGAGAGTTCCACGAACCGTTCGGTCATGGCTGACTCAACCGCCCGGAACGCCCCCGCATCGCCCCGCTCGCGCACCGCCTGCTCGATGACGTGGCCGAGAAAATTTCCGATGTCCAAGCCCGGATCGCCGAGGCAGAATAAGTCGAAATCAATCAGCCAGAGGCGACCAAACCCTGACTGGCTTCCGTCGCCTTCTTCCTGCGCAGGCTGAAACCCACGCCCCACGATCACCTGCGATGAATAAAAATCTCGGTGAATGCCGCAAGCTTTTGGCGCTGGCAGACTCGCTCCCAGTTTGTCACAGCCTGCCATCAAGCTTGCCAGCCAGCTTGCCCACTCTGGTCGTTGCGTTGCCACTTTGTCGAAGCACACGCGCAGGATGCGCAACTCATCCGCCATCGCGTGCGCGCGTTCCGTAGGCACGTTAGCCTGGTGAAGTTTGTGCGCCGCTTCGGCAATCCGTCGGGCGAGCAACGATCCGTCCGGCCCGGTCAACAAATCCGTGGCCGTGACGCCCGGCACTTTGCGCTGAAACCACATGTTGAATTCCGAAATCACGCCGATCGGCTCCGGCACGCTGATCCCGTCCGCGCTGTCCGTCGCGAAACCGACGTTCCAGATCGTCTCGAGTTGACGCAGCGCTTCGTTGCCTGAGCGCCGCGCGCGGGCTTTGCCGATGAGCGTGACGCGTGCGAGTGGCGCGTCGGGACGTTCCACTTCCACGTCGTATTCCACCACGCAACGCTTGCCTGGCTTGTGGCGCACCACGCGAATTTCGCGCAAGCGCAGGCGACCATCGCCGGAAAGGTGCGGCAGGCGGCGTTTGAACTCGTGCCGCGCCACTTC
>CAIKLQ010000429.1 GCA_903828255.1 uncultured Verrucomicrobiota bacterium
CTGGTGGGTCAAGTCGCGGCGCTTGGCGCGCGATTATGAAACTTCCACCCAATCCAGCGAATCAATGATCTACCTGACCATGATCCGCCTCATGCTCAAACGGCTCGCTAACGCTAACCCTTGATTTTCCATACACGCTCTGAGGTCTGATTTTTCGATTGCGTCCGGGCGCGGCAGAGCGCCGGCGCTCAATCGTAAAGCCGCCAGCGCCGCACGCGTTCGCCCCAGGTGGGAACGGCGGTCCAGGCTTTCACTTGCTCGCTCAAGTCGTGCGGGTTGAGTTCGAGCGCCTCACGAATGTCCGCCCGGCCAACCAGCCGCTCGAAATGCTTTTCGCCAGCCGGGTTGGCGGCGGTCGGGTACTTCGCCCAGCCAAAATCCTTCGGATGAAGCGAGACCACCGTGGCGAGCAGGTGCAAGCCGGCGCTGACTGGGCGAACGGATTTTGCGTCAGACACCAGCAAGCGCACGGCGGCGCAACATTCGCCCGAGTAGGGCGCGAGGGTCGGCACAAAATTTTCCGTCTGAACGGTCACGCCGGGGAGGGCGTAGGCGTTGAAGTGACGCGCGACTTCATCCGCTCGCAGCCACGGCGCGCCAATGACCTGGAACGCGCAGTTCGTACCGCGACCGACGCTGAGGTTCGTGGCTTCAAACAATCCCAAACCCGGATAGAGCAGGGCGGATTTGTAGCTCGCGATGGCGGGTGAAGTTTGCACGAAGGGCAACCCGGTGTCCGGCCAGTGCATCGCGCGCGTCCAACCGGAGCAGGCGATGATTCGCAGGTCCGCATCCAAATTCCATTCGGCGTTCCAAAGCCGCGCCAGTTCACCGCTGGTGAGGGAATGGCGAATGGGAATCGCGGCGCGGCCGACGAAGCTGCGGAAATTCTCCACGTCGAGCAGCGGCCCTTCGGCGGCGGATAATTCACCGCCCAGCGGATTGGGCCGATCCAAGACGACCAGTGGCACGCGGGCTTCTGCGCAGGCTTCGAGGACATGCGAGAGCGTCCAGATGTAGGTGTAAAACCGCGCGCCGATGTCCGGGAGATCGAACCCCACGGCGTCCAGATCCGCCAGTGCCGCAGGCGGCGGGCACAGGGTTTCGCCGTAGAGACTGACCACTGGCAAGCCGGTGAGTGGATCAACCGAATCAGCCACCTGCGCGCCGTCGGTTGCGCTGGCGCGGAGGCCATGTTCGGGCGAGAAAAGCCGGACGAGTTGAAATCCGGCGTTCAGTAGCGCGGCCCGGCTGGTGAGGCTCGGGTCCAGCGACGTGCGTGCTGCTTCATTCGTGACCAGGCCGATACGACCGCGAAGGCCACCGGGATTGGCGCGCAACACGTCGAGGCCGAAGCGGACCTGGTTCATCGGGTGGCGGCGCGCTTCGCTTGTCGAGCGGGTTTGGGCGGTGGCGGCGGCAGGAGTTTCTTGAGTTCCAGGATCCGTTTTGCGTACTGGGAATCGTTGCCGAGATTGCGCCACTCGTGGGGATCGTTTTTGTGATCGTAAAGTTCCGCGCCGAGTTTGCCGCCATCCCATTCCGTGTAACGCCACTGTTCCGTGCGGACGCTGTAGCCACTGACCGGACCGTTCGGGCTGGCGTGTTGCACCTGGGTGAGGGCGGGCTTGGACCACTTCGCTTGCGGGTTCTTGAGCAGCGGCCAAAGACTTTTCCCTTCCACGGTCGCGGGCACTTCCAAGCCGCACAACTCGGCGAGCGTGGGATAGATGTCCAGGAACTCGACCGGGCGCGGGCAGACGCCTTTCCGCTTGGCATTGGGCAGCGCGATGATGAGCGGCGCCCGGGCGGACTCCTCGAACAGCAGCATTTTCTGCCATTGCCCGTGCTCGCCCAGCAGCCAGCCGTGGTCGCCGAACAACACCACGACCGTATTGTCCGCCAGGCCGAGACGATCAAGGGCGTCAAGCAGTTTGCCGATTTGCGCGTCCACGAAACTGATGCTGGCGAGGTAAGCGCGTTTGAACTGGCGGAGCTTTTCTTCCTCCACACCGTAGCCGGGTTGCTTGCTGGTCAGCGCCACGGGCGGTACGTTTGTGACGTGCCCCGCCGGCTCGACGGGTAGCGTGATTTTCTCCAGCGGGTAGAGGTCGAAATATTTTTTCGTCGCGATGTCCGGCACATGGGGCCGATAGAAACCGGCGGCGATGAAAAACGGTTTGGCCTGGTGCGCTTCCAGCAGACGGATGGCTTCGATGGCGACCTTGCCGTCGGTTTGCTCTTCGTCCGTTCCCTTCGCTTCCATCCACGCGAGCGCCGAGCCGAGGCCGCGCTGCGGCGTGAAGTTGATCACGTCGGCCTCATCATCCTTGTCGCGCCCGCGCGGATTGACGACCTCCTGCCACGACGGCGGATCGTCCAGGCCGCTAGTGCCGATCTGGCCAGGCACGCCGTAGTGATAGAGCTTGCCGACGCGCGCCACGTAATAATCGTGATTCCGGAAAAGTTGCGGCAGCGTGATGGCGTCGGGGAAAACCGTGCGGAGCTGGATGCTGTTGTTGTAAATGTGCGTGGTGTCCGGGCGCAAACCGCTAAGCAGCGAAGTGCGGCTGGGATTGCAGAGCGGATACTGACAATACGCGCGGTCGAAGCGCACCCCGCGCGCGGCGAGGCGGTCCATGTTTGGCGTTTGGACTTGCGGATAACCGTAGCAGCCGAGCGCCGCGGTCAGGTCGTCCACCGCGATGAAGAGGACGTTGAGTTTTGGCGCCGGGGGGCTGGTTGCGGCCGCCGCAGAGATTAGGAAGCCAAACGAGAGGGCCAGCCCGAAGCGAGTTGATGTTCTCATGATTTCGCCCCGGATTAAGCCACGACCCCGGAAAAACTGCCACGCAATAATTCCGCGCGCACGCCACAACTGGCCGCACCGATGCCGTAGTCGGGGCGCAGGTTTCTAACCTGCTGAGTCCCTGATTTTCGGCCTTCGGGGCGCGTCCAACGCCCGGGGGCGGGTTTGGATTCGTGACGTCCGCAGGCCGAAAGCGCTGCGGACGTCAACTAAACCACTCCAATCGAAAGGGCCGCCGTCGGTGGACCTACTTCACCCCAACCAGGTAACCGAAGCGGGCTTTGAACTGGTCGGGCGTGACGGAGATGGTGGCGGCTAGCCGATCCAACTGCGCTACATCCTCGAAGTCCGACTTCTCCAGCCGAATCATGTAATGGCAAGCGCACTCGTAGGATTCGCCGTCCACGTTGACCTTGCGAACGTTGAAACGGCCCGTCTTGGGGTCGAGCATTTTGTCGAAAGGGAGCGGGACCATTTCGCCGTTCGCGAAACTGATCACCGCCCCGAATTTGTCGGCGGCCTGAGAAAGCAGAAACTTCACTGCGCCGTAGCCGAGATCGCGCGTGTATTCGGCGTCGAACGGAATCGGATCCGCGCACCGCAACTCGTAGCCGAGGTCTTTATCAATGAGAGTCATCGTCAACCCGAGTTCTTCGAGCCGCGCGGTGACGATGTCCTTCATCAAACGGCCGAACTCGATTTCGCCCAGGCGTAAATGCCCGTGGTCGTCGCGCACGACTTTGCCGTAACGCTCCAGACTTCCGCCCGGCACGGCGCTCAGCAGGCCTTTTTCGCCCATGCTTTCGATGAGGCCTTCAGCGAGTACCGTCACGCCGTATTGCGAACCTTCCACGCGACGCTTGAGAATCGCGCCGACGATGGTGTCGGCAACCGCCTCCGCCGTGACCGCTTGGCCGCGAAATTCCTCCGGAATGATGCACAGCGTCGCGGCCGCTGCTTTCGCGATCCCGAGCGCCAGGTGCCCCGCCGCCCGGCCCATGCTGATGATGATGTACCACCGCGAGGTAGTGCGCGCGTCTTCCGCAAGATTGCGCAAAATGTAAACCCCTTCGTGCCGCGCGGTCTCGAAGCCGAACGTCGGCGTCGAACCCGGCAGCGGCAGATCGTTATCTATCGTCTTGGGCACATGGGCCACGCGGATTTTTCCCTCGCCGCGCTTATAGACCTGGCTGGCGGAAAACGCGGTGTCGTCGCCGCCGATGGTGACAAGCGAGCTAACGCCGAGTTTCTGGAGTGCGTCCAGCAGGTTGTGCATGGTGACTTCTGACTTGGCCGGGTTGGTTCGCGCGGTGCCGAGAATGGAACCGCCCCGCAGATGGATGGATTTGACATCCTCAATCGCCAGCCGGGTGTAGTGTTGCGCGTCGCCCTGCGCGAGCCATTTGAAGCCGTCGCGAAAGCCGATGACTTCGAAGCCTTGGTTGTTGCCTTCGATGGTCGCCGCCGCAATGACGCCGTTGATGCCGGGCGCGGGGCCGCCGCCGACCAAAATCCCGAGTTTCCCCCGTTTAATTCCGTTTGCCATAGATAGATTGTTTGATTGTTTGATTGTTTGATTGTTCGTTTTTTTCGTGGGATCCCTCCGGATAAAATTTTCGGAGGCTCACCTCAAGGCCGAAGTTTGTACCAAACACGTCCGCACGTCAAAACCTCTTGCGCGATCCAAACCGGAAAAAGCGCAACGACTTTTTCATCTTCTTAATCTTAATCTTCCCCTTAGTCTTAATCCGCTCGGGGACGAGATTTAGCGAAAGCCTAAAATAGAGATAGAACTGAAACCTGACATGAAACCGCTCGCAGACTGCAAACTCTACGCCTTCGTGGACACGGCCTACCTCCACGGCCGCGCGCCCGAAGTCCTCGCCCAGCAACTCTGCGACGGCGGCGCGGACCTCATCCAACTCCGCGCCAAGCATTCCCCGCCCGACGCCGTGCGCCGCCTGGCCGAGGCGATCGCGCCCGTCACCCGCCGCGCCAACGTGGGCCTCGTCATCAACGACCACCTCGCCGTGGCGCGCGCAGTGGGCGCGGAACTGTGCCATCTCGGACAGGAAGATTTCTTCGACGCCGGCCACCGGCACGTTTCCGAACTCGGAACGTGGAACGCGGAACTCAGCATCGGCCTCTCGACCCACGCCCCGGACCAGGCCCAACGCGCCCTTGCCGCCGGGCCGGCTTACATCGCCATCGGGCCGGTTTATCCCACCGGCACCAAGCCCACCGCCAAAGCCGTCACGCTCGACTACGTCCGCTGGGCGGCGGCGAACGTCACCCTCCCCTGGTTCGCCATCGGGGGGATCAACTTGCCGAACCTCGACGCCGTCCTCGCCGCCGGCGCCCGCCGCATCTGCGTGGTCTCGGCCATCCTCAACGCGCCGGACGTGGCCCAAGCCTGCCGCGAATTTCGCCGCCGGCTGGACTGAATCGCCGCCCCGTCGGGACGCCCGGTGGCCCGCCTACTTGCCCGGGGACTTGGGTTTGCGCACCGGCTTGGCGTATTCCGACTTCTTCTTCAGCCCGATGGCCTGCAACTGGTCCGAATCCGCCGCCCGCGCGAGGTCATCCGACGGCCATCCTCCTGAGTTGGATGACGATCCTTCTGCATCGGATGGTGATCTTCCTTGAGCGGATGACCCTCCCGCTTGAGCGGATTCAAAACCTTCTGATGAAGACGAGCCTCCTGGCCCGCCGGATTAGCCTCCGCTGGCCGACGCGGCCCCGCCGCCCAGCCGCATGGCGCGAAGCGATTGACGAAGCCCGCTCTGACCGAAGCAGAAAATCCTTGCCAAAAATGTGCGCGCAAGTCTTCATAACTACATGGCAACCGAGCCGCTTGCGGAATCCAGCCTTGCACGCCCCTGTGCATTCGCTGCGACATAATAACAATGTTAGGCCACTTTACACACCATGACATCAGCCGATTTCTGGAAGACAATTGATGAGGCTCGCCAATCCAGCGAGAAGCTGGTGGATATGCCGGCCCGGCTCATTGACCTTCTCGCCAAGATGGATGAGGGCGAGATTGTTGATTTCGATTCTCATCTTACCGATGCACTGTTCCGCTCCTACGACGCGAAACTTTGGCTTGGAGCGGTTGTTATATTGAAAGGTTGCGGGGATGACACATTTACCGACTTTCGATATTGGCTGATTGCTCAGGGCCGTGAGGCTTTCGAGTCAGCTCTTGCCGATCCAGATTCGATGGCTGGGTTGAAAAGGTTTGATGGCGATCATGGCTCTCCCCGTTTATTTTACATGCTTTCAGTAGCCAAGAAGGCATTCTGCAAACGCGTTGCAGGTCGCGAGCGTGATTCGGACGCGGAAGACCGATTTGAATCGTTGTGCGGGATCCCAAAGCACCCAGCCATCAAAAATCAGGAACTGGTCAATAAAAGCGACGAAGAGGCGATGGCGATGTTTCCAAGACTTGCGGCTCGGTTTCCGAAGAAGAAGCACACCAGTTGTTTCGATGAATCCAAAGTGGCCTAACCACCAAAGGATGGAAAGGGCCGAGGCGCGTGAGGGTGATCCAGTCTGTCGTGTGAGGTAATCGCGCCGAGCGTCCGTTCCATCCGTTGTTGAACCCGCCCGGTGGAGGGTTCTACAAAGCTACCGCGCCTGCGGCGCTTGCGCAGTTCCAGTTCCTCCGCGCCATTCCCGGAGCTTGATTGCGCCGGCCTGATCGCCTAGGGTGCGCGCCGCCTGGCATCTGAACACTGAACACTGAATACTGAAAACTCCATTCCCATGAGCGTCCTCATCGTTGGCAGCACCGCACTCGACTCGATCAAAACCCCCAAAGCCGAAAACCCGCGTCTGCTGGGCGGCTCGGCCAGCCACGCGAGCGTGGCGGCGAGCTTTTTCAGCCCGGTCAAACTGGTCGGCGTGGTGGGGGATGATTTTCCCAAAGCGTATCTCCAGCTTTATCGCCGGCACGGCATTGACCTCGCCGGCTTGCAGATCAAGCCGGGCAAGACGTTCCACTGGTCCGGCGAATATGAGTTGAACATGAACAACCGGCGCACGTTGCTGACGGAGTTGGGGGTGTTCGAGACGTTCACGCCGGAGTTGCCCGCCGCCCACCAGAAGACTCCGTTCGTGCTGCTGGCGAACATCGCGCCGGCGCTGCAACATCATGTGCTCGACCAGAGCCGCGGCGCGAAGTTCGTCGTGGCCGACACGATGGACCTGTGGCTGAACATCGCGCTGAACGATCTCGTGAAGCTGCTCAAGCGCGTTGACGGCTTCGTGCTCAATGACAGTGAGGCGCAGCAACTCACGAAGGAGGACAACGTCTTTGCCGCGCTGAAGAAGATCCACAAGCTGGGCCCGAAATACGTGATCATCAAGAAGGGTTCGCACGGCTCGATCCTGTCCGGCCCGCGCGGAATCTTCATTTGCCCGGCGTATCCGCTGCTGAAGGTGGTGGACCCAACGGGCGCGGGGGATTCGTTCGTGGGCGGGATGATGGGCTATCTGGCCACGGCGCGCGGCGCGATTGATGATAACATCCGTCGCGCGATGATCTACGGCAGCGTGACGGCGTCCTTCTGCTGCGAAGGCTTCGGCTTGAAGCGCACCACGCAAATCAAGCGGGCGCAGATTGAAGCGCGGGTGAAGGAACTGGAGAAGTTGACGAAGTTTTAGAGCGGCAGATATACGACCTGATTCACCGCCTCTTCAGGCGTGGCGGATTTCGCGATGATTTCCAAATCCGTGACGCAACCGCCAATCGAAACTACCGTTTGCCTGGCGAACACTACCGTGGCGAAGCGTCCGCCCGTTTGCTGACGCTTGGCCGCCTCGGCCAGCAAATCCGGATCGCGAGTGAACAGGATGCGCCCCAACTCAGTCGCTCGATCAAGGAGAAGATCATCCGCCAGCCGGGTCGTCCCGTCTTGCTGGGAAGTCAGGACATCAAGACCGCGCCGGCGAAGCCCCCTGGAAATGGCCAGCGGAACATGGACGTCCATGTAGAGGGACAGGCTCACCGCGTCCGGTTCAATTTACGCAACCGTTTCTGGAGCATGGATTCGCCGGTCGCGGTGCGAAGCGACTTTATTTCTTCGTCCTGCCGCTCTATTTGGGTGTCGAATTCAGCCGCGTGGTCGTAGTAAAAAGCGAGCGCAGAATGAATTTCGGCGAGCGACAGGTGCGGGTGTTGTTCGTGAATGGCTTCAGCGCTCCAGCCGTAAGCCAGATGGTCGAGCACCACTTCGATGACCTTGACGTTTTTTCCATCAATCCACGCCAGGCCGCGTTCATCCAACACGATGTGTGAATTGAGTTCTGCCGTTGTCATGGCCGAATGCTAGCATCCCTTGCCAATTCAGGCAACGGCGCTTTCAAATATTGAAATCCCCGCTCTTCTTAACGCGGTCTTTCTTGCTCATCACCTTCACATTCGCGTCTTCCTGCACGACCAGTGAATGGGGCGGGACGCTGGCAGTGAGAAACACATTTGCGCCGATGGTGCTGCCTTCGCCCACGGTCGTGTCGCCGCCCATGATGGTCGCGCCGGCGTAAATCGTCACATGGTCTTCAATGGTCGGATGGCGCTTCTGCCCGCGCAGTTGCTGGCCGGCCGCGAGCGATTTCGCCACCAGGCCCACGCCTTGATACATCTTCACATGGTCCCCGATCTCCGCGGTTTCGCCGACGACCGTGCCGGTGCAATGGTCCACGAAGAAGTGCGTGCCGATTTGCGCGCCGGGGTGCAGGTCCATGCCGGTACGGCCATGCGCCCACTCGGTCATGATGCGCGGGATGAGCGCGATGTTCCGCAGATACAATTCGTGGGCAAGTCGTTGGATGGCGATGGCTTCCACAAACGGATAAGCAACGATCACCTCCTCCTTGCTCAAGGCGGCGGGGTCGCC
>CAIKLQ010000430.1 GCA_903828255.1 uncultured Verrucomicrobiota bacterium
CCCAGGCCCCGGGGAGGGAGTCGGCTTTGGCTAACAGCGCGGCGCGGGTAATTTCAGAATGATCAAGCGTCAGAGCTTTCATGCGCCATAGCTTGGGGCTTCCCGCCGCATAATGTCAACTCCTCAAAGACGTTCGTAATACCATCATCTCGCGGACATTGACTGTATTTGCCCCCCAACCCCAGAAAAAGCTGTTCTTGGCCGCCTGTTGGGGAGGATGTGACCGGGTTGGTGATTCGGGAATGAACAATTTCTAAACTTTATTGTTGACTCCTAGTATCACTAGTGGAATTCTCCCGTCAAGCCCTGCCACTGGTTTGAGTCGCTTCGAATGGTGCAGCAGATGCGCTTTCACGCCGCAAGGCCTGTGAGCGGATTGATTGGCGGGAAGAATATCGGACGCGTGAAGATTTATTTAAAACAGGTCAGGGTGGCGATGAACCGCGGCTTCACTTTGATTGAGTTGCTGGTTGTCATCGCGATCATTGCCATCCTCGCCGCAATGCTGCTCCCCGCATTGTCCAAAGCAAAACAGAAGGCCATCAGCATTCAATGCCTAAACAACCTTCGACAGATCGGCTTGGCGGTCACAATGTACGTCGATGATCACGATAACACGTTGCCGGGTCCAGTCTGGGGGCTGCAGAGTACGGTTGGGGTTGTCGGCTCGGAAAATCCATACGTGCTGGCGATTTATCTCGCGCCGTATCTAATCAAGGCCGCCTCGAATAATTTCGAGAAAGTTTTCATGTGCCCAGCTAACCGTTGGGCTCAGGATTACAGCAACCTCAACAATCGCGGCTCGTACGTTCAGAATTTTGGGACTTCCTCGAACGGCTTTTACCCCATCTTCGGCTATGTGCCACCCAGCTTTAAGAAGCCACTCAAGTTTTCGGAGATTGAAAGCAAGTTTGGGCCAATCTCGACAGTGTGGGATTTGGAAGACGTGGATGCTTGGAATTACGAAGGCTCGCCGACGCCCAAACCCGTCCATAATACCGGACGCAACGTGCTCTACGTGGATAGCCATGTGGTTTACTTGCGCACCAAATCCAAGACCCAAGTTCCGTGAATTCGACCACTGACCATCCGCCAGCGGACGATATTGCACAAAGCGCTCGGTGCTTTGAACGGCTCGCGCAACGCAGGGGCAACAGCCAGGCGCTGCCACAATCCATTTGATTCCCAAACTCCAGTTCACCCCTAACCCTCAGCAAAAAAACAACAAAAAAAGAAAAGCAGTATGAAACCGAACCCGAACCGAAACCTCGCCAGTTACTTGGCGGCCGGCTGCCTCATGGCCGCTTCGGCCGCATACGCCGGAGTCACCAATGTGACGGTGGTCAACCCCGAACGCGTCGGCTTGTTGCCCCGCACGGGAACCATTGACGTCAACACCAACATAAATTATGGCGCCGCCAACACGACCAAGTGGCTGGACATCACGGCCAATCATAATGTCGCGGTTTGCTGGAGCGATACCGGAACGGCGGCCACGGATTTCAAATCCCTCAACCTCGTCTGGACGTTGTATGACTCCAACGGCGTGAAACTGATCCCGCCGACGGTGATTACGAACCGAACCGCCGCAGTCGGCGACACCACTCTGACCAATACGGCGCTGAGCTACTTCCGCCCGGATGGCACTCCAACGCCCGGCAATGTCGGCGGCGTCCCCCGAATCCGCGCCAACCGTTTCGGCGACGGATTTCTATTTGGCGGGCGGGCGGATCGAATCGGCCTAGAAGTTCCGGCTTTGTTGGCTCTTAACACCGACCTTTCTTCCGGCGGAAATCCCATCACCACGGTTTCAGGCAGTAGTGGTTTCCCCGCCGTGCAATTGCTGAACAATGACGGAACTCCCGGACTGGGTATTGTGAATGGGTGCACTGACGCCGAAGCGGAAGCGAACGGCAACGTGTGGCCTCACGGCATCGAATATCTGTCCAACGGAAACATCGTCATCGTCATGGAGTCCCGACAGGACACGGAACTGGTTGCCCGCTTTGGTGGCCCAGCGAATGACCGCCATGTGACTTACCGGGTGGTAACCCCATCTGGGACGGTCGTGAAGGCGTATTCCTTGGTCAGTGAAAAACTCACCCGAACCGAACTTTACGGTGTCGGCGTGGGCGTGATGGCCAACGGCTTCGCAATCCGCTGGTCCGACCGCACCTTGGCCGATGCGGTGAACAAAGTCACGGGCACGATCCGGTTCTTCGACAACGATGGCAACCCGCTTACTGGCGACATCAATCAGGCAGAGGCTGTTGGCACCTATCTGGGTCTCGGTGCCGGAGTCAAGAGTCAGATCGGCGGCAATGGCGGTCGCGGAGATTCCGTGGGCTGGCATGGCAACGGCGTGGACGCTTTTGTGAATGTTTGCATCGGCGATCAGGAGGGCGTGTTTGGTCAGCCGTACGTCACGGTGTACAACACCGATGGGACGGTGCGGTGGCATCGCGCCGTGGCCGACACTGGGGAAACTAATTATTGCGAGCAACCGGATGCGGCCATCGCTCCGGATGGTCGGGTAGTTGTGGTGATGGATGATCGGAAGCCTGCCGAGATCAACGACCAAAACAATCGCCTGATTATTGGTCGCATTTTTGACCGCGACGGCAACCCGATGGGGCCCTGTTTCTACGTCAGCGAGCGGGAGAATCCTTTCACCGCCACCAAAGACGGCCTGCGGCCAAAAGTTGCTTGGCGCGACAACCTGATTGCGGTTACCTGGGGATCGTCCAATAGTCCGGCGGCGCCCAGCGTCGTCTCGACTCGGTTCTTTGAAGTCACCCGAGTCGTCAATCCAGAGGACGTTGGACTCCAGCCACGGCACGGTACCGTTTATGTGAATGGCGGCTCCGCCTTCAACTACGGAAATCCGCAATTCAACGTCCCGTTTGTTGACATCACAGCCGACCACAATGCCTTGGTTTCCTTTGGTGATCAAAGCACCGGAGCCGCCACGGACTTCAAGTCCATGAACGCCGTTTGGACCTTGTTCAATGACAAAGGCAATAACCTCATTTCTCCCATTGTTATCACGAATCGGACGGCTGCGGCTGGAGCCCCCGTCTTGACGAACAACTGGCTCGCTTTCTATCGTCAGGACGGCACTTCTACGCCAGGAAACGCCGTCAACAATGCCAAAGTCCGCGCTAATTCTTTTGGCAATGGCGTCATCTTCGGAGCGCGGGCAGATCGGTATGGCTTGGAAAACCCGGCCTTTTTGGCCATTAACACGGACGCGTCCGCAGGCGGAGATCCGCTGACTACGCTTTCAACCAGCAGTGGTTTCCCGGCAGTGCAAATGCTCAACAATAATGGCTCAGGTGCGGGCGTAGTGTCCGCGGTGACGGAAGCGGAAGCCCAAGCGACCGGAAGCATATTATTGGTCGGCATGGAGTACCTCGCCAACGGAAACATCGTCGTCGTGAGCGAATCCCGTCAGGATCAGGAATTGGTGGATCGTTTCGGTGGCACAACTCCCAACCGGCACGTCGTTTACACGGTCATGACGCCCGCAGGAGTAGTCGTGAAACCAACCTCCCTGGCCAGCTCCACGACGGATCGAACGGAAGCTGCTGGGTTCTGCGCCGGCGTAACCTCCAATGGTTTTGCACTCCGCTTCTCCTATCGGCCACGGCACGATGGATCGGGCAAGACCTCGGGCACCATTCGCCTGTTTGATAACAACGGCAACCCGGTAAGCGCTGACATTAATCAGTCTGACGTGGTGGGCGCATTCCTCGGTACCGGGCCCAACAATCCGACCGGTGGAAATGGTGGTCGGGGAGACTCCGTCGGCTTCCATGGCAACGGCAAGGACGCGTATCTAAACGTATGTATCGGTGAACAGGAGGGAGCGCGTGGTCCTGTGTTCATCACAGTCTACAATGACGATGGCTCGGTGCGTTACCATCGTGCGGTGGCCGATGTCGGAGAAACAAATCGTGCCGAACAGGTGGATGGAGCTATTGCTCCCGATGGGCGTGTCTTGGTCGCCATTGATGACCAGATTGCGTCTGCGGACGGCAACAGCCGGTTGATCCTTGGGAAGATGTTTGATCCTACGGGTAAGTCCATGGGTCCGCTCTTTTATGTCAGCGAATTGGAGACTCCTGCTCTTGCCACACAAGACACGCTTAGGCCGCGCATGGCATGGCGCGACAGTTGTATCGCGTATGTCTGGCGCAGCCTCAATGGGCCGGGCGGGACCACCAACGTGGTCGGGTACCGGATGTTCACGGATGTCGCGACTGCGCCTCCCAATTTGTCCATTGCAAAATCTGGCAGTGACGCAGTCATCACTTGGCCAGCAACGGCCGCGGGATACACGCTGCGCTCCAAGGCCAGCGTGACAGACTCTTGGGACACCAACAGTCCCGCGCCGGTGTTCGGTAACGGTGGCGCGGTTTACCAGGTCACCGAACCCATCGGTTCGTCGAGTCGGATCTATCAATTGATTAAGTAAAGCGGACACGTTGTCTGTTTCCAGACACCCAAACCTCGCTGAGGTTTGGGTGTTTTTGTTTGTGCGCAGAGGCGCGGGTGGTCTAGGTGCAGAGCCATCGCATCTCCGGCTTTGTCCCGGCGGTGGGAAAATGGGTGGCGGTTGAACCATTCGTAATAGCCGCTGGAAGAGGCTTCCAAGGCTTCGCAGAGTGTGCAAATGGGAGAGTCGGTTTTCAGCGCGTCAATCCGTAGAAAACGTTGGTCGGGGGTTCAGAGAGGATGTTCAAAGTTTTTTAAATATCCCGTTGGTGGCGAAGATGGTTGTTCTCGCGCCGCAGGTCGGTGTTTTCGACTTCCAATTGTTCGGCCCTACGCTTCGCGCCGCCGCCCCCTTTCCTCCCTGGGGGCGGCAGCGCGAAGCGCCTCCTTCAGGCACTGAGTCGTTGGGGATGGATGCCCAGCTCCGCGGTCACTTCCGTGGCCGCTCTACCGCTGGTGCGCCAAAGCTCAACGGCTTGGCATTTGAAGGATTTATCGAACTTCTGTCGAGGTTGCTTGGATTGGATCACAGATTTACTCATACGCGTTAAATGGGTCTTTGTCATTTCTTACCTGTGTCCGTCGAATCGGCGCAACCCCACCTCCGTAGCTGTAAAAGCTGAAAACCATTCAAAACTTTTCTGTTGACTTCTAGTAGTAATAAGAGAATGATTACTTAAAATCCTACTTTAGAAGTTTGGGACGCTCGGCGTCAAAAAGCAAATGCAGTTAAAAACCTAACAAAACGCAGTAAGCCATCATGAAAAATCCATATCTAGGAAACATTATGAAAAACACCATCATCCGTTACTTGGCAGTCCCCTGCATGGTGATTGCCTCGGCGGCGTACGGCCAGGATCGAGTCCAGAGCCCGGAGGTAGCCGGTCTGACACCCCTTCATGGGACCATTTATGTGAACGACACCACTAACTTTAATTATAGCGGCACCGCCTCGGACGGCATCTGGGCCGTGGACTTTACAGACAATCATACTGTCTTGATTGGTTTGGTCGATGGCGGTCTGATTGGTGATTTCGAGGCGATGGGCCATGCTTGGACCTTGTATGATACCAATGGCAACCGGCTGATCCCGCCAACTGTGATCACGAACGTGGCTGGCGCCCCTGGTGGCGCCACGCTGACCAACACCTGGCGTTCCTTTTTCCGCACGAATGGCTCCCCGATGGCGTGCAATACGTCCAGAGGGATCAGGATCCGAGCTAACCACTTCGGCAGCGGATTTGTGGTTGGGGGTCGGGGCGATCGGATCGGTATGGAGATTGCAGCGTTGTATGACGTTAATTCCGACGCCGCTGGTCCCGTTACTTGGGCTACATCCGCCGGACAGGGTTTTCCGGTGGCGCAGTTCGTTAATAATAACGGGACTGCCGCGGGGCCTGTTTTATCTATGTGCAACGACGCGGAAGCCGAAGCGAGCGGGCAGATCTTTTGTCACGGAGCGGAAGTTCTGGCCAACGGAAGTATCGTAATCGTAGGGGAATCCCGGCAGGGCTCGGAATTGGTCGATCGCTTTGGCGGTCCGGCGTCTGGCGACCATGTGGTTTATCGGATCCTCAAACCCAATGGAGAGGTCGTGACGCCGTATTCACTGGCCAGTTCGACCCTTCTTTCATGCAACCAGTTTAATGCCGGGGTTGGCGTCACCTCCAATGGCTTTGCGATCCGCTTCAGAGGTAGTTTGGGCGTGTCCTTCCGCCTGTTTAATAACGATGGCACTGCGGCCACTAATTCGTTCGGTGACACTAATGATATCAGTATGGCCACTGCGGTTGGCGCCTTTCTCGGTACCGGGACGGAACCAACCGCCGGCTACGGCGATCGTGGGGATGGCGTCGGTTGGCATGGCAACTACAAGGATGCCTACGTCAACGTGGCTAATAACAGTGGCGGGGTGTATGTTACGGTCTATAACGCCGATGGCTCGGTGCGTTACCATCGCCAGACTTGGGACGAGGGAAGCTCAAATAATGGCAACCGTGTTGAAGGAGCGATTGCTCCGGATGGGCGCGTGGTTATCGCCATCGATGACAGTATATGGGCTTCCGTTGACGCCGGTTATGCCGGTAACAGATTAATCCTGGGAAGAATTTTTGATCCGGCAGGTAATCCGATGGGGCCTCACTTCTCTGTCAGCGAGCTGGAGACTCCGGGCACTGTGACCGATTCCAGCTTGTGTCCGCGGGTGGGGTGGCGCGATAACTTAATCGGCTTTACCTGGCGTCGCGCGTTTGGGCCGATCTCGGGGCTCCCGGTCCTCGGGTATCGGTTGTTCATGGAAACCCCACCAGTTGCGTTGTTGATTAATCGCTCGGCGGGCAACGTGGTTCTCTCCTGGCCTACCAACGCGACAGGTTTCACGCTCCGCTCTAAGGGCAACTTGTCGTCCGGTACCTGGCAAACGAACAGTCCGGCACCAGTGATCAATGGCTCTGTGTTCATGGTGACTGAACCGAGCGGCCCGACCAACAAGTTCTACCAGTTGATCAAGTAACTGTGGGAACAGTATGGTTTCACCCCCCCCGCGCTTACACATAAGCGCGGGTGTGGTAAGGACCCACGAGTCTGTTAACAGAACCGACGAAGTTGCCGTCGTTTATGCATAAAGGACAATTCTGCATCGCAGCACACGAATCCCGGGCGAGCCAGACCGCATTCACCTTGATTGAGTTACTGGTCGTCATCGCCATCATTGCGATCTTGGCAGGGATGCTTCTCCCGGCCCTGAGCAGAGCAAAAGCGAAGGGGCAGGGCATCTACTGCATGAACAATCAACGGCAGGCGACCTTGGCGGTATTGATGTATGCCGAGGACAATCGGGATGTGTTCCCACCCAATAGCGGTGGAGACCCTCCCCCAAGCTGGGTGGAAGGCCGGATGGATTGGGCAGCGGGAAATTATGATAACACCAATGTTCTCTTACTTCTTAACGCAAAGCTCGGCCCCTACACGCGCAACGCGAAACTGTACCATTGCCCGGCTGACAATTTCCCGGCACGCATCACCCCCAGCTTTTCGGCGCTGCGCGTCCGCAGCATCTCTATGAATGGGTATATCGAGGGCAATGCCGGAAAGTTTGAGTATAACGGCCCCGGATCTTCTTTCTTTCGGAGTGGAACAATTCGTCGGTATGACAAGACCTCGGATGTGGTGAGGCCCACGCCCACCGACCTTTGGGTGCTGGTGGATGAACATCCGGACAGCATCAACGACGGTTTTCTGATCAACTACATCCTCGATGAAAGTTCTTGGGCTGATCTACCGGCCAGTTATCACAACGGCGCTTGCGGCTTCAGTTTCGCCGACGGACACAGCGAGATCAAGAAATGGCGGGAGGCCAGCACGATCGTGCCCGTTAAGCACATTCAATACAATGGTTTCACTGTGCCCCCGGGACAAGTCCGTGACATCAGATGGAGGAATCAGCACACCTCTGCTCCCCTCTGACGGCGAAGAGTTGCCTTGGCTTGAGGCTGTCGGATCTGGGAAACAAGCTAAGGCGTGGGTGTGAACCAACGGGGTACCCGGTAAATATAGAAGCGAGTGATTTATCAGTGCTACCTATCTCTATTGTTCACTGCAACCGGATTGAGGGCCAATCATTCGAACAATATGCTTCTCCAGTTGACTCCCGGAAGGCCGTTTTTTGCAGATAACGGAAATGAGCAACCACAAAAGCCCAACGAAGCCAGCCGAAATACCGGCGGCGCAACTGCAACGGGACTCAACGGGATAAGCATATCGAACAAAAACCTCTTAGGGCCGGAGAATGGGTTGGGGAAGTCAAATTCTGGCGGCGATATCGCGCATTGAAAACAGCTATGGGGATCGCAATTTGTTTTGTGACTGCGTGCCCATCGGGGCATACGCCGCATACCAGATGACCATTCAATGTCCTGAGCTTGCCTTGGGGCGTATCGAAGAATGCCCGATTTGCCTTCCCGGTTAGGCGCGAGCGGTTGCCCCAACGAAACATGAACTCGAACCAGTGCCTGGACTAACAAATCAGTGGTCCAGAAAAAGCAAGTACCTCCATCAAATGAATCCGATGCAAAAGCAATGTTCCCCGAGTCGCGCGGCCACAAACATGCAATTTCCTGCTGTCAGTTTAGCGGTATGGGTGGCCTTCTCACATACTTTGGCGTGTGCGCAGCCCGCAAGCAGGGCCGACAAGGTGCCGGCACCGGGTGCTGGCCTCCCAGAATCCCCGATTAAATGGGTCGCTCCGTCTTCGTTCGATTCTGATCTGCCGGGAATGGGGTTGCCCCAACTGCCGGGATGCAAGAGCCAGGTCATTTACGACCCCCTCATGTGCCGCAGCGCCGTTGATGAAGGCGGCGACGGCCGCTACGAAAGCGTCCTTCACGGGACGTTTAACCATCATCAGGGTTTCGTCCTCTACCAGGACAAGATTATCGCCTGGTGGTCGAACCACGCGCGGGACGAAAACGGCCCCGGTCAGCGCGTCATCGGACGATGGGGCAACTGGGTCGGCGATAGCGCCAGCCCAGATGCGCGGATCAATTGGGGGTATGTTCCATCGTTCGTCGAATTCATGCCGCCACCGGTTCCGGTCCGCCGGCGGTGGTGGCACGTTGATCCGGACCTCATTCATCCCTACATCGATGGTTCGTTGAGCGTGAGAAACGGGAAGCTCTATTCGATCGGGCAGGTCACCTGCATCGGGGGTTGGACAACGGAAGAACTCCTTCGCCGCCCGACCGGCCCGCTTCCGCTCGAGAAGTGGAACGACCGGCTCGACCTCAATCGCGGTTTCCGGTACGACTTGTGGTACGATGTCGGCCCGCAATTCGCCCAGCGATGGACATTCCGCGATGGCCAACTCGTGCCGGATTCACCCATGTATCGGATGACTCCGCACGTTTCCCGGGTTGAGGTCACGCCCGGACAGTGGAAAAACGTCGCGCCGCTGATTCCGCCGTATGTGGACATGATTCCGATTGAGAACGCGCCGGAGGACATTCGGATTGAGGTTCTCGGTGCTCCGAAGCCAGCCGGACCACCGCCACCCGCCCCGCGGCCTGCTCACGCACCCGGCACCAGCTCTCACGCCGCGGACGGGAAACACGGCCTGGCGCACAGCACTGAATTTGAGCGCCCGGACGGCAAACTCGTCTCCGTGCGGGACAATCTCCAGAATCCGGGACACTACTACGCCGCCGTTCGGAACAGCCGTGATGATTATTATGCGCCGGCGGTGGAGACCGACCTTGTCGGCGGTGCAGCCCCCGTTTCCGGGCGACTGCCCGACGGACGCGTATGGCTTTTATGCAACAGCCCGAGCAACTATCTGGTGGCGCACGAGAACAGCCGCAAGGACATGTTTATCACGGTTTCACGGGACGGCATTACGTTCGACAAGACATGGCTGGTGTTCCACTCGGATCGAAAATCCGATGGTGGGATATACAAGTTTGGCGGGCCTCAGTATTTCGTAACTCGGATCATTGGCGAGAACATGTGGATCGTTTACAGCATCACGAAGGAACAGATCGGTATTACGAAACTGCCTCTGGCATCGCTTCAATGACTTTCCCGTCGCTGAAGAAGTCGCGGATGGTGGTAAGCAGGAAGCTGGGAGGTCCGAAAAGAAAACTCCTGCTGACACGAAAAATGGCGAAGCCGGTAAGGGGGGACTCTCAGTATTGTTTTTAGGTTTGCTGACAATCTCTTGGTCGCAAATATATTGCAGTCTGTTTTTTTGCCAACATTACTTGTGGTGGTGAACGATTCCTCTGCTTTCGACAGAAGGGAGAAGAGGCTGCGAGTAATGAAGGTCAGATCCACCGTGTTCAAGGGCGCGATTGTTTTTCAGGAGCGCAATGCAATAGCTGGCGGAGATACTTCAAAAGCCTGACCGCCACGCCCGCTAAAACGACGCGGCCGACAGGTCGCCGGGGAGGTGCGCTCCGGTGCAGCCATCGCTTCCGGGTTTTGAGGTGGAACTCCTGCGGGTATGGGCCGGCCTGCCGGAAAAAATCGGTAGCACTGCTGTGCCGGCACAATAAGCCCCAAAAAGCTTTACCCTGCGCCGAAAGAGGCGTAAAACAGGCGGCAAATGAATGTGATGGAAAACCAATTCTCACTGAACCGCGTCGCGTCACAAACCAATTGCCTATCAGTATCAGTTTCGGCGACATCAGCGACGCTCGGGCGGCCGCGCCGCTGGAGTCGCGGTAATCGCCTCGATCACGACAGGTTCGCCGATGAGGCAAGCCCAAATCAGCCACCACAAGGAGGATACCCGATGTCAGGGGGAACATGGATGATCATTTGTCTATTCGTCGCGGGCGTCGGAGGGGCTGCCTCCGCATCGGCGCAGTTGCCCCAATCGCAGTCGCAGGCGCGCGACGAAGACCAGCACTGGCGCATGCCGCTCGAACAGAAGGCTCAAGCCATTCAGCGGAATATCGACGCGGTGCATGATATGGAAGGCACCTACGTCCCGACGGTTACCATGCCGCCGGACCTCACCACGACCGGCGACAACGGCGACATGCACACCGTCTCGTGGACCGGCTGCTATCTCCTCGCCGCCGGATTCCGGCTCGGCTGGGCGCGTGAGCACGGCACGCCGGCCGATCTCGAAGCGGCGCTCAACCACGGCGGGCGCATCCTCGGCGGCGTGCAGTTGCTCTCGCACATCTCTGGCATCCCCGGTCTCCTTACGCGGTACGTCGTTCGGGGCCACGGTGTCGGGCCTGAGGAGCGCGGGTACGGCAACGAGCGAAACTGGTGGTTCCAGGGCAAGCCGCCGTATCAGGATTTCCGCTATCGCAGCCATCCGAGCCATCACAACTACCACCACATGATGCGCGGGCTGGCGATCTACTACTACTTCCTCACGAAGGACAATCCGAATCCGCCGCTGCGCTTCCGCGCGCAGATCGACAGCGTGAAGGCGCTCGTCACCGACATCATGAACTGGGGATACAAGCAGAACAATATGGTCCTGATGCGCGAGGACGGCACTCCGAGCCTGCAGCAGATCATGTCCGGCATTCCCGAGGGCCGGCCGTCCACCAAGGGCATAATGGCGACGGACAGCCTCCGGTGGGGGTACTGGATCACCGGCGACCGCTGGTACAAGCAGAAGTACGACGAGTACGTCCAACGCTATAATTACCGCGGCGCGGGGAACATTCCGCCCGACCAGTGGCAAGGCGGCGCCACAGGCCTGCACGCGCCGGATTTCGATGACACGGAGCACATTCTCGCGAGCCTGTGGGTCACCGAACAGATCGAGGACGACGCTCAGCTCAAAGACTTCTACAAGATGGCGATCAGATCCATTTTCGCGAGCAAGCGCACCGACAAGCGTTCACCGTTCAACTACTTCTACGCGGCGGGAACGGGCAATACGGAGGACGCGGACCTGCCGGGCGCGCTCGAGACCATGCGGTTGTTCCCGTCCGACTGGACGATTTACCCGCTCATGAACAGCATCCGGAGCGATATCACCACCACCCGGGATGGTGAAGGCGGCCGCGGGGTCTCGGGAAAACTTTTGCCGTTCAACGAGCAACCTTACGACAACGCATTTACGTGGAAAAACGACCCGTACGACCGCGACCGATTCGTTTCGCGCTCGATCACGGCGATGGCGGTTTCTGGCGAAGACCCGTACGTGAGGTTCATCGCGGACGGCTCGGGCGCGCTCTATTTCTCGCGCGACGCCGGCCAGACGTTCGAGGTGCACGAAAAACCGGAAGGTGCGATCCGGAGCGTCACCTTCGCTGCGAACAAGAACCGCGTCGCCGTCGCCGCGACGAGCACCGGCATCTACTGGACGCAGGAGGGCGGATACGGCAATTCGTGGCACCACGTCACCGTCGGCTCCGATGCGGTCGCCGTCAAGGTGATGCTGGACCCCGACAACCCGAACGTCGTCTGGGCGGTCATGCGCGACGGCGTTTACCGCAGCGAGGATCTCGGCGTCGAGGAGGTCGGCAAAGCCTGGACGAAGGTCTCGCGTCCGTTCCCGGAAGCCTCCACCGTGTTGTACGGCGTACGCCCCGGAAACAACGCGCTGATCTACGCCACGAGCGGCGGTAAGATGTACCATCACGCGGTCGGAGCGGCGAACTGGTCGGTCGCACTGCGCAGTGCGGAAGATTACCATATCCTGCCGGTATTCACGGACCTGATTGCTTCGCCAAGCGACCCGAACACGGCATTCTTCCTCCTCAATCTCAACGTATGGGGAAGGGACTTGAAGACCGTCCTCCGGACAGTGGATGGAGGCCAGACGGTGAAGATCACCGGCACGGCGACGTGGCAGCGTTTGGGGTATCTGCCCACGGAAGGATCGGGGATCGAAGGCGCGAGTGTCACCGGAATCGCATTCGATGCGCAGAATCATCAGGTGATATACGCCGCGTCGGATAAGGGCGTGCTTCGTTCAGCCGATGGCGGTGTTACATGGCAGGCATCGAATACGGGGTTGCGCATCCCGTATGCGTTCGGGGTGTTCACGTCGAAACAGGCGCCCGGAAAGGTGTATGTCTCGACGCCCGCCGGACTCCATGTGAGCACCGACGCGGGCCTGACCTGGAGCGCGCCGCACCTCGTTCTGAACGGTCCGGGCGTGCGGCGGACGGATCGCGGCGGCATGTGCTATCTCGTCGGATACTGGCCGGGTCGGTACTTCGGCTACATCACCGACGCGCAGGCGAATGCGTCGCCCGATGCGTGGAGTAAGTAGTCTGCAAGGGTTGGAAAGAGGTCAGGAAACCTTTTTGAGTCCGGGGCGACGAGCCAAATGGCATCGCCTGGGGCCGCCGGTAGGGTGGGCCTCGGAGCGGTCACCGCCTGCCGGTTTTGAGGTGGAACTCCTGCGGATATGGGCCTGCCGGCAGAGAAAAATCGGCAGCCCCGCCGTCCCGTGAAGGCTTCCTGCCGAAACTTCCTGTCACTTCCGCAACGCCCGGCGCAGCAGATTATGGGTAATCCGCTGGACGCGATCATCCGGTCCGTGTGGGCGGTTCCAATGCGACCAAGGCAGCATGTGTCCGGGTGGATGCGACAAACCTTGGGACCAAAATATGGTCGCGGCGTTGAAGACAAAATTACCTTTCGGCCCCGGATAAATCGTGGCCGCCCATTGTTGCGGTTGATCGCCGACCACCCAAGCGGTGCCGGCGCCGACCACCTCCAGGCCGGGGATATTGGCGGGCTGCCCGTGATACTCCCAGCCGATGAGGCCGGGGATGCGGTCGCCTTGCTTCATGCCGGTGCCGGCAAAAATCCAGTGGTCCGGCTTGGTGCAAATCCAATCGCCGCCGCCGTTGACGGGTTCGACATTGCGGGCGCCCATGAGCAGGCCCTCGTCGGGCCCGTGTTCGGGAAATGGTCCGTTATCCTTTTGGCGGTCCTTGGCGTAATCATTCTCCGCACCGTAGGGCCCGCCGCGAAATATAATGCGGTTGGGTCGCCCATCCCAACTGGCGCGAAAAGGCGTGACCCAGCACACAGCGTTGCCCGAGAGAAAGAGCAGGCTTACCCCGGCATCGCGCATTTTTTCCACGCTGCGAAACTGCCGGATGTCCCAGTATTCGTCGTGGCCCACACTGAGGAACGCCTTGCACTTGAGGCCGCGCTGAGGCGTGAGCATATCGCTGTTCGCGCAATAGCTCACATCATAGCCATGCTCTTCGAGCCAGTAGGCTAGGGGAAATTCAAACGGCAGAAACTCGCCCGCGCCGACCGTCAGCGGGTCGTTCACGATGGCTTCGTACTGCGACTCGCGACCATACGGGCGATCGAAGCTGGCATCGGCCCACGGACCTTGGCCCCCTTTCGGGTGCGTGTAGATCGAGTATTTGTTTGGCCACCGGTTGTAGGCCTGCCACGTATTGTCCGAACATTGGAACAGGATGTCCGCCGGGCGCCCATCCCGGACAATAAAGATGACATAGCTCTGCCAATAGGCTTCCGCTGCGGTTTCGGGAATCGTCGTCATGCGGCCGAGATAAACCCCGCTTGGCCAGGCGGTCGGAACCTTTAGTTGCGTAGTCGTCTCCCAGCGACATTCGTGAAGGTTCTTGTCCCCCGGCGTGGGCGTTGGCTGGGTCTTGGCGGATAGGATACCCAGGTCGGCCATTAACCGGGCCCCGCGTCCGCCGTAGTAGCCGAGCCGGAATATCTCCAGATGAAATTTCCGGGCAGGGGCCGCGGAAACCATGATGTCCACCGTTTCGCCGGCCAGCAGACTTTGGCGGGAGCAGTAGCCTTCGATCCATGGGGAGCGGAAACCTTCTTTGTCCAAGCGTATGCGGGTCAACTGCCAGTCGCGCGCGCCGGGTTTTTCATTTTCATGTTTGATCAATGAACCCGACCGGGCGGTCGCAGCCTCCACGAGCGTGGCGGGTTGCACGACGGCGGCGGCCAGCATCGCGGCACTGCCCTTCAAGAACTGGCGGCGGCTGTCATGCACGCCCTCGCATGCGGGGCGTCGCGGGCTTTCACTGCGGGCTGATTTTTTCGTATTCATAAAGTTTTGTCACGAACCGCCTGCATTCCCCAAGCTTCCGGTCACAAATTGGCCGAGGGTCAGTCATTGTAAACAAAAGACCAGGTCGCGCCCCGTTGGAAATCCGGTTTGTTGTACGTGGCCTGTAAATACTCCACATGGGTGTCCACGAATCCAACGTTGCCAAAACCGAGTCGTTTCTGATCATGCCAATACGCCTCGTGAAAAATGTTCTCGTTGACGAAATAGAGGTTGAAGGAAAAATCGTTCACCAAAATGACCCGCGCCGGATTCTTGACCTGGCTGGTATTCTTGCCGAACAGCCCCTTGACCGGATCGTTGTTGTTGGCGCTGCAGTTGTAAAGATAGCTCCAGCCCTGGGTGTCGAAAACTCTGGGTTTGCGGATGTAATTCCGCACCCCGCCTCTGGTACCGTTTTCAGCCGGACAAAGGAATACCAGCTCGCCGCCGGCTCCGTTGGTGGTGGCGAAACCGAGCTTGCCGACATAGGGATTAAGCAAACGAACTTGCCCCTGGTATTCAACGCCTTGCTTGCCGCCCCAGATATCATAGGTGGTGACCACATCACTCGCCGAAAGGAACTTTTGCTGGTGGTCATCAATGTAAAGCGCAAAGGCGGTGCCCTGTTGCTTGAGGTTGGAAACGCACTGAATCCGAAGCGCTCGCTGCTTGGCCTTGCTCAGCGCGGGCAGGAGCATCGCCGCCAGGATCGCGATGATGGCAATCACCACCAAGAGTTCAATCAGCGTGAAAGCGCTGGCTACCTTGCGTTCACTTGGACCGCAATTCAGGGTTTGCCGCCTGACGAGGGGCCATTTCAGGGAACGAACCGCCGCTTCACCTGAACAAGTGGCCAAGGCAGTTTGATAAACGGTTTTTGAGTCGTAATCTCGCATTGCCATGATTTCCTATTGGCCGTTGCGGCTGTCCGGAACACACCACAGCAGCCCGGGTTGAGTGTATTGTTGCTCATGGTCGAAGATCTCGTATTTGATGAAATGCACCTGACCACTGAAGCCAGCGATCACCGCACCCTTCTTGTGGCGACGCCCAATGCCCAAGGGGTAGAACGGCTCTTGACTGGCATCGAACGCGGCATTGGATCCCCAGACCCCACCGTAGTTGTGCATTTCCGGTTCCCACATTACATACGCAGAAGGATTGAAGGCCGCGAGCTTGTAAGTGGGCGATTTGGTCTTGCGTCCATAGGCGCACACGGCACCATTCATGATGTAGCTGGAGATGCGCTGGCGGCGGTTTTGCCAGGAGATGTGGTTGGGGTTGTCGAGCGGACAGTTGTAAACCTTGGGCGTCTTGACGTAGGGCCAGAACAACCCAGCCTCGATGAATTGGACTTCATTGGTCTTGAGCGGATCGGGTGCGCGGTTCTCCGTGGGCTGGTAAAGCCAGCCTGGCCCGTAATACTGGTCCCAGTTGGGCCAGGGCATCCAATCCTCACTGTCGAGGGCGTACATCTGCATGGCCAGTCCGAGTTGCTTGTTGTTGTTGACACATTGAGTTCGGAGGGCCTTCTCCTTGGCCGCCGCCAGCGCGGGCAAAAGCAAGGCGGCCAAGATCGCGATGATGGCAATCACCACCAGCAATTCAATCAAGGTAAAGGCCAGCCCCCAAGTTAAGAGGGATCGCGAATAGGAGCTGAAGGTCGAGCCTTCGTTGCGAACCCTCCCGCGCATAAAGATCCGGGTTGCCGATGATTTCATAGGGGTCACCACCAGGTATAATTGATATCCGGAGCCGGGCCGTTGCCTCCACCCCAGCCCACTATTTCGTTCGGCAATCGGTAGAAGACAACGTGGCCATCGCCGAAAAGCATATTCTGGCGGCGTTGCCCCCGATAATTGTGCCACCAGGCTTTCGAATCGTTCACGTTGTAGCCGTTATTCTCCCATTCCCAATCCCCCTGGATGATCTTGTTGACCGGACTGCGCGCCACCTGGTTGCCCTTGATGGGGACCGCATTGACGCCGGCATACCCTGGGGCCGAATCCGCCGTCAAGTGGGCCGTGCGCCAGGAATCATAATGGTGCTGTGTGGCGTAGCTGTTGCCGTATTCGAGGAAGCAGTTCTTGGCCCCATAATTGGCATCGCCTCGGTCTGAAGGGCAGTGCCAGGCCTCGACTGCCGATACGTATTGGTTCAGCGGTCGGTTAGTCCGCTCTTGCGCGACGCCGAAGCTGTAGGCAACTCCGGCATCGAGTGCATAATTGCCCTTTTGACCACCGGTCGCGCCCCAGCCGCGCATGATGGGATACCAGTCATTGCTGTCCGCCGCGTACATGATCCAGCCAAATCCGATCTGGTGCTGGTTGCTGGCGCACTGGGTCCGCCGGGCCTTCTCCTTCGCATTCGCAAGGGTCGGCAGAAGCATGGCCGCCAGAATGGCGATGATGGCAATGACCACGAGCAGTTCAATCAGCGTAAAAGCCTTGCAGCTTGTGTGATTCGTTGACTCTATTGTTTTTGCCATATTTTTCGGAACCTTACTTTGTCGTAACTGGCTTTCACTCCACCCAGGTCCAGGCCCACGACCAGGGATAAACCCACAGGGGGGCCGGGTAAGCGTTGCCCGCAGACCGCAGGAATCGCCTTTGTCCGATCCACTCGCCATGACCATCGCTGAAGGATTGGTTGTGTCCATCCGGCGTGCCCAGGGTGCCGCGCGAACCGTGGTTGGAGGCCCAGTGCTTTTCCGGGGCGAATACCAACGTGTGATCGGCGGTTAGCGGGCCGACGCGATCCGTGGCTTTAAACGGCGAGTTTTTCCCCTTGAAATCACTGCCGGACAAGCCGGTCAGGACCATGTAATGGTCAATGTGGAACAATCCTTCATCCGTAAAAAATCTCAGGTAATCGGCGCGGGCGGGACATTTCCAGATGGTGAGTGGTTTTTGGTCGGTGATCACCGTTCCCGTCTTGAAACCCGCGCTGGCCAGGCCGTATGAAATCAGCGCCATAGCCTGGTTGCTGCTCATGACATACAGCGGCCCGATCGGGTTGTACCGCGTGGTCTTGTCGGCGGTGGGAAAGATGCCTTTGTAATCGTCCGCGTACATGATGAACGCTGTCGCCTGACCTTTGATGTTATTTAGACACGAAATGCGGACCGCTTTTGCCTTGGCTTTGCTTAACGCAGGCAGGAGCATCGCGGCAAGGATCGCAATGATGGCGATAACGACCAGCAATTCAATGAGGGTGAAACCCTTGCGGGCTTCCGGGGTAAAACGTGCGGCGTTCAGTTGCAATGGCATGGGTCAGATTCTAATGAATTAATCCTCAATATACCAAAACGAATGTACGACCTTTCCCGCAGAGTTGACCTGCCAGAGTTTCTTGAACGGAACGCGTTCCACGTGGCCGTCCAACAAGGTCACGTTGGCCCCGCTGCTGTGAACGGTTGGGCGGCCCCAGTTGTAGGCTGCATAAGGGTACTGAGGCATGGAGTCCTTCTGACCATCCTTGTCCAGATCGAGGGAGAACTGATAATTCGCGTCCACCGGCGAATAGACGTAATGCGAAAGCGTGTCCATGAAGAGCATCGCATCGGCGGCTTTCTTGATGCGAGTAGCCTTCAAGGTCGGAGTGCTGTCGGTGTAGTAGAAGGGAGCGCTGAGCGGATTGCCGTAGGCTCCGAAGTTCGCGCCAATCCAGCAATTCCATTGATTCGCACCCCAAGGATTCGTCCAAAACGGCGGCGCCGAATAACTTCCGCCCGGGCACATCCGCAGTTCATTGGTGAATGCGACCGTATCCCCAAAACCGACCCCTGGCTGCGTCCGCAACGCGACATAGGGCGCCAGCTTGGCGTGCCAAAAGTCCTTGGTGTAATCCGTGGACAGGTCCCCGAACGGGGGCAGTCGGTCCTCGAAGTCGCCCAGATACATGACGGTGGCGAAACCCCAGTTTCTCATGTTCGAGACGCATTTGACCGCCTGGGCCTTGGATTTGGCCTTGCTCAACGCGGGCAGGAGCATCGCGGCCAGGATGGCGATGATTGCGATCACCACGAGCAATTCGATGAGCGTGAAGGCGTTGCCTTTTCTTTTAGACGATGGTTCAGTGTTTTTTCTCATGGGTCGCAAGCGGGGTTTCGAACGTTCAATCCTCCAGATACCAAAACGAGTGCATCGGTAGGCCTCCGGACTTGATTTGCCAGAGCTTCTTGAAAGCCACCCGCTCCACATGTCCATCCAACAGCGTAACATTTGCGCCATTGTTATGAACCGTCGGGCGGCCATGACTGTACGGGCCATAATCAGGATCGGAGTCACCCATTCCATCTCCATCCGAATCGAAAGTGAAGGGACGCAGCAACGGAGAATAAACATAATAGGTGTCGGTTTCCATGAACATCATGGCGTCAGCCGGCTTTTTGATGCGGGAGGCCTTCAACGGTGGGCTGACAGTGGACCCGTTGTAACCGTAATAAAACGCGCCGTTCAGAGGTTGGGCGGGAGTGCCGAAAGTGACCCCGATCCAGCAGTTCCAATTGGTCGGGTTCCAAGTCCCGGGTTTGAAGGGCGGAGAACTGTAGCTGCCACCCGCGCATTGACGAACCTCCGCGTACTGGACCGTGGATTCATTCACCGCGGTCGTCTTCTTTGCGATGTAGGGTGCGAGCGTTTCAAAAACGTATGGTTCCGTGGCTTGGGTGGCAAAACCAGGACCGAAATAAGGGAGATTGTCTTTGTTGTCGTCCAGGTACATCTGCATCGCAAACGCCCAGTTTCTCATGTTCGACGCACATTTAGCCTGCTGGGCCTTCGCTTTGGCTTTGCTCAACGCGGGCAGCAGCATGGCGGCAAGGATCGCGATGATGGCAATGACGACGAGTAGTTCAATGAGCGTGAAGGCTTTACCAACCTCGCGTACTCGTAGTCTCAATTTTGAGTTTTGCAGCATTGCCAACGGATTTCTCCTGCAACTTTTCAGGCGCTGGACCGCCGCTTCCACAGGACAAGCGGTCAAGGCGGTTCAACAAACGGCGTTTGATTGTGTTCTCGCCTCGCCGCAACTTGCCTCACCACAGCTTTTGTCCCAACCGGGACTTCATTGGCTGATGGCCACCATGTTAGCGTTAGTACACTAGAGGTCAACTGAAAATGCAGGGTTTGTTAAACCTATTTGCGGGAGCGGTCGCTCGCCTGGTAAACTATGCCCTTCCTAGCCGGGCCACCACGACTCGTTCCGAGAACCCCACCCCGGTGGATCGCGACGGGGCATCAACTGCAGGATGCCAGTTGACTCGTAGTAGTACTAGCCCTAACATCGCAACTCTGATCCGGTGAATGTGTGCCAAAAACCAGAGCGACTGCGGGGAATGTTTTTTTGCTTTTGCGCTCGCGTGCCTGCACCAGATATTTCGCTTGCCGCCACCGAATGTTGCCATCCCAGCAGCGTTCAACCCTCGCAATATAACCATCGGGTGACCCTATAATGCCGAGAAACCAAGAATCCAGACGCATGGCAGATGCCGCCAGCGCAGCGTTCACGCTGATCGAATTGCTGGTCGTGATTGCCATCATCGCAATTCTGGCGGCCATGTTGCTGCCGGCGTTGGCGAAGGCCAAGGAAAAGGCGAAGGCCATTGCCTGCATCAACAATCTTAAGCAAATCGGTCTCGCCGCGTTGTTGTATCGGAACGATGCCGAGGACCGGTTTCCGCCCCGGGTGGTCAAAGGCAGCGATGGAGTGTTGGCTGGGACGCAATTCGCGTGGGTGGGCAAGGCCGGGAGTCTGAGCAGTTACGCGCCCTTGGACGCCACCCGCCGGTATCTTAACTCCTATCTGGGTTCCTACGGCCCAACCAGCCAAGTGGAGGTGGCGCGATGTCCGAGCGAGCTGAAGACGAAGAGCAGTTATGACGAGCGCGGCTCCTCCTTCCCCAACAATTGCCACACCGATCCAGCGCTCCAGACCCTGGGCCTGGGGATGGCGACCGGCGAAAGCTGCAAAGGTTCCGACATTCGCAGCCCCTCCCGCATGGTGACGATTGGTGAAGCCGGATGTTTCTTTCCGCCGTGGAATGGCACGGCCGCTCCGGCAGAGGAATATCGCCACTCGAAGTTTCTCGATCACCGCTGGAACATCACCTTTGCCGACGGCCATGCTGCCTTTACCCGCCTTCTGTTGACCAATGGCGTCCAGGTGATATTCACCGCCAATTACACCTTCGACCGCACGAAGTAGCCCCGACTCGACGAACAGCCGCGGGAGCAGTCTCCCCCTGCGGCCCCAATTTGCCCCATCTCCCAGAGGCTCAACCCGGCGAAACAACTTCCGTTTCCCGCGCCGGAGACTTATGCGGTTTTGGCTTTGGAAGAATCACTGTATTGTGACCGTCGGAATTGGATCCTTCTCGTGGTTTAGATCTAAGTCCGGAAAGATTGAGAATTCTTTGTTCTTTGGCCAAAAGCACATGATCACGCATGGTTTTTTCAGCGCGATCGGGATCACGACTGGCCAAAGCCCGCACCACAGCCAGATGGTGCGGAACAATTTCCTGCGAGGTTGCATAAGCCAAGTCCAGCGCCATCCCCACTTGAAAACAAAAGCGAACCAGATCCTGAACTGCCAGAATCCGGGCGAGCATTCGATTGCCGCTTAATCGGGCAATCTCCGAGTGAAATTCACTTTCGGCTCGCACGATTTCTCTCCAATCCGGGGTGGCAGTTGCCTCTATCGTGGGGAGCCGGACGTCCATGTCGGTTGCCATTGTTTCCAAGCGGGTGAGGTCGGCAGGAGAGCTCCGTTCACAGGCCAGGCGCGCGGCCAAGCCTTCCAGCACGGCGCGGACATCACTGAGCTCACAATATTCTTCCAGACTTATCTTGCGAACAAAAGTGCCCGCCCGATGAACGCGACTGAGGACTCCGGCTGAAACTAAACGTTCAAATGCAATACGCACCGGGGCGCGCCCGATCCCCAGTTTTTTGGCCACGGATTCCTCCCCGATTTTTTGGCCCGGCCGCAAGGTGCCATTGCGAATTTCCTCCGCGATCCCAAAGGCACAACGATCTGCTTGCGATGCCAACTTGAAATTCTTCGGCCGCTCAACATCAGAAATCATGGGCCGAGAATACCTCGAAGTCGAGATCCCAGCCAGCTCTTTTGAACGCCGCAACCTGCGATTCAGGACGCCCAGGTAATGGTTGAATGGATTCGTATACTCCCGGTCAGCGAGCGCTATGAGTTGGTTGACGCGACGGCGTGGTGTTGTTGGCAACCGGCACCACGAACAGCGGGGTGACCATTAGTGGCGTGCCGCAACCACTGGGGCTGGAGGCGGGCCGGTTTTCGTTCTCCACCGATAACGGCGCACCCTCGCGTTATACCAGACGGGAACGGTCACCACTATCGGGTATCAGAATGTCACGCCGTTGCCGCTTGCGCGGGGCGGTTTTGCCACGACGTTCCTGTTCGGCGGGGGCAGCCCCATCGGTGGCCGACGGGTTTTCATGACGTCAAATTACAACTCCAACTCCACGTCAGCGCATTTGGTCACCTTGAGGTCGTGGACTAGGCCCAAGGTCGCCTGCTGTTTAGCGGCGATTCCCAAAACATCATCACGCCCGGCACGCCCACGATCACCGGCCTTTACCTTATTCTCGCGTTTGGCGAGACGCCCGTGAGGTTGTTGGATTCCACGATGACGCTGGACGGAAAGTCCATTCTTTCAGTTGGATCCCGGCCTCCGAGTTTGACGCAAATTCCCTCGCCTGCCGGGTGACGTTCACCAATTGCAGCGAGGCGATTTATCGCGTCAACCTTTCGGCCGCTTCCGCTGGCTCCCAAATGTCCATCGTGCAAGCGGGAACCAACGTCGTTCTTTCCTGGCCATCACCGGCACGGCTTTTCAGTTGGAAGAAACGGCGGCGCTGGCAACTGTCTGTAAACGGCGGTCGAATTTCGATCGCCGTGCCAGCGCGAGTCCGCCTTCGCCGATCTGCCGGGTTGCCGAGTTGCAGCCAGGCGGAGAGGAAGCTCAGGGTTTCTTGGTCGTGGCCTTCTGCTCCGCTTCGGCCTTGAGGGCTTCTTGGAAACGGGGAAGGGCGTTGGACTCCTGGCCGGCCGCTTTGTACGCCGCGGCGAGTGCGTGCAGGTATTTGAGGGTAACAGGATGTTCCCGACCTAGCTTTGTCTCCGCTAGTGAGAACACTTTTTCGGCCATCTGAACGGCGTTGGAAAACTGTCTGTTATCCTGGTAATCCGCTGCCAGACTGCTCATGGACTGGAGCGTTGCGGGGTGATCTGGCCCATAAATCTTCTGACGCCCGGCAACGGTGGCTTCCGCCATCGCGATGGCTTCGGCGAGCCGCCCGTCGGCGGCATAGGCGGAAGCGAGGTTTTGCATGGAAGCGAATAGGTCTGGATGGTCGGGCCGCAGTTTGAGGCGGCGCAGTCGCAAAGTCTCCTCGTGCAGCTTGATGGCTTCCTTCGTCTCGCCATTCATCAGATAAGCCGACGCCAGGTTGTTCAATGAAATGAGGGTCGCGGGTGCGTCGGGCCCGTAGATGATCTTGCGCCGCTCGGCCACTTCTTTGAGCAGCGGTAAGGCCTTGTTGATCTGCCCGGCATCCTGATAGGAACTGGCGAGATTACCCATCGCGGTGAGCGTATTCGGGTCACTTAGGCCAAGGTTTTTGCGCGAGATCGCCACGGTCTCCTCGCCGAGGGAAATGGCGTTGGACGCCAGGCCCAGTGACCGATAGATCATCGCCAGGCTGTCCATCGAGGAAAGCGTATCCGAATCTGCGGCCCCCAGGACGGTTTTTCTCAGTTCAAGGGTTTCTCGTTCCAGGGGCAGGGCCTCCGGGTCGCGGCCCATCGTGTGATAGAGGAAAGCCAGGCTGTGCATCGCGATATGCGTCTCCCGGGAGTGCTTCCCTTGAAGCTCCGTGAGCCCGGCAACCGTTTGCTGCGCCAGCGGCAGCGCCTTGCCAAACTGACCGTTGTTTTCGTAGGCCATGGTCAGGTCATTCATGGCGGCGAGAGTCTCTTTGCGTTTGAGGCCCAGCTTGGCACGGAACAACTCCGTGGCTCGTTCCCCCTGGGCGATCGCTTTCTCAGCATCGCCGAGATACCAAAAGGTTTCGCCCAAGGTTGCCCGCAGTTGGGCCTCCACCAGCGGTTGATTGGTAAAGGCTGCCGGGATCCGCTTCTCTGCCTCAACGAGAGCCTCCCGAACCGTAACATCACGGGACAGCGCGTTGGGTTCACCCTTGGGACGGGCCAAGGCTAGGACGTGTTTTTGAAAGAACTCTAGGATTGTCCGGGTCTGCGCCTCGGCTTCCTTTGCCTGGCGCGACTGTTCTTGGGCCGACTGGCGCGCGGCGGCTTCCTCCCGCGCCGCTGCGGTTGCGAGCCGCATTTCTTTGATCGCCACATAATACGGCACTACCGCCAGCACCAGGACCGCCGCCGTCGCCACGGCCACCCGCCGCGTGATCTTCAGTCGCCGCTCCAGCGCGTGCTTGTCCTTCACCGACTGACCGCTGTGCAGCAGCGCCAAGTCCGCGTTCATTTCCTCGGCGGATTGATAGCGCTCCTTTGGGTTCGGCGCGCAGGCCCGTAGCAAAACAGTGTTGAATTCCATCAAGGCCCGCGAATCAGCGTCCAGGCCCAAACCGGAACGCGGCTCGGGAAAATCCTGCCGGTCTTTCCCCATGCTCGCTTCGTAAAGCACCTTGCCCAGCGCGTAAATATCGGCTTGCGACGAGTTCGGACCTTCCGGCGGAATGAAGCCTTCCGTGCCCACGAACGATTGCGCTTCCGATAGGTCCGTCACGAGGCCGATGTCCGCCAGCTTGGCCACGCCGTTGACGAAAATAATGTTCGACGGCTTCACGTCCCGGTGAATCAATCCGCTACGATGCAGATCCAACTGCTTGAGCACGCGCTGCACGGTTCGTTCTTCCCGGGCTTCCAACAACTGGGTCACCAGGCCCGTGGTGGTGTAACAGCGCACGCGTTTGCCCTGACTGCAAGCGGCAAAACCCACCGCCGTGGCTAGATGGGTTTTACCGGTGCCTGGGCTTGCTTTGAAAGAACGGACAAAAAAGTTGAGTCATTTGTTTAGTGGTTTTGGGTTTCGAAGTCAACTGGGGAAAGATAATCCAAGGCGCTGTGAGCGCGCTGGCGATTATAAAAGCATTCGATGAATTCAAAGAG
>CAIKLQ010000431.1 GCA_903828255.1 uncultured Verrucomicrobiota bacterium
CCCGCTTGAATCTGATAACCAACGAACTGGCGGGACGCCCGTGCTACTAGGGCGGGTGCTGTAACATGATCGCCGTCGAACATCTCACGTTGCGCGTCGGCGCGTTCGCGCTGAAGGACGTGAGCTTCGCGGTGCCGGCGGGGCAATACGCCGTGCTCATGGGGCGCACGGGTGCAGGCAAAACCACCTTGCTCGAAGCGCTCTGCGGCCTCAAGCCGGTTGCCGGCGGCACGATCCGGCTCAACGAACGCGACGTCACGCGGCTCAAGCCCGCCGAACGCGGCATCGGCTACGTGCCGCAGGATCGCGCTTTGTTTCAGACCATGACGGTGCGCGAGCATTTGGCGTTCGCGCTCGTGAGTCGCACAGCGGGCCGGGAGATCATCGAACCGCGCGTTGCGGAGTTGGCGCGATTGCTGGGCATCGAGCATTTGCTGGAGCGGAAGCCGCCGGGCCTGAGCGGCGGCGAGGCGCAACGCGTCGCGCTGGGCCGCGCGCTGTCGGTTCGGCCCGGAATCCTGTGCCTGGACGAACCGCTGAATGCGCTCGATGACGAGACGCGTCAAGGCATGCAACGCTTGCTCGCTGAGGTGCAGCAAAGCACCGGCGTCACGATCCTGCACGTGACTCACAATCTCGAGGAGGCGGAGCAACTGGCGGATCGGATTCTGGTGCTGCGGGAAGGAAAAGTGGTGGCGAAATGAGGGGGAACATCCAACAACCAACATTCAACATTGAACATCCAACGGTCGCCGTCCGAACCACCTTTGGTTGTTGGATGTCGCTTCCGGTCGAAGCTAGAACGCAACGAGGCTGCATTGACTCGCGGATGGTAGCCGGATTTCCCCTCACCCCGGCCCTCTCCCCTTCCGACGGGGAGAGGGAGAATCCTCGGCAGGTTGTCGGCGAATCGGGCGGGGTTGGAATTGTCATGTGTCGCACGGCTTCGTGACCGCAAATGAGAAAAGAACTCGGCATCGCAGTTTTGCTCGTCGTCCTGTGCGCGGTGACGGCGGCGCTCAACCGTGCCTTCATCTCATCGGTCAACCTCACCAACATGGCGAACGTCATCGGCATGTTCGGCATTTTCAGCTTGGGCTTGGGCCTGGTCATCATCACCGGTGGGATTGATTTGTCCGTCGGCTCGATGTTCGCGCTGAGCGGCGTGCTGCTGGCAATGGCGTTGGCGGAATGGCATTGGCCGTGGCCGGTGGCGGCGGCGCTGGCCATCGCGATTCCCATGCTGCTCGGCTGGGCCCACGGCGCGCTCATCACGCGAATGCGCATCCAGCCGTTCATCATCACGCTGTGTGGCCTGCTGATTTATCGCGGCTTGGCCCGGTTCGTCGCTCAGGATGGGACAAAAGGCTTTGGGAACGCTGAAGGCTTCGAGACGTTCCGCGATCTGGCTAAGGGAAAACTGTTCGGTTTGCCCATGCCGTTCGTTTTGCTGCTCATCATCTCGGTCATCATGTGGTTCGTGCTGCATCGCTCGATCTACGGCCGTTACCTGCTGGCGGTCGGGCGCAACGAGGAAGCCACGCGCTTCTCCGGCGTCAACACGCGGCTCGTGATCGCCAGCAGTTACATCGTGGCGGGATTGCTCACCGGCATTTCGGGAATTCTCTTCGCGTTCTACACCAACTCCGTCTCGCCTTCGACGCACGGAAATTTCTACGAGCTTTACGGCATCGCGGGGGCGGTGCTGGGCGGTTGCAGCTTGCGCGGCGGTGAAGGCTCGGTCCTCGGCATCCTGATCGGAACGACGCTGTTGCAAGTGCTGCAAAACATCGTGAACCTGCTCGGCATTCCCAGTCCACTGAACTTCACCGTCATGGGCACGGTGGTGCTGATCGGCGTGCTGGCGGATCAATTCTTCCAAGCTCGCTCGGCCCGAAAACTGGTGCGCTCCCCGGCAACCGGCGCTGCTCGCGCAACCGGTTGATCCATGAAACCCTTCCTGCGCATGGCGACTCCGCAGGACGCGGCGGCAGTCCGCGCCATTTATGCTCCCTTCTGCGACCACACAACTGTCTCGTTTGAAGTGCCCGCGCCGTCGCTCGACGAAATGGAGGCGCGGATTCGGAAGATCAGCGAACAATTTCCCTGGCTGGTGTGCGAGCACGGTGGCGAAGTGCTCGGCTACGCCTACGCCAGTCCGCACCGGGAGCGGGCCGCTTATCGTTGGTCGGTGGACGTGGGGATTTACGTGAACCCGCGTTGTCAGCGGCTCGGAATGGGGCGGGCGCTCTACACGGCCCTGTTCAAGATTCTGGTGCGGCAAGGTTTTTACAAAGCTCACGCGGGCATCGTCCTCCCCAATGCGCCGAGCGTCGGGTTGCACGAGGCGTTGGGTTTCAAACCGGTGGGCGTTTATCGCGGCGTCGGCTACAAGTTCGGGGCGTGGCGCGACACGGGTTGGTGGCAACTCGGATTGCAGGACGAACGGCCCGAACCGTCGGAGCCGCGCGGGGTGCGGGTGATCGAATCGTCCCCGGATTTGCAGGAAGCGTTCGAAGCGGGCGCCAACTTGCTTCGCACCTGAGCGCGGCGCACCGCTGCGTTATTGCGGGTGCTCGCCCTGACTGGAGGAGCGGGCTTCGATCTGCGCCGGCGGTCTCGAGAGTGGCGGCGCTTGCACGACTGGTGGCACAGTGGTCGAGGCGTTTTGGGAATCACGTTTCCGCAAGGCGATGACCGCGACCACACACGCCGTCCACGACGGCAGCATGTCCGCGACGGGAATAAACTCCACCACGAAC
>CAIKLQ010000432.1 GCA_903828255.1 uncultured Verrucomicrobiota bacterium
GCTCCCCGCTTCCACGAACCCGCCGCCACCCATCGTGACGAACTTTGTGGCCGGCACCGCCACCTTCTTCGCGCCGATCATCCTGAGCAAGGAGCTTTGCCTTCAGTGTCACGGCGTGCCGGGCAAAGACCTGGCGCCGGAAAACCTGGCCGTGATTCAACGCCTCTACCCGCACGACGAAGCGACGGGTTTCAAGTTGGGGGATTTGCGCGGCGCCTGGCGGGTTGATTTTTCATTGGCGACGCTGGCCGCAGGTCGCTGAGGACCGGGCCTAACGGGCGTCGCCCGCGCGGGCGGCTTGGGGTTGAGGGCGTTGTTAAAGCAATGGTCATCGAAGACGAGAAGAAGCTTGCCTCCTTTGTCCGCAAAGGGCTGGAGGCGCGCGGCGGCGTGGTCGAGGTCTCCCATCACCGTGACGAGGGATTCACGCTGGCCAGCACCCAGCCCTACGATGCGGCGATCCTCGACATCATGTTGCCGGGGCGCGATGGCTTGAGCATCCTCCGCAATCTGCGCGAGCGAAAGAATCCGCTGCCGGTGATCCTGCTCACCGCCCGCAGCGAACTCAAGGAGCGGCTCGAAGGCTTGAACCTCGGCGCACGCGATCGTTCGCGCCCCCGGTGGAGAGTTGTCGCTCGCGGAATGCCGGGGGGAGTGGACCAGTTTTCAGGTGGTCTTGGCGCGGGTTTCGGGCGAGCCGGCAGCGGATGTTGAAAGAACAATTGCATGAGAAAATATGGGAAGTGGTTGCTCCTGCTGGTCGTTGTTGTTGTTGCCGGCTATCGCCTCAAGTTCAGCCCGACGCCGGTGACGACCCACACGGTCGCCACCGGGGAAGTGCGCGGCGAAGTCATGGGCACCGGCACGCTCGAGGCGCGCATCAAAACCACCATTAGCCCGCGCATTCAGGAGCGGTTGGCGGAAGTGCTCGTGGACCAGGGCGACGCTGTGAAGTCTGGTCAATTACTCGCCCGCCTTGATGACGCGGAAACCAAACAACAAGTCGCCATCGCCGAAGCCACGCTGGCCGCCGCTCGCGCCACGGTGGACCGGGTGAAATCGGACGAAGCTCGCGCCCGAGCGGTGCTGCAACAAGCGCAACTGGATCACCGCCGTTCCACCGAATTGCTCGCCGGCAAGATCGCGAGCCAAGCCGACTTCGACAAAGCCGCCGAAATCCTGCACGTCGCGGAAGCTGACTTGAAACGCGCTCAAGCCGCGATTGTGGAAGCTGAGAGCCAGGGGTTCACCGCCGAGAAGACTTTGCTCTATCAAAAAGAGCATCTCGCGTTCACCGAAATGCGGAGTTCCTACGACGGATTGGTCACGCGCCGCGACCGCGACCCCGGCGGGATTGTTGTGCCGGGCGCGTCCATCCTGCAACTCGTGGCTACGAATGAAATCTGGGTGTCCGCCTGGGTGGACGAAACTGCGATGACGGGTTTGAAAGCGGGCCAGCCGGTGCGCATCGTCTTCCGCTCGGAACCCGGGAAGAGTTGCGCCGGGGAAGTCGCGCGCCTGGGTCGCGAGGCGGATCGCGAGACGCGCGAGTTCGTCGTGGACGTGCGCGTGAAGGAATTGCCGGCGAACTGGACGATTGGCCAGCGCGCGGAGGTGTTCATTGAAACCGGCCGCAAATCTGGCGTCCTCTCGATCCCGCAGGCTTATCTGCTCTGGCGCGAAGGCAGGCCCGGCGGCTTCGTCAACGATCACGGCAAGGCGCGCTGGCGCGATCTCACTCCGGGCCTGCGCGGATTGAAAGACCTCGAAGTCACGCAGGGTCTGACGGCCGGCGAACAAATCGTAAAGCCGGCTGCTGGCCAAAAGCAACCGCTGGCGGACGGGCAGCGCATCACCGCGAAATGAACCGGATGTTTGGTGAGGGCCGCCGCAACATTGACGCCATCAGGAAGGTGGCGCGAGCGTCTCTCGCCTGTGGACTTCGTTGGATTCGATATGGCCAAAACATCAGGAATCGCACATTCTTGCCCGATGAAGATCGCTGATAACATCCGCAAATACGCCACCGAACGCGGCATCGCCAAGGAAGAAGCGTTGCAGAAGGGGATGGAAGAAAAGTCCCGCGAGTTCACCGAGAAAGGCAGCGAGCTTTACGCTAGTCGGATATTCTAGCCAAAAAGCTTGTGACAACCGCCGCCATCCATCCGAACCTTATTGCCGGTGAAGCGCCAGCGCTTTCGCCGTTTGTCCTGACATCGCTGGCCGACTTGGACAAACAGCATGAGTTGGGACAGTTCCTGACGCCCAATCCGGTCGCGGAGTTCATGGCGTCGCTGTTCGAGATTCACCGGAGCGAAGTGCATTTGCTCGACGCCGGGGCTGGAGCGGGCGCGCTGTCCGCCGCGCTGATCGGACGGTTGTGTCGCGAGCCGCGAAAGCCCAAACAGATTTCCATCACGGCTTACGAGATTGACGCGGCGCAGATTGAACCGTTGCGGGCCAGGCTCGACGGTTGCCGTCGTGAGTGCGAGCGCGCCGGCATTTCATTCTCGGCCACGGTCTTGAACGAGGATTTCATCGCCGCCGCCGTGCCGATGGTGCGGGGCGATTTGTTCGCGTCGGCATCGCCGCGCTTCAACACCGCCATCATCAATCCGCCCTACCGGAAAATCCGCAGTGATTCTTCCTTCCGCCTGTTGCTGCGGTCGGCGGGCATCGAGGCGAGCAATTTGTATGCGGGGTTTGTGGCGCTCATCACCCGGCTGCTGGACAAAGGCGGCGAGTTGGTGGCCATCACGCCGCGCAGTTTTTGCAACGGACCTTACTTCAAACCGTTTCGGGAAGACTTTCTGGAAGCGATGTCGCTGCGGCGGCTGCACGTCTTCGAGTCGCGTTCCGCCGCGTTCAGCGGGGACGCGGTGTTGCAGGAGAACATCATCTTTCACGCGGTGAAAGGCGCGCCCAAGCCGGAACAGGTCACCATTTCCAACAGCAGCGGCGCGTCCGGCAGTCCGGTTTCGGAACGCCAGGCCGAATATCGCGAGGTCGTCTCGCCGGATGACGCCGAGCAGTTCATTCATCTGGTTGAAGGTGACACGCAAGACAGCGCGCGAGCGATCATGAGCGGGCTTTCCGCCTCTTTGCCGAAATTGGGCTTGTCGGTTTCGACCGGGCGCGTGGTGGACTTCCGGGCCAAGGAATTTTTGCGGCAGCAGCCCGAACGCGATACCGCGCCGCTGATTTATCCCTGCCACTTCAACGGCGGCTTCGTGCATTGGCCAAACGAGAAGGCGCGCAAGCCAAACGCCATCGTGAGCAATGAGCAGACGCGCGAACTGCTCGTGCCCGCCGGAGTGTATGTGCTGGTGAAGCGGTTCACGGCGAAGGAGGAACGAAAGCGCATCGTGGCCTGCATCTATGACTCGCACCAGATTCACGCGCCGCTCGTCGGCTTCGAGAACCATCTGAATTATTTCCACGTCAACGGCCATGGCTTGACGATGACGCTGGCGAAGGGCCTGGCTGCGTTCCTAAACTCGACGGTCGTGGATGTCTATTTCCGCCAGTTCAACGGTCACACGCAGGTGAACGCGACCGACCTGCGCAGCCTGAATTATCCAACAAAGGCCGAACTGGAAAAGCTCGGTCGCAGAATCGCCGACCCCGGAATGCAGCAAGACGAAATTGATGTGTTGGTCGAGGAGGAACTTTTCTGATGGCCAAGACGAAGCAATCAGAGCGTGAGAAGAAGTTGAAAAGCGCGATGGAAATCCTGCGTTCGCTCGGCTTCGCGCCAAAGCAAAGCAACGAAGTAGCGGGCTACACGTTGCTGGCGTGTCTCGACTTGAAACCCGGCCAGTCCTGGAGCGAAGCCGCAGCGCCCTTGCGCGGAATCACGCCCGTCATTGATTTCGTGGCGACGGCGTATGGCCTCCGCTACGCGCCGAACACCCGCGAAACCATCCGTGACGAGGCCGTGAAATACTTCGTCGAGGCCGGTTTGCTGCTCCGCAATCCCGACGACCCGGAGCGGCCAACAAACAGCGGCAAGACCGTCTATCAGGTTGAAGCTCACGCGCTGGAACTGATTCGGACATTCGATACGCTGGAATGGAGCGGCAAGCTGAAAGTGTATCTCGCCAGCCGTGACCGCATCCGCAAGGGATTGGAGCGTGACCGGAAACTCGCCCGCATCCCGGTGAAGCTGCCGTCCGGCAAAACAGTGACCATTTCACCCGGCGGACAAAATCCGCTCATAAGAACGGTCATCGAAGAATTCTGCCCGCGCTTTGTCGCCGGCGGGACTGTCATCTACATCGGCGATGCGGAGGACAAGTTCCTTCATCTCGACGCGGAATACCTGCAACGACTCGGAGTCGCGATTCCCGCGCCTGCAAAAATGCCAGACGTGGTTGTTCACGATACGCACCGCAATTGGTTACTGCTCATCGAGGCCGTGACGAGCGCCGGTCCAGTGGATCGCAAGCGGCGCAGGGAGCTGAAAGATTTGTTCGCTGGCTGCAAAGCTGGTTTGGTGTTCGTGACTGCGTTTGCCAACCGCGAGGCGATGCGAAGTTTTCTCACCCAGCTTTCTTGGGAGACGGAAGTTTGGATCGCCGATGACCCGGACCACTTGATTCATTTCAACGGCGAACGCTTCCTCGGCCCTTACCCGGACGTGCTGCCTCAAAATTGATTTGACCGAGTTCGCGGAAAGTTTTCCCAAGTGGGCCGAACCTTGAAAACATTTTGCCCAACAACCGCTTCGGCGAAGACGCCACCAATAGGCCATGAACCTCGCCGTCCGTGACATCCGCCACAACGTGGGCCGGTTCGCGCTGACGACGGTCGGCATCGGCCTGCTGCTGATGATTGTGATGGGCATGGGCGGCATTTATCGCGGCCTGATCTATGAGGCGACGCTGCTCGTGGATCAAGTCGGCGCGGACTTATGGGTCGTGCAAGGCAGCACGCGTGGGCCGTTTGCGGAAGTCTCCCGCATTCCGGCCAACCTCGAAGACCGCGTGCGCGCCGTGCCGGGTGTGGCCGGGGCACGGCGCTTCATCTCGCACACGATTCAACGCGAGCATCGCGGCCAACCGTTGCGCATGGTGGTGCAGGGACTTTCGTGGCCCGAGGACAAAGGGGATTGGGTCCCGTTGATTGCCGGCCACGCGCTGCGGCAGGCGCACTCTGAGTTGATCGCCGACACCTCGCTCGGTTTGCCGCTCGGGGAGAGGCTCAAGCTGGGCAAGGACGTTTACGAAGTCGTCGGCCTGACCCGCGGCATGGTGGGAACGGGCGGTGACGGCTTGTGTTTTTTTACGGTGAGCGATGCCGAAGCGATTCAATTCGACGTGCCCGGCGAAGCCACCCGCCTCGAACGCGCCGCGCGCCTCGCCCGGCTCGAAAACGTGGACCTGGGCCGAGTGACGCCGCTGCTCTCCGAGCGGGTGGTTGGGCCGGCGAGCGGGTTGCCCGCGCTCGCGCCGCCGCAAGTCAGCGCGATTCTGGTGACCCTGCGCGACGGCGCCGACCCGGCTCGCGTGGTCGCGACGCTGGCGACATGGCCGGACGTGACGGTTTATTCCACGCAACAACAGAAAGACCTGTTGCTCTCCGGCATGGTGGACAAGGCGAAGCGGCAACTCGGCCTGTTCCGCGTGCTGCTCATCATCATTTCCACCATCATCATGGCGTTGATTCTCTACACGCTCACGCTCGACAAGATTCACGACATCGCCCTGCTGAAACTCATCGGCGCGCGCAACGGCGTCATCATCGGATTGATTCTCCAACAGGCGTTACTCATGGGCGCGCTCGGCTACGGGCTTGCGTGGTGGCTGGGGCGATTCGCCTTCCCCCGCTTCCCGCGCCTCGTGGTGATTGAAATGCCCGACTTGCTGATGCTTGGCGGCATCGTGCTGGCGATTTCCGTCCTGGCCAGCTTGCTTGGCATCTTGAAGGCAATGAGTGTCGAACCGAACAAGGTTTTGTCGTGATCAATCCGAACGATCCCAGCCCGCCCGCCATCGTGGCCGAGAACCTCACCAAGGTTTATGGCAGCGGCAACACCGAAGTCGTGGCCATGAAAAATGTCTCGTTGCGCGTGGCGCGCGGCGAAGTTATCGCGCTGCTCGGCCCGAGTGGCGCGGGCAAATCCACGCTGCTCACGGCGATTGGCCTCATCAATCCGCCCACGTCGGGCCGCATCCACATTGGCGGTGAGTGGGTCATGGATGCCGATCAAGCCAAGGTGGACTTGCGCACCTTCCGGCGGCGCCATCTCGGCTTTGTTTTCCAGAAGGCGAACCTGATTCCGTTCCTGAACGCCGTCGAGAACGTGCAGGTGGCGCTGGAGATCAATGACGCAACGCCCCGCGCCGCGCGCAAACGCGCGATGGAGTTGCTCGATTTTCTGGGCGTTGCCGACCGGGCGCAGAATCTTCCCGACGCTCTTTCCGGCGGCCAGCAACAGCGCGTTGCCGTGGCCCGCGCCCTGGCCAATGAACCCAGCCTGATTCTCGCCGACGCACCCACCGCCGCGCTCGACAGCCATCGCGGCCGGCAGGTGATGGAATTGTTCCGCAAGGTGGCCCACGAGCGCGGCGCGGCGGTGCTGGTGGTGACGCACGATCAA
>CAIKLQ010000433.1 GCA_903828255.1 uncultured Verrucomicrobiota bacterium
AAGTTGCAGGTTCGAACCCCGCGAAAGCACTCCACTATCCGTGCCGCGTCACCCTCCGGCTCATTGAGGGACTGGCGCAGTCGCCCCGGTTTGCGGTAATGGAACCAAAGGTCACCTGCTCATGGAGAACTTCACCACCCAATGGGTCGCCATCGCCACCCCGGCGCTGCTGCTCGGGGTCGGCGTCGCCGTATGGGTATTTCGATTCTGGCGCCGACGGCGAAATCAAGTCTCGTTTCGCCACTTGCGCGGACGTTCGCTGCGAACCGCTCAACAGGTTCAGGAAGCCCTAGCCGACACGTCGCCGAACCAAGGCATCCGCTTTGGCCAGTACTTGCTGCCGCAGCGCGCCGCCTATGGCCATTTTGCCATCGTCGGGGCCACGGGCAGCGGTAAGACCTTGTTGCAACGGCTGCTCATGCAATCGGTGCTCCCGCGCATCGGCAAGGGCTTGGATCAGCGCGCCCTGATTTATGACGCCAAGCAGGACATCCACTCGCTGCTCGGCGGCTTGGGCCTGCGGTGTCCCATCGCGACGTTTCATCCGCTCCACGCCCGGTGTGTGGCGTGGGACATGGCGGCCGACATCACTTCGCCCGCCGCCGCGCTTCAGGCCGCCACCCTGCTCGTGCCCAAGGCGCAACAGGACGCCAATCCTTTCTTCTCCAACGCGGCCCGGCATCTCATGTCAGCGGCACTGCTAGCATTGATCTTGCAGGCACCGGGACGCTGGACGTTGCGGCATCTGCTGCTCGTGTTGCGCAGCGAAGCCCTGCTGCGACAAGTGCTCGCGCAAACCGAGTTCACCCGGCCCTTGCTCCAATACGGCGAACATCCCGCCACGTTTCAAAACATTCTCTCCACCCTGCTCACGCGCATTGCGCCGTTTGAAATCATCGCCGCCGCGTGGGACCGGGCCGAACACAAACTCAGTTTGCGCGCCTGGCTGGAGCAGGAAGCCATCCTCATCCTGGCCAACGACGAAGACAACCGCGCCGCCATTGACACGATCAACCAGTTGCTTTTCAAACGCCTTTCTGAACTGGTCCTCGCGCGGGACGAACGTCCCGAGGACAGCCAGCGCACGACGTGGTTCTTTCTCGATGAAGTCCGGCAGGCGGGCCGGCTCGATGGCCTGTCCGCGCTCATGACCAAAGGCCGCAGCAAAGGCGCGGCGGTGCTGCTCGGCTTTCAGGACATCAACGGACTGCACGAGGTTTATGGCCGCGAAGCCGCCAACGAATTGGTCGGCCAGTGCAACACCAAGGCATTGCTACGCCTCAACAGTCCCGAAACCGCCCGCTGGGCGTCGCAACTTTTCGGGGCCAGCGAGTTTCTGGAAAGTCGCCGTTCGCACAGCCGGAGCCGGAACTTTCGCGAGCTGGGCTGGCAGCAGGGCGGCAGTTCCGGCGAGTCCATCTCCAACGCCATCGCCAAACGCGAACTGGTCCTCGACTCCGAGTTTCTCGACCTGCCGGAAACCTCGTTTGATAATGGCGTGACCGGGTTCTTTCTCAATCCGTTGACCGGCGCTTTCAAACACCATCTCCCGCCGGACTGGTTGCGCCAACACCTGCGACCGCCGGACCCTGCCACCCCGAACCTCATTCGCCGCCCGGACGCGCACCAGTATCTCCGCCCGTGGTCTGACCAGGACGCCCGCGATCTCGGTCTGCCGGCCACCGGAAACGCCGTCTCAACCCCCGCCTAATCCAACGTTTGAATCCGCATTGCTTCCATGCCATGATGCCACGGCAGGGTGATCTGATGAGTCCACACCCCACGCATTTTAATCTGCCAAACTTCGTTTCGGAGATCCCGGATGCTCACCATCTCCAAGGCCATCAAAGCGGGTCAGGGTGAATACTACTTGTCCCTCGCCGGGGTTGATGACTACTACACCGATGGAAATGAACCGCCCGGTTACTGGCTCGGACGCGGAACAAATGCGCTCAAATTAGACGGTGAGTTGAACCAGGAACATTTTCGCAACCTCCTGCGCGGTCTGGCTCCCGAGGGCGACCGCAAGCTCGTGCGCAACGCGGATCACGAACGACGGGCCGGTTGGGATTTCACCTGGTCGGCCCCGAAGTCCGTGTCGGTTGCCTGGAGTCAGGCGGACCCGGCCACGCGCGAACGCATTGAAGAGTGCCTTCGTCGCGCCGCCGCTGCTGGCGTGACCTACCTCGAAGATGTGGCCGGAATCAGCCGGCGCGGTGAGGATGGTCATAGCCACGAATCCGCACGATTGGTGTTGGCGGCGTTCCTCCACTCGACCAGCCGGGCGCAAGACCCCCAGCTTCACCTGCACACCATCCTGCTCAATGTTGGCGTGCGCGCCGACGGCACCACCGGCACGCTCGAACCCAAGGGACTCTATCGCCATCAGATGGCCGCGGGCGCATTGTTCCGCGCGGAACTGGCGGCGCGACTCGAAACCGATATGGGCCTGCGCGCCCGTCGCGAGAACCGAGCGTTTGAATTGCTGGGAGTGGATCCAGAGCTGATTGCCTTCTTCTCGAAACGCCGCGCTCAAATCGAAGCCGAGCTGGCCCGTCTGGGACAAAGCGGCGGGCGGGCGGCCGAGCGGGCCAACTTCGCCACCCGCGCGGTGAAGGTCGCCCGGCCCCGCACGGAGTTGTTTGCCGAATGGCAGCGCATCGGCCACGAGCATCATTGGAGCGCGAAGGAACTGTCGTGGATGATTGACGCGGCCTTTCCCGTCCGCCGCGTCGAGTGGGAACGCGCCGCCGCCAGCGCGGAAGCTCTCGTGCAACTGACCGCCAGTCAGAGCCACTTCTGTCGCCGGCAGATCGTGCAGGCCGTCGCCGAATGTAGTCAGGGACGCGGGCTGTGCGCGGAGGTCGTGCTGCGCTTGAGCCAGGAGTTGTTACAGTCGCCCGAACTCGTGCGGCTCGGCGAACACCGCGGCGAGGTCCACTACACGACGCGGGAAATTCTGGCGTTGGAAAAGTCAGTTCTGGCCGCCGCCGAAGTCATGCAAGAGCGGCGACAATTTTTACCTGCTCACTGGACCGATGAGGCGCTCGCTCGGCACTCGCGCCTGACCGGCGAACAAACCGAAGCGTTGCGGCATCTCTGCGCCGCGCGCGGCGGACTGACGCTGATCCACGGCATGGCCGGCACGGGCAAGTCCACGCTCTTCGCCGTGGCGCACGAAGTCTGGACGCAACAGGGACTCTCGGTGTATGGCGCGGCGCTGTCCGGCAAGGCCGCGCGTGGATTGGAGGAAGCTGCCGCAATTCCCAGCGCCACGCTTCATCGGCTGCTCGGGCAGTTACGGAGCGGTGACACCGTGCTGAATGACCGCTCGGTCGTGGTGCTCGATGAAGCCTCGATGATTGGCAGCCGTCAATTGGCCCAGGTCGTTGAACACTGTGCGCGCGTCGGGGCCACGTTGGTTCTGTGTGGCGATCCGCGCCAGCTTCAGGCCATTGAACTGGGAGGCTTGTTCACCGAGTTGACCCGCCGCCTCGACACTTCCCACCTGACGGACATTCAGCGGCAGCGCGATGCTTGGGCTCGGGAGTCGGTGAAGCACTTTGCCTTTGGCCGCGCTGGCGTGGCGCTTCTCCCTTACCAACAGCGTGGATTCCTAACCGAGACCCGGCACGAGATCACCGCCATGGACCGGATGATTGAGGACTGGAAACGGGAGGCCTTGCCTGATTTGCAAGGGAGCTTGATGCTCGCCGGCAGCAGCGCCGACGTGCGCGAACTCAACCGGCGCGCCCAGGAGGAACAACGCCACCTGGGTCTGCTCGGCGATGCGCCGGTTACCACCGGCCCGGACCCGATTTTCACCGGCGACCGCGTGCTCTTCACCCGCAATTCGCTCACGCTGGGCGTGGCCAACGGCGACCTCGGCAAAGTGCAATCTGCGTCCGGCCGGACGCTGTCCGTGCGGATGGACGACGGCCGCGACGTCGCGGTGCCACTGGACGGCTATCCTCACCTGCGTCTGGGCTACGCGCTGACCACGCACAAGGCGCAAGGGATGACGGTAGAACGTGCTTTCATCCTCGCCGGCGGCGTGATGGCCGATCGCGAGTTGACTTACGTGCAGGCGTCGCGTGCCCGTGGCACGACCCGCTGGTATGTCGGCCACGACCTTGAGGACGTCACCCAGCGCATGACGCGCAGTCACGAAAAA
>CAIKLQ010000434.1 GCA_903828255.1 uncultured Verrucomicrobiota bacterium
ATCCGCAACTTCCAACGTGATCTCGCTGCCCAATTATTTTCTCGCTGACCTGCCGCCGGAGGCAACAATTTCTCCCGCGCTGCTGGGTGAGGCGTGCCTGACTTTGAAGCGCAACCGCGAACATTACCTCGCGTCGCGGACAACCGGTCAAATCGTGAAAGTCCTCAGCTTCGTTGCCGAGGGCTGGTTGCAACCAGACAGTCCGTTTCGCGAACTGGCGCTGGCCGACGGGCCGCGCCATACGGGTTTCGGACGGGCCACATTGGAGCGCGGGTTGGACAACTTTTTCGCCAAACTGACGTCGGAAAGTCTGCGCGCCTGGCTTGCGCAAGAACTGGGCGACGCCCGGCGGTTGGACGAATTCAAGATTGCGCCCGGGGAAGAAAAATTCTCCCGTGCGGCGCTCGCGACGGGGCCGGAATTTCTGGCGCACGTATGCGCGGGCCACCTGCCGAATCCCACCTGGACGAGCATGGTGCTGGGCTTGCTGACGCGTTCGGCGCAATTCGTGAAGTGCGCCAGCGGCGCGGCGTTTCTCCCCCGGCTCTTCGCGCACTCCATCTACGACGCAGATCACAAGCTGGGCGCGTGCCTCGAAGTGGCGGAATGGCGCGGCGGGCACTCCGCATTGGAAGAAATTCTTTTCGCCGAGGCGGATTGCATCACGGCCACCGGCAGCGATGAAACGCTGGCGGCGATTCGCGGAAAGCTGCCAGGCCAAAAGCGTTTTCTGGGCTCCGGCCATCGCGTGAGCTTCGGTTACGCGACCAGCGAAAGTCTGTCCAGCTTCGGTGCCAAGCGTGTCGCGAAAGCCGCCGCGACTGACGTGGTAGCGTGGAACCAACTCGGCTGCCTCTCGCCACACGTCATCTACGTGCAACGTGGCGGCGAGACCGGGCCGGAGCAATTCGCGCAGTTGCTCGCGGAGGAACTGGAGCAGCGCGAGCAAACCGAGCCGCGCGGGGCGGTGTCGCCGGACGTGGCCGCGAATATTACGGCGCGGCGGGGGATTTACGAAGTTCGAGCCGCCCATTCGGCCGCTACGTTGCTGTGGCGCAGCCAAGATTCGACGGCGTGGACGGTGGTATGGGAAGCCGCCCCGAACTTCTCCATATCCTGCCTGCATCGTTTTATTTACGTGAAAGCCGTGGCGGATCTGGCGGAGGCGTTGCACGGCGCGGACGCGGTGCGGGGCCAGGTTTCGACGGTCGGTCTCGCGGCGGACGAAGCGGAGGCGAAGGACATCGCCACGGCGCTGGCGCGTTGGGGCGCGACCCGGGTCTGCCCGTTGGGCCAGATGCAAAATCCACCGCTGACGTGGCGGCATGATGGCCGGCTGGCGCTGGGGGATTTGGTGACCTGGACGGACTGGGAGCAATGAAACAAGAACCGTTTTCAGTGGGCCGCAGACGCCACTGTAACTCTGAATACTGAATCCTCTCTTAAAGATGAAAATGGAACTCCGCAAAGCCTTTCAATTTGAAGCCGCGCACCTACTGCCGCGCCTGCCGAAGGCGCACAAGTGCCGCCGGTTGCACGGGCACAGTTTCAAGGTTGAAGTCGTTGTCGCTGGCGAGTGCGATCCCGAGCTGGGCTGGCTTATGGATTACGCCGACATCACAGCGGCGTTCAAACCGATTTGGGAAAAGCTCGACCACCGCTATCTCAACGAAGTCCCCGGATTGGAGAATCCTACGAGCGAAGTCATCGCGGTTTGGATTTGGCGAAAGCTCAAGCCGAAGCTGCCGTTGCTCACAGAAATTGTCGTGGCCGAAACCTGCACGGCGCAGGCGGGGTACCGTGGAGAAGGCCACTAAGTTCTGCCGCCCCATGAACAAGATTTGGAAACCCGGATTCACCGTAGTGCTGGGAGTGATTTGGGTTTTCGTTCTGACGGGCTGCCGCTCGAAACCGCCGGAGGCGCAACTCCACCGCTTCGAATTCAAACAGCCGCACATGGGGACGCTGTTCGCGATCACCCTTTACGCGCTGGCCGAAGCCAGGGCGCGGGCGGCGGCGGACGCCGCGTTCGCAAAAGTCGGCGCGCTGGACCGCATGATGACGGACTACGATGCCGGGAGCGAATTGATGCAACTGTCCCGCCAGCCGGTTGGCAAACCGACCCGGGTGAGCGCCGAACTGTTCGACATTTTGGAAAAATCGCAGCGCGTGGCGGAGCTTTCGGACGGGGCATTCGATGTGACCATCGGCCCGGTGGTGCGCCAGTGGCGCCGGGCGCGGCGGTCAGGTGCGCTGCCCCCAACCGAAGCGCTCGCCCGGGCACGGGAGCCCGTCGGTTGGCAAAAACTCAAACTGGATCCGCGCCGTCAAACCGTCACGCTCACCGTGGCGAACATGCAACTGGATCTCGGCGGCATCGCGAAGGGTTACGCGGCGGACAAGGCGCTGGAAGTTTTGAAGCACCACGGAATCACTCGCGCGCTGGTGGCGGCGAGTGGGGACATCGCGGTGGGGGATCCGCCGCCGGGTCAGCGTGGTTGGCGTGTCGCGATTGGAGCGCCGGCTTCCGATTTTGCGGCATCCGAAACCGCACAACCACCCGCCCGGTCGGAGGTCGGCACTCCATTTGCCCGGACGCTGCTGCTCAAGAACGCCGCCGTCTCGACATCGGGCGACACGGAGCAATACGTCGAGATTGATGGAAAGCGCTACTCGCACATCGTGGATCCGCGCACCGGAATCGGACTGACGGAACGGTTGCAGGTTTCCGTCATTGGCCGGAGGGCGACAGATACGGATGCGTTCGCTACCGCTACCAGCGTGCTGGGCGTGGCGCGCGGATTGGCGTTGGTTGACTCACGACCGGACTTGGCGGCGATCTTCATTCGCAAGACTGGGATTGCGTCCGAGGTTTTCTGCTCGAAACGCTTGATTTCGCGCCTTGCGGTGGAACGGAAAGCGAAGTCGGCAAACCATCTGACCATTCCCTGAGTGCGCAGCCCGCTGGCCGCAAGCCGGTTGATTCGCCCGAAAAGCGCAGATATCTTTTGCAAGGCTCAAAGTGACCGTTCCGGAAAACACCGCAAAAAAAGCTCTAAGAAGTGGTTGCCTTGTTTTTGGCTTCGTGTACAAATTGTCACCAAGCGGTAGCGGATTAATTTGTAGCAACCAATCAAGTCTAAGAAGTCTAAAATTATGAAACGTTTTATTGCCATTATTCCAAGCCTTCTGTTGGCCGTCTCTGCCGCTGCGGCTGCGTTCAACCCTGGTCTTGTCGTGGTTCAAGTTGGCGCTGGTTCTGGCGCATTGGCGGGCACAGCGACTGCGGCTTTTCTCCAGGAGTTTGCCTTTACCGGCGGTTTGCCGGTTCAGACCATCGCGCTGCCAACTGCGGTCAGCGGCGCTAACCAGATACTGACCCTATCCGGCACCTCGACCTCCGAAGGGTTTCTCTCCCTTTCCGCGAACGGATTATATCTGACCCTGGGTGGCTACAATCAGGCTGTCGGAAACGCTACAAGCACATCCCTCGGCAATCGCACGGTGGGCCGAATTGATATGCTTGGCAACGTGGACACGACCACGATTCTCGGGGACGTTGCCAGCATCGGCAATATTCGCAGCGTGGTGTCCGATAGTGGCTTAGGTTTTTGGGCTGGCAGCAGCAGCGGCGGCATGCGCTATACGACGTTCGGAAGCACCGGTCCTTCCACGCAACTAAATTCTGCCGCCCCTACCAATCTCCGGGTCGCAAACATCTTTGCCGGACTGCTTTATGCCTCTGCTGCTTCGGGTACGTTCCAAGGTGTAGCTACGCTCGGCTCGGGCTTGCCAACCACTGCTGGCCAGACTCCGTCTCTGTTATCAGGCTTCCCCACCGCAGCCGGTCCATCATCGTATGATTATTTGTTTGCCAGTCCTAGCATTCTGTATGTTGCGGATGACCGAACGACGGCCTCCGGTGGCGGTCTCCAAAAATGGACACTCAGCGGCAGCACTTGGTCGTTAGCTTATACACTAAACAGCGGGCTAACGGCTGGATTGCGTGGCTTAACCGCCGTTGACGATGGAGTAGGAAACGAGGTTTTTTATGCCACTACTGCTGATGCAATTACCGCCTTAGCGGGCAACAAGCTGGTGTCAATTACGGATTTGCTCAGTGCCACAACACTGCCCGGCTCAGAGACGTTCACTACGTTAGCGACCGCCGCGGGCAACACCGCTTTCCGCGGTGTTGAAGTCGTTCCAGAGCCAAGCACCATTGCGCTTACGGGCATGGGACTGCTTGCTTCGGCCGTATTCCGCCGTATCCGCCGGAATTGAAGAGGACAAGAGATCCGCAATTTCAGAAGGCGCAGCTTTGGCTGCGCCTTTTTTCTTCAAGAAATAGTTGCGCTGGTCCTCCGGGGTCCTTCAAGGCGTGCTAGTGCGCAGGGCTGCAGCATCAAAGCAAGGTTTTACGAAACATTGACGGAGGACACAGCCTGCCGCTCATCCAAGACATCGGTTGGCAGTTGCGTGAGGCATTACAGGGTTGGTCACCTCCACTCCACTCTGTGGCTTGACGCAACGTTGCCGCGCAATATGCTCGTCGGCATGAACTTGCCTGAAACCCATTCCGCCTTGGCTCGCCGCGCGACCATGACGCCCCATTCGATTAGCGAGGCGCAGCCGTTGAACCTCGCTCCCAAATACAATCTCAAAACCGACCGCCGAAATTTTCTGGCCCGGGCCGGAATGGGTCTGGGCGCGCTGGGGCTGTTGAAAAGTAGTCTGCCCGCGGCTGAACCCGCGAAAGCCGCGCCGAGTTTTGCCCGGTCCTCGAAGTTTCACCTCGGCACGGTCACTTACAACCTGGCGCAGGATTGGGACGTGCCGACGATCATCAAGAATTGCACGGCGGCCAAGTTCGAGGGCGTCGAACTGCGGACGAGTCACAAGCACGGCGTGGAAGTTACGTTATCCAGAGAGCAGCGGGCGGAGGTCCGCAAGCGGTTCCAGGATTCGCCGGTGCAACTCATGGGCTTGGGCAGCGCGTTTGATTATCACACGCCGGACCAGGCCAAGCTGCGCAAGGACATTGAAGCCACCAAGGAATACATCGCCCTGGCGCAGGATGTCGGCGCTACCGGCGTGAAAGTCCGCCCCAACGGCCTGCCAAAGGAAGTGCCGGTGGAGAAAACGCTGGAGCAGATCGGGCGGTCGTTGCGGGAACTCGGTGACTTCGCTCGCGACCATGGCCAGGTGATCCGGTTGGAAGTGCATGGCTCCGCCACGGCACATGTCCCGCATATCAAAACCATCCTGGACCACGCCGATCATCCGCAGGTGGGAGTCTGCTGGAATTCAAATCCCTCCGATCTCGACGGCGAGGGCTTTGATCACAACTTCGATTTGCTGAAAAACAAGATTTTCTCGGTTCACCTGCGGGACATCTACCTCGAGGATTATCCGTTCCGCAAATTGCTGCAACGTCTCGGTGGAATTGGCTTCACCGGCTTCACCCTGGCCGAGATTCCTCCCAGCGCCGATCCCGTTCGGGTGATGCAGTATTTCCGGGCCTTGTGGCTGGCTTATCAAGGCTTGTTGTAACAGCCCGGTGAAGTCCCATTCCTTCATGCTGATCGCCGGCGAGGCGAGCGGCGACGTGCTCGCGGCGGAACTCGTCAATGCGCTGCGGGCGCAAGTCCTGGTGGAGTCATTCCCCGCGACGGCGGAGGTGCAACCGCGCCGCTCCGCGCTCGCGCCGCGCTTCTTCGGCGCCGGCGGGCCGGCGATGGCTGGCGCGGGCGTGGACCTGGCGTTTGACCTGACGCGGCATTCCCTGATCGGAATTTCCGAAGTCCTGAAAAAGTATTTTCAATTCCGCCGGCTGTTTTTCCAATTGGTCCAACTGGCGGTCGAGCGGCAGCCGGACGTGATCATCGGCGTGGATTATGGGGGATTCAATCTGCGGTTTGGCGCGGCGATCAAGCATTACATCAGGAAACACCTGAGTCCGTTCACGCCCTGGAATCCAAAGATCGTGCAATTCGTCTCGCCGCAGGTTTGGGCGACGCGGCCGGGTCGGGCCGAGAAACTGGCGCAAGACTACGACCTGCTCCTGAGCATTTTTCCGTTTGAAAAGCCCTGGTATGCGCGGCGCGTGCCGAAGCTGCGCGTGGAATTCGTGGGGCATCCGATGGTCGGCCGGTTTTCAGTTCCGAGTTCTGAGTTTCGCATTCAAAGTGCCACGCCGAGCGTGCTGCTCCTGCCCGGCAGTCGCGGCGATGAAGTGCGCCGCCACTTGCCGGTGGTGATGACGGCGTTTGAGTTGATGCGTCGGGAACTGCCTCAACTGCGGGCCAAGATGGTGTTGCCTGACGCTGCGCTGGTTCAATCCGTGAAAGACTCCGGCGTGCCGGCGGGGCTGGGAGTTCAGGTGGGAGGAATCTCCGCCGCGCTCGCGGAGGCGGACCTCGCCATCACCAAGTCCGGCACGGTCACAATGGAGTGCGCCATGTTCGGCGTGCCGGCGGTGGTTTTCTACAAGACCTCGTGGCCGACTTATTGCATCGGCAAACAACTGCTGAACGTGCCCTACATCGCGATGCCGAATCTGCTGGCGGGTGAAGCGATCTTTCCGGAGTTCATCCAGCACGTCGCCACGCCGGAGAACATCTCTCGCGCCGCGCTCCAACTTCTGCGCGACGAGACCCGCCGCCGCGGCGTGAAAGCCGAACTGCGCAAGGTGGTCGCCTCCCTGGGCCCGCCCGGTGCCGCCACACGCGCGGCAACGGCGATTCTCAGCTTGTCCAAATGAAGGACCTCACCAGTCCGGGCTGGATCAAAGCCAAGGGGATTCTCTTTCTACTCGTCGGCATTCTGGCGTCGCTGCTGCTGCTTTTGGAGAATCCGTCCTGGAAAGTCGCGTTGCTATTGGCTCTGGCGGTGTGGTGTTTCTGCCGGTTTTACTACTGTGCCTTTTACGTCATCGAGCGTTACGTGGATTCCAGTTACAAGTTTTCCGGCCTGGGTTCTTTCGTGCGGTATTTGTTGAAAAGGCCAGGGAAGAAGTGAAACCGCCGCGACCCAATCGAATTGCGCCCGCCTCGGCACCCCGATAACTTTTGCCGCCGTGAAGAAAAACCACCGCCCTGAAATCCCGCGCAAGACGATTTATCGGCTCTCGACTTATTTGCGGTGTCTGGCCCGGTTGAAGGAGAACAAGATTCAGACGGTTTCCAGCGAGACGCTCGCCAAGGTCGCCGGGGTCAAGCCAACCCAGCTCCGCAAAGACCTTGCCTACTTCGGCACGTTCGGCACTCGCGGGTTGGGCTATGACGTGGTGGAATTGACGAGTCGCATCGCGGACGAGCTTGGCACCTCGCGATTGCAACCCGTGATTCTCGTCGGCGTCGGCAACCTCGGCCTAGCGCTGCTTTCCTATCGCGGTTTCGAGAAGGAAGGGTTCGAGATTGTCGCGGCGTTCGACCTCGAACCGGATCGCCCGCGTGATCAGAAGTCGGGTCTGCCGGTGCGCGCCATGGGCGACTTGCCGGCGTTCGTGCAGGAGCACCATGTGCGGATGGCGATCCTCACGGTGCCGGCGGAAGCGGCCCAGGAAGTGGCTAACACGCTGGTGGCCTGTGGCGTGATGGGCATTCTGAATTTTTCGTCGCTCGTGCTCCATGTGCCGGAAGAGATCATGGTCAACAATGTGAACCTCGCGATCGAACTGGAGAATCTCAGCTATTTCATTCAGGAGTGAAGCGGGCGTTCGTTGAGCCGGCCCAGCAAACGTAACAGGCCATCGAGAATCGTCAGCGGATGCGGTGGACAACCCGGGATGAACAAATCCACCGCCAGGACCGAGGTCGCGCCGTTCAGGACTTGCGGGTGATTGATGAATGGCCCACCGGCAATCGCGCACGCGCCCACCGCGATCACCAGCTTCGGAAGCGGCACGGCCTCGTAAGTCTTGCGCAAGGCGAGTTCCATGTTGCGGCTCACCGGCCCGGTGATGAGCAAACCGTCGGCGTGCCGCGGCGATGCGACGAATTGGATGCCGAACCGGCCCAAGTCCCAGCCAATCGTGCCCAGCACGTTCACGTCGGCCTCGCAAGCGTTGCAGCCGCCGGCACTCACTTGACGCAAACGCAGCGAGCGACCGAATAGCCGGCGCAACTTTTCATCCAGCGCGGCGGCGAGGCGCAGTTCTTCCGCTCCCGACTTGCCCAGCACGAGGTCTTCACGCCGGCGCACTGCCAGGCGATGATCGCGCATTTGAGTGATGGCGCGGGCCGGGCAAACCTCTACGCACGCCGCGCAGAAGATGCATCGCCCCAAGTCCAGCGCGACCGTTTCGCCGACGGGCCGGGTGATGGCCTGGGTTGGACACCCCGGCACGCATGCGTTGCAGCCCTCATCGCATTGCGTCGCGTCCACGCGCAGTGCGCCGCCATGACGATCGGGCAGCGCCGGCGGCGGTCCGTCGGGATACGCCATCGTCTGGCAACCCTGCCTGAGCCGATGCAAAATGGTTTCGTGGGCGAACATGATTCAGAGATCGAAGCCGCAGTACGACAGGTTGAAACTCTTGTTGCAGAGTGGAAAATCTGAGATCGCCTGCCCGCGCAACGCCAGAGCCAGCCCGGTCCAATTGTGGAAGGACGGATCCACAATTTTGTAGCGACGGAACTTTCCGGCGGCGTCCGTCAACGCCACATGGCACGTCTCGCCGCGCCAGCCTTCGACCAGCGCGACTGCCAGTGAATCCGTCGCCAATGGCCCAAGTTCGATGCGCAGCGACCCGTCTGGCGGCGCGGTGAGTTGTTCCTCAAGAAACTTGCCGGAGCGTTGCGCTTCGAGCCAGCGCACGCGCGCCCGGGCGAAGACATCGCCGCCGGGCCAAACCGCCACGGGCATTTGTGCGAAGCGATGCCAGCCTGCCGGATGATCATACCGCACGTCGCGAACTAGGCCACATGCGCGGGCCGCCGGACCTACCAGGCCAATCTCATTGGCTTGTTCGTCCGACACAATGCCTGTGCCCTCGAAACGCGCCCGCACCGACGACGCATCCCACAACCAGCCCGCTGCTTGATTCAACTCAGCCGAAGCCAGGCGCAGGTGTTCGAGCAATTGCGCTGCGCGCTGGGAGTCCAGTTCATGGCGGCAGCCACCCGGACGGACGAGGCCGCGGCCGAAGCGGTTGCCGCAAATCAGCGCGGTGAGGTTGAGAAAATCACCACGAATTTTTCCGCACGCGGCGGAAGTCGGCAGAAACGCCACGTCATTGGCCAGCGCGCCGAGGTCGCCGGTGTGATTGGCCAGTCGCTCTAATTCCAGCGCCAGCGCCCGCAGCCACTGCGCGCGGAGCGGCGCTTCGACGCCCGCGAGCGATTCGAGCACCGACGCGTACGCCGTCGCGTGCGCGATGGTCGAGTCGCCCGCCACGGTTTCCATCTGGCTCATGGTCGCCAGATGCGGCCCGCCCACGAGCGCCTCCTCCACGCCGCGATGCTGATAACCCAGCGCAATTTCCAGGTGCAGCACTTCCTCGCCGGCGCACTGAAACCGGAAATGCCCCGGCTCGATGACGCCTGCGTGAACTGGCCCGACGGCCACTTCGTGAACTTCGCGGCCTTCAACTTGGAAGAATTTTCCTTGTGCCGGATGATCGCCGTTTTGGCCCCGCACCGGCTTCAACCACGGATGGCCGTGCGGCACCAATCTGTGCTGCTCCCACACCTCGCGCTCGAACAAGTGCGCCTGCGCGTGACGCGGCGTGAGCGCCGGGTACCCGCCACTCACCGGCTTGCTACGACCCACGGCGAGCGAGTTGTCGGTATCGTAAGCCAGCACCGCGACCAGCCGGGTGGCTGCTCCCTCTGGCACGCCGAACCACGCGCCGAGGCGGGCGCCGCGTTCGAGTTCTGCGGCCGTGACCTCGACGAAGTCCTCCACGGGCCACTCCGGCACGTCGGCCCAGGGCAGGCTCGTGGCGTTGCCCAGCATGGCGAATGGTTGCGTCGGGTTCATGGCGCTGGCCCGGACACTTTACCGTCCCTCTTATTAGCACCGCGCTTTAGCGCGGTGATACGGGACGAGCGTGGCGAAAACCGTTTGAACGGTTTTCGGTACCCCGTCGAAACCGCCGAAACGGTTTCGACGCCACTGTCCCCGAAAACACCCCGCTGAAGCGCGGTGCTAATGAGATTGCGGCGAATGTCAGTTGGGAAGCTTTGAGATATGGAAGCAGGCACGAGAGTCCTCACGGCCGCTGTCCAGGCCTCCCGCAAGATGGTCGGCGTGGCCAAGCCCAGCCACACCGAGAAAGCTAGCAGCACCAGCGGCGGCACGATGACGCCCGCCGTTTCGCGGAAGCGATTGCCCGGCGCGTTCGCGGCTTTGCGGGGACGCCCATCCGTGATGGCGAACACCAGTCGCGTCAGCCCGAAGAACGCAAACAGCAGGCACCCGAGAAAAATCGCGATGGCCATGCCATGACCGCGCTCCAACCCGGCGCGCACCACCCGCATTTCGCTAAAGAACGGCCCGAACGGCGGACACGCCGTAACCGCAAACATGCCCGCGACAAAAATCCGCGCCGACATTGGCGTGAGGATCGCCATGCCGGACACCTCGCTCATAGTGCTGCCACCGGCGGCGCGGCGCATGTTTCCGGCACTCAGGAACAGCGCGCCCTTCGTCAGGCTGTTGGTCCAGAGATGGAACAAGGCGGCCCACATTCCCGCGCCGCCGAGCGCTGCGCCCACGCTCAGGATGCCCATGTGCTCGACGCTCGAATACGCCAGCATCCGTTTGAAGTCTGGCGTGCCGAGCAGAAACAACGCGGCCACCACCATCGAGAACAACCCCAGCGCCAGCAGCGTCCGGTCCGTCACGTCCCCCGCGCCGGCGGCGGCCACGACCTGACGCACGCGCAACACCGCGACGAAGGCCGTCGTGGTCATGCCACCCGCGAGCAGCGCGCCCACGATGCTCGGCGCTTCGCCGTAAGCATCCGGCTTCCAAGTGTGCATCGGCGCGAGCCCCATCTTGGTCGCGTAGCCCGTCAGCAACAGCACCCACGCAATCAGCACCCACGGCCGTGAAAGCGTCGGGCCTTGCGCCGTCAGCGCCGTGAACGTGAGGTCGCCCCCGCCGCCATCGTGCAACGAAGCGTAGCCGAGGCAAAACGAACCGAGCAGGGACAGCGCCACGCCGGTGCCGCCGATTAGCAGGTATTTCCACGCCGCCTCGACCGCCCGCGCCGTGCGGTTGAAGTGCAGCAGCGGCACCGTGGATAACGTCGCGCCCTCCACCGCCACCCACAGCAAACCCAGATGCTGCGCCTGCAAGGCCAGGCTCATCAGCCCGAGCAACGCCAGCAAAGCCGCCACGAAGACGCGGTTGCTTCGCTCGCTGCGCAGTCGGAGATAGGCGACCCCGTAAACCGAACACACCAGAAACAACAGCGACACCGCGGGCAGCACGGCCCGAGCGAGCGCGTCAAAACCCAGGGGTGCGCCGGGTGCGACCGTCGGCGGATCCACGAACAGCCACAGCGCCAGCGCCGTATGGATGGCTCCCGTCGTGGTCAGCAGTTGCGGGCGCGTCTTCTCCTTCGGCCAGACCAACGCCGCCGCCGCCGCGACAAAGGGCACTGCGATGAGAATGATTTCCTTCATTCGTGCAACGAAGTGAGTTTGCGGGTGTCCAGCGTGTCGAACTCTTTTTGAATCCGATCCACGATGATCCCGATGACGAACACGCCAACCGTGAGGTCGAGCAAAATTCCCGCCTCCACGATCAGCGGGGTCGTCCGGATGAGCAGCAGGCCGAAAAGGAAAATTCCGTTTTCGAGAATCAGATAGCCGCAGACTTGCGAAATCGCCTTGGTCCGGCCCATGAGCAACAGGAAACCGCTGACCACCGTGGCGAACGCGCCGGGCACGAGCAAAGTGCCGGCATGTTCCGGCCGCAACGGCAGCGCTCCGGACATCGCCACGGCGCCGATCGTCGCCGCCGCGCCCAGCAGCAATGACGGGATGAAACCAATCAGCGGCCCCTCTTCGCGATCCATGTTGGCCGCCCGCAACGCGTGCCGCAGCAGCTTTGGAATGACGAAGCCTTTGATCCCCACCGTGCCTCCCGCGACGAGCGCGACGAGCCAGTGGAATTTCTCCTCCATCAACAGCGGCAGCGCCCCGAGCACCATGCCTTGCACCGCCGCCGCGCGGATGATGGAAGGCAGCCGGTTGCTGCCCAGTGCCAGCAGGTTCAACCCCATCGCCAGCCCGACCAGAAGATTCAAGGTGCTGCTCACGCGTCGCCTCCTTGGCAGGAATGGGAGCGCCGAGCATCGCCTCGGCTTGCTGGAGGAAGAACCTTCAACATTCGACCTTCGACGCCCAACATCCAGGGGGCTGCGTTCGGTCGCGCGCAGACAATTGGGCGTTGGAAGTTGAATGTCGAAGTTTGAATGTTCTCAATTCGCGTCGCCTTCCACGCGGCCATCAGCGCGAACAGGCAAAGCAGAAATGCCGTCGTCAACAACAGCGGCACCCGACGAAAGGCGAAGCGCGCCAGCAGCGATTCCACCAACCCCACGCCCACCGCCACCACTAACACCGCGCCGAGGAGGGCCGTTGCGGCGGTGAACGGTGGCAGTTCGCCGATGGGCAACACTGCCTCGGCCAGCAGCACGGCGAAGATCATCAGTTTTACCGAGGCGCCGTGCAAAATCGCGGCGAGCGGCGGGCCACTGTGGTCGAGCACCATGACTTCGTGAATCATCGTGAGTTCCAGATGGGTGTTCGGGTCGTCGAAGGGCACGCGGCAGTTTTCCGCAAGCAGCACCGTGAAAAGTCCCGCCGCCAGCAACGCCGCGCCTGCGCCCGCCGAGGGTGCGAGCATGTGAGCGAGCGACACGCTGCCGCTTTGCAGTCCGAGCGTCAGCAACGCCGTGATGATGGCCGCTTCGGCAAGCACGGCATAGCTCACTTCGCGCGCGACGCCCATACCTTCGAAAGCCGAACCCGTGTCGAGCGCAGCGCCCGACGTGCAGAAGCGCGCCATCGCGAGCAGATAAACAAACAACAACCCATCGCCGCGAAACGCCACCCCGGCGCCGTCCGCGCCGAGCGGCAGCAACAGTGCCGCTCCAACCAACGCCACCCAGGCGACGGCGGGTCCGGCGATGTGTCCTGGCGAAACCGCCGTGCTCAGGACAACGCCTTTCCGCCAGAGCTTCGCTAGGTCGTAGTAAAGTTGCAGCACCGGCGGCCCGCGCCGGCCTGCCACCCACGCCTTGACCTTGTTGATGATGCCCGGCAGCAATGGCGCGAGGAGTAACCAGACGAGCAATCGGAGCAGGATGTCGAGGGCCACGTTCACTTCCCACCTCCCATGAAAACCAAAAGCGCCAGCGCGGCCAGCCCAAGCACGAGGTAGAAGATGTAGGCTTGCAACCGTCCGTGTTGCAGCCGTCGGACCGCGGTGGAGAGGGCCATTACTACTGCGCCGGCCGGCTGAACAATTTTTTCAAGGACGGTCTCCGGCGTGTGCTCGGCATGACTCGCGTGGGAGGGGAAGTTTCCTTTCACCAAATGTTCGTGGCGTTCTGGACGCAGAATCCACGCGAACCATCCGGTGATGAGGCCCGCAAACGATCCGGCGGTGTATTGCATCCGTGGCGTGGGGGCGGCGTAACCGCAGTCCCACGTTACCGCGTGGCTGACTCCGTTTTGCTTCACGCGGCGCCAAAGGAACCATGCCGCCGCTGCGCCGAGGAGAGCGAAAGCCAGGTTGCACACACCCAGAGTCACGATGGGTGCGGGCGTGTCGAGTTTGGCCCAGTCCGGCTTCCATGCGGCCGTGGCGTGCGCAATCGCGGGCCAAAAAAGAACCGGCGCCAGTCCGATGGCGACGCATGCTGCCGCGAGCACGAGCATCGGAACACGCATGAAATTCCCGCACTCATGGGCGTGTTTCGCGGCCTCCGTGCGCGGCAGGCCGAGAAAAACCACGCCGCAGACTTTGACGAAGCACGCCAGCGCGAGCGCGCCGGTCATCGCCAGCAACACGACCGCGGGCACCGCGACCCAGGAAACCGAACTGCGCGAGCCCACGGCGTCGAACAATCCGAGATACACCAGCCACTCACTGACGAAGCCATTCAGCGGCGGCAGCCCGGAGATGGCCGCCGCGCCGAGCGTGAAGCAGCCCGCCGTCCACGGCATCGCGCGCCACAGTCCGCCGAGCCGGCTCATTTCGCGCGTGCCGGTGGCGTGCAGGACCGAACCCGCGCCGAGGAACAGCAGCGCCTTGAACAATCCGTGGTTCCACACATGCAACAAGCCGCCCGCGAGCGCGAGTTGTCCCCACGCGGGATTGCCGTGAGCCGTCGCGATCATCGCGAAGCCGAGCCCGATGAGGATGATACCGATGTTCTCGACGCTGTGATACGCCAGCAAACGTTTGAGATCGTGCTGGCCCAGCGCGAATGCGACGCCCAGCACCGCGCTCACCACGCCGAGCACCGCGACCGTCCAACCCGCCGCTTCCGGCACTGGCAGCCAGCCGCTGAAGCGCACGAGTCCGTAGATTCCCATCTTGAGAGTGACGCCGGAGAGAATGGCCGAGACGTGACTCGGGGCGTTGGCGTGCGCGGAAGGAAGCCAGATGTGAAGCGGAAACATGCCCGCCTTCAAACCGAACCCGGCGAGCGCCAGCCAGAAAAGCGGCGCGAGGTCGGTGCGATCGCGCATCGGGCCGAGTTCCCAGCCACCCGTGCGCGCCGCCAGCAGCGCGAAAAATGCGAACAAGCAGAGCGTCCCCGCGTGCGATGCAGCGAGGTACAGCCAGCCGGCGGCCCGCACCTCTCGCTTCTGGCGTTCGCGCGTGATGAGAAAATAGGCCGCGCCGGTGTAAAGCTCCCATCCGATGAGGAAGTGGAGGCCGTTGGCCGAGAGCAGGACGAAGCCCATGAAAGCCAGCAGCGCCGTCAGCCACGCGCGCCCCGAGCGCGCGGAGCGCGGGTGCGCCGCGTCTGACCAATAGGTGTGCGAATACGCGCTGCATGTGCCGCCGAGCACCGCCAGCAAAGCGAGGAAGAAGGCGCTCAAGGCATCAAGCCGCAAATGCACCTCCTCGCCGCCCACGGGAAAGTCTGGATTCCACTCCCAAGTTGCCCCACCCGCCAGCACTAGCACGGCTGCGGCAAGCGCCGCGGCAGCGGCGACCAAAGCAGCCCCGAGCCACACTCGCGGCGCGCGGTGAGCGCTTGCGGCGCCGAGGATCAACGCCACCGCCGCCAGCAGCAGCAGTTCGCCGGGGTTCATCCCTGTTCCTCCTTGCCAGCGACCTTTGCGCCCGGCAACTCCGCAGCGGCAAGCGCGTTGAAAATCTCTGCATCCGGCGCGTCTTGGAGCAGCAGCCCCCGCAAGGGGCCGCGGGTGAGCGCGGCGCTGAGTTGGGCGAGCATTTCGAGATGCGCGCGCGGTGACGGCGCGATGAAGAACAGCAGGCGTGTGATGGGCACGCCATCGGGCGGCGCTTCCGCTTGTAGCAGCGCGTCGAGCAGCAAGAGAATCGCCAGCAGGCCGGAGTCGCGGCCCAAGGCGACGTGCTTGCTCAGATGCGGCAACGCCAATCCGCCACCGACGGGCGCCCAAGTGACGCCGCCCGGAGCGCCCGCTCGTTGCGCGAGCATCCGGCGGACTGCTGGGACTGCTCCCGGCAGCGCCGACACGACGCGCTCCAGCACTTTCGGCACCTCAGTGGCTGGCACGTCGCGCCAGATGCCGCCGATGCGCAGCAGCGATTCGAGGTGAAGTCCGGTTGTGGAGCCCGGACGAACAGGCGCAAGGAAACCCGCCTTCGCAACCAACCCGCGTGCCGTAGCCCAATCCACCACCTGTCGGCGGTCGAAGAGCAGTCGCCCGCGGTCCTCGATCGCGGTCAGCCCATCTTTACGCACCCAGCTCTCGACGACGCTTTCTTCAACGCCGAACGATTCCGCGAGCTGGATGATGTTTAGATACATGATATGAAACTCCAAAATCCAAACACCAAGCTCCAAAGAAATTCCAAATCCCAAATTCCAAAACGGTCGCCGGCAAGCTTGGAGCTTGAAGTTTGGAGCTTCTCTGGTGCTTGGAGCTTGGTGTTTGGAGCTTTCTTCAAGCAATCGCAGCCCAAAAGTGTTCGGTCAAAACCGCTCATCACTTCCTCCCCTCAACTTCCGCCGGCGCGTTGAGAACCTTGCTGGCGCGTTCCAGAGCGCTCGAAAGTTCCTGCCGCACGGCTTCGAGCTTCTGCTTCTCGGCGCGCAACGGGTCGCTGGGCGGTTCCGGCGGTAGGCCAAGGATTTCGCGGGCGCGGGCCAGTGAAAGTTCGATGTTCGCGCAAACATTCTCCTTGCCGAGCCGATCCAGAAACCCGGCCTTGTCCATCATGAGGAGCGGTTGTGTATGCGGGCCGCTCAGGACCAGATGTTTTCCACGGCGATGCAGTCGCTCGTAAAGATCTTCGAGCGCATTCAAACCGGTGGCGTCCACGGCGAGGACTTTTCTCATCCGCAGAATCAACAATTCCGGCTCGCGGCCCTCGCGTTTGAGCGCGCTTTCGAGCTTGTCCGCCGCGCCGAAGAAGAACGAGCCGAAGATGCGATAGATCATCACACCCTTCGGGATTTCCTTGCCGACGAGTGAATGTTGCGGGCCTTCCGTCTCGGTCATCTCGTCCACGGCGGTGATTTGCGTGGTTTCGGAAACGCGTTTGATGAAGAGGACCGCCGCCAGCACCATGCCGATCTCGACCGCCACTGTCAGGTCCACGATCACCGTCAAACTGAAGGCGGTGAGAAACACCACGGCATCGCTGCGCGGCCACTTCGGAACGCGGGCGAAGTTATGCCACTCGCCCATGTTCAGCGCGACGTTGACCAGCACCGCGCTGAGCGTGGCCAGCGGAATAAATTTTGCCAGCGGCGCGGCGGCCAGGATGATTACCAGCAAAACCACCGCGTGAATCATGCCGGCGATGGGCGTCCGTGCGCCGCACTTGATGTTGGTGGCCGTGCGCGCGATCGCGCCGGTGGCGGCGATGCCGCCGAAGAGCGGGCTGACGATGTTGGCAAGCCCTTGCGCCATGAGTTCCTGATTCGAGTCGTGGCGGTCGTCAATCATACCGTCGGCCACGACACAACAGAGCAGTGATTCGATGGCGGCGAGCAGGGCGATGGTGGTCGCGGGTGCAAAGAGGTGCTGGATGTTTTCCCAGGAGAGTGCCGGAATGTGCGGTGACGGCAGTGCCTGCGGAATTCCGCCGAATTTGGAACCAATGGTTTCCACCGGGAGCAAATTGGGCAGGAACACCACCGCCACTGTGCCGAGCACCAGCGCGACAATCGAGCCGGGCACGCGACGTTGCCACGACTTCGGCCAGCCGACGATAATCGCCAGCGACGCAGCGGCAAGCAGCACCGTTGGCCATTGAAATGTCCCCGCGTGTTCGGCGAGCACTTTCATTTTCTCGACGAACTCGGACGGCACTTTGTCCGCGTGCAGGCCGAAGAAGTCCTTGATTTGCGTGGTGAAAATGAGCACGGCGATGCCGGAGGTGAAACCCATCGTAACGGGGTAGGGGATGAACTTGATCATCGTGCCCAACCGCGCCGCGCCCATGACGAACAAGATGATGCCGGCCATGACCGTGCAGATGGCCAGGTTCTCCGCCCCGTACTTGGCGTAGATACCGTAGAGGATGACGATGAACGCGCCCGTCGGCCCGCCGATGGCCACGCGCGAACCGCCGAGCGCCGAGATCAGAAAACCCGCAATGACGGCGGTAAAAATGCCGGCTTCAGGCTTGACGCCCGAGGCAATCGCGAACGCCATCGCCAATGGCAGCGCGACGATGCCGACCGTGACGCCAGCGATCAAATCGGCGGTAAAATCCTGCCGCCGATAACCCTTCAGCGCGTCCACCAGCCTGGGACGGAACGCAAACGGAACCTTCATAGTTTACATCTCAAACCACCTGAGCCACAAAAGACTCACCATGATGAGAGGGTGCAAGAGCGCCCGCAGAATTCAATTCTTTTCTCGGAACGCCTTTATGCCAGGGGCGAATCCGGGCATTGCCCTGCAACGCGGACGTCCCCCCGCCTGCGAGTCCAAGCTGCGTCTCGCGGCCAAACGAGAACCTAATGCCGGGGTACCTTGGGGATTCTGCGCGACGTTGGAGGGCGGTTTTTCTGGCACCGATTAGAGCTTGGGGCTCGGAGGTTCTCTGGAGCTTGGAGGTTGGGGCTTAGGGTTTTGAACTTAAGCCCCGCCCCCGGCGGCAAACCACTTGGCGGCGATGGCTCTACTGGAAACAGCGGAGAATCAATTCTCATCATGGCAGCCTCGGAGTCCGCCAGGTGAGGTCCCCCGGCCTAGACTCGCCACAGAATCCCATTTGGTAGGCCGGGGGACCTTACCCGGCGTCCCGGTCTGGTGACATAGTGAGGTTTGTTGGGCGGTTTGGTTAATTCAGTCGCCTGCCTGGGTTCCGCCTTGCCGGGGCCGAGGACCGGCCCACTCCGGGTCGGACTTTTCAAACAGTCTCTTTGACCAAGTGCTGTAGGCGGACCTCATCCTGCCGGTTCGGGAACAGAGCATGGCGCAGGCAAAGTTTGCGGCCGCGTCCGGTCTGCAACCAACCCGAGAGCAAAGTGAGTACGCAGTTTTCTAACAACTTGGTGCAGATCACGACCTCGCCCGCACCGCAGCCGCAATCAAACTTGATGCCGCAGAATGGCGTGCCTGCCGTCGCGTGAAGGGCCAGGGCGCGGCGGAGCACCAGCAGCGTGAAGGGCACCAACATGCTCAACAGCATCAAGGCCGACCCGCGCACCGCCACGCCCGCCAGTAGCATGAGTCCGCAGAACGCCTCGAACCACGGCAGCACCACCACAATCGAGTTGAGGAGCACCGGGTTGCTCACCATCTCGTATTGGCGCACTAGCTTCAGGAATTCGACGGGATGCAGAGCTTTGTTCAAACCCATGTAGAGAAACAGCGCGCCCAACAGCCACCGCGCAAGAACCGCGACCGTTTCGAGCACGCTCCAATCGGAAGATGGCGGACGGGTGCTCATTGGCCGCTCTTGCGCGCGCCCACTTCGAGGGGCAGACCGAGCGCGGTCCACTCGGTGATGCCCGCGCCATACACCAGAAGTTTTTCCCGCGGCACACCGGCATCCCGCAAGAAGATGGCGGCAAATTCGCTGTCCTCGCAATTGCCGCCCGTGCAATACACCACGACCTGCTCCGCAGCCTGGCAAACCGGCAGGACGGCGGCGAGGTATTGGTCCGCGCGATAGTGATCAAACTGGTACGCGCCCGGGATGTGACTTTCCTGGTAGTGTTGGTCACTGCGGGCATCCACGAACACGATCAAGTTCTGAGCGTAGCGCGGGTCGCGAAAGAGCTGCGTCACCTGGTTGCTGCCGACCAAGCGCAAGCCTTGGGTTTGCAGCCGAGCCGCGAGCGGATCCTCCGGGGAATCCGCAGCGACGTTGGGGCCGCCAGACGCCGACGCAGGAACGGGCGCGACCACCGCCGGCACCGGAGAATTTCGTGCGGCACTGGGGAAATAATCCTGGCGAAGTTTCAGTCCCCGCGGCGAAACCGCGTTGGCGACGAAAGCCAACGCGGTGCCAACAACCGCCACCAAGACCGCCTCTGCCAATACCTTCCCGGGCTGGAATCTGCGCGCCGACGCTCCGGTGACCAAGCCGGTAGTCACATCGCCGTCAGCTACGGGGGTGAATCGGTCAGGGGTTGGCGTCGGCATGATTTATTTGGGGGCCGGAGGCGGTGCGAGTGGAATGGGCTGCTGCGCCGGTGGTGTGGGTGCTGGTACTGGGGGTAGAGCCGGACGAATCGGTTGCTGAACTGGCACCTTGAGGACCGGGGACTGGGCTTGGTTCGATTTCAAGGTCAGTTCAACTTGATTACCGGGGGCGATTTCAAAACCCACCGGGAATGTCAACGTGACCGTGAAATGGCGGCCCGGTTCGACTTCTTTGAGTTGCACGTCCACGCCCTTAACATTGATGGCCGGCTCGGATAACACGAGGGCATTGGTGCCGGTATTCCGGATCGTTACCACGGATGGAAGCACCTGCGCCACGGGGCCGGCGGGCAGAGTGATGCTCGGAGGATTCACGGTCACCACGGGCTGCACGTTGACGAAGGCGGTGATGCTGATCGTCGGCATGTTGGTGGCCGAAGTCTTCAGATTGATGTTCCCGGTCACGCTGCCCGCGGCCAGCGGCGGCACCGTTTTCACCACCACTTCAAACACCTTGCCCGGTTGATTCGTGGTCATCTCCGCCGTGAACGCCTTGTTGTTACTTTCGGGCGGATAGACGATGAGGGGTTGCTCGGTGTTGTTGGTGATGCGCACGGTCACCGAGGTGGAGGGAGATTCGGTGGTGGCGTTGAGCATCGCATAACGGGGGTTTACTTCGATGGGCTGCCAGAGCGTGCCTTTGATTTGCAGCACCACGGTCGGCGTGGCGGGGTCATTGCAGTTGACGGTGACGGTCTTGCCCACCGGGCCGGCGGCGTTGGCGCTGGCGAAGCGGATGGGAATGGTGCCGGTCTTGCCCGGTTCGACGCTGCGCGACCAATCCCCGGCGGTGGTGCAACCACACGACGGCGCCACACTGGAGAGCGTCAGGGTTTCGGTGCCAATGTTGGTGAAAATGTAGGTGTAGCTGACCACGTCGCCCGCCGTGACCTTGCCGAAGTCATATACCGGCGTGGCAAATTGGATTTTCGCCAGGGACGCTTTGGCGGGAACCGTGGGAGTTCCTGCTGGGGTTGGGGCGGGCACCGCCGCAGGCGGCGCATCAGCGGCGTAGGTTCTGAAGTTGGCGACGATCAGCGCCGCGAGCAGGAGTGTTGCTGGGGGGCAGAATTTTCGCCCGCTGGAGGAGTCGCTGCGCCTCGGCGCGATGGGGTTCCGTTGGGGTTGCCGTTCCTTTTTCGATGGTATTGGATTCATGGTTGGGGATTCAGTTTTGGTTTTCCAGGTATGCGATGCTCAATGGATGTTGAAGATTCGAGAGGCCGGGGACGCAATTATTGATCTTGAACGGATGGAATTCGGGCGCTTGTTTCTTTGGGCCCGCGGTAAACGGCGACGCAAGTCCGGCACGCCAAAGCATGAAAACCCCGCTCACTCCCAGCATTGGGGCGAGGGCTTCGACATTCCACAATCTCGGCGTCAGCGCCGGTGGCTCAGATTTCACGGCAAGCATCATAAACGGCTCCCGCTCGGGATTTCAACTCTTTCTGGACAGCGCAAAGTCGTAGCGCCGACTTCCCAGTCTTGCCTGTATCTCTTTGAATCGTCGCAGCCGACGCGAGATTGCGGAACGAGAAAGCAACCGCTGAGACCCGAAGGTCGTAGCGCGACGAAGCCGCAAATATTGGCAGCAATACCTCCAATGAACTCACCGACAAGTCGCCGGAGCGTCGTGGGGGGCAATGTTAGTTCCGAGGCCCTGCCAAGCGCCTATGCGCCTCGCTCGCGCTTCGCCAGAGGTCCAAATTCCTGCGCGCCTTAGTCTCATCTTGAACCCGCATTGGAATTAGCACCTTGAAATGGCGGTTCAGGTTTCAATATGTAAGCACCTGTTTTTGCGGCTGGGCTTCGACCCCGCCGCGCTCCGTTTCGGTTGCGGCTCGGCTGCGCGGATCTGTATCGCAGGGCTTCCAAGTCTGCCGCCGCCGTGAATTCCAACCCTCGGGCTGACTGTGGACGCGCCGCCAATTAGGAAATCGGCGGCCGAGCAGATTGAGAAGTCTGCGCTCCGACTTCGTCAACGGGCCGCTTGGTTTTCCTAGTGAAGCAAGTTCCGGTTGGCATTTGGCAAAGATTGGGGAGCGGTTTGGTGCTCTGCGGCCTAATCCTCCGCTAGATCATTTGGGTGCAATGGCCGAAAGCCAAGTCCCCTGAATTTATTTCACGAACCACATTCATAAATCATAACGATGAAGCTATTCCTCGCGGCAGTCTGTTCACTCCTTCTGTTCACCCCGACGCCCACCAAGGCCGCTGCGGACGAAGCGGGTTTCGTTTCCATTTTCAACGGCAAGGACCTCACCGGATGGGATGGCAAGCCTAGTTGGTGGGAGGTCGAGGACGGCGCGCTCACGGCGCAAAGCACGCCGGAGAAGCCGTGCCCAAAACCTCACTACCTGATCTGGCGCGGCGGCCAGCCGGCGGATTTTGAGTTGCGCCTGCGCTTCCGGCTGGTCGGCGGCAATTCCGGCATCCAAATCCGCAGTCGCGAAGTGCCCGACTGGGACACGAGCGGTTATCAGGCGGATATGGACGCGGAGGATCAATACACTGGCGGCGTTTATGAGCACACGCGCGGCGTGATTGCGCCCCGCGGGCAGAAAGTCGTCATCGCCCCCGATGGCACCCGGCAGGTCACGGCCCTCGGCGATGCGGCGGAACTGCGGAAGAAATGGAAGCTGGAGGAATGGAACGATTACCGGATCGTCGCGCGCGGCAGCGAAATCACGCTCTGGATCAACGGCGTGATGACGGCGCAGGCGAACGACCGCCAGACCAATGTGGCGGCGCGCAAGGGGATCATCGCGTTGCAAATGCACCCGGGCCCGCCGATGAAGGTTCAGTTCAAGGACATCCGGCTCAAGACTTTTGCGCCGGACGCGGCGGGCAATGGCCAGGCGGCGCTTCGGGAACCGACCGCCACCCCTGCGGACCAACTCAAGGTCGCTAAGGATTTCAAGGTCGAATTGCTCTACTCACCGCCGAAGACCCAAGGCTCGTGGGTCAGCATGTGCGTGGATCCGAAGGGGCGGCTGATTGTTTGCGATCAATACGATCTCGGCTTATACCGCATCACACCACCGCCGATCGGGGGAGCGGCGGCGGCGACGAAGGTGGAGAAGATCAACGTGGAGTTGAGTGGCGCGCAGGGTTTGGTGTGGGCGTTCGACAGTCTCTACGTGTTGGTCAGCAGGAATGGAAAATTCGCCAGCGGCCTGTACCGGGTGCGCGACACGAACGGCGACGACCAACTCGATCAAGTGGAATTGTTGCGCTCGCTCGAAGGTGGCGGCGATCACGGCTGGCATGGGTTGTTGGCGGGCCCGGACGGAAAATCCATTTACGTCGTCGCCGGCAATGCAACGAAGGTGCGGACTCCGGAGCAATCGCGCGTGCCGCTGATCTGGAGCGAGGACCATTTGCTGCCGCGGATGCCCGACGCGCGGGGCTTCATGACGGACGTGCTGGCGCCGGGTGGTTGTTTTTATCGCGTGGACCCGGAGTGCAAAAATTGGGAGCTGATCTCGAATGGTTTCCGCAACCCGTATGACGCGGCGTTCAATCGCTATGGCGATTTGCTGACGTTCGACGCCGACATGGAATATGACATGAACACGCCGTGGTATCGCCCGACGCGCGTGTGCCTCGTGGCCAGTGGCAGTGAGTTCGGCTGGCGCAACGGTGCGGGCAAATGGCCCGCCTACTACGCGGACAGTCTCCCGGCGGTGCTCGATATCGGCCCCGGCTCACCGGTCGGCATGACGTTTGGCTATGGTGCGAAATTTCCCGCGCGCTACCAGGAAGCGCTGTTTCTGCCGGACTGGAGCTACGGCCGCATGTATGCAGCGCATTTGACGGCCGACGGCGCGGCTTACAAAGGTGAGTTTGAACTCATCATGAGCGGCACGCCCCTGCCGACGACCGACATCCTCGTGAACCCGCGTGATGGGGCAATGTATCTTGTCACCGGTGGCTGGCGCATTCAGACCGGACTTTACCGCGTCACCTACACGGGCAAAGAATCCACCGCTCCGTCACGCCCGGAAGATCGCGGCGCGAAGTTGCGCGCGCTGCGCCTTAAGCTCGAAGGTTTCCACGGCCACCAAGATGCGCAGGCGGTGAAGACCGTTTGGCCTTCTCTCGGACACCCGGACCGCTACATCCGCTTTGCGGCGCGTGTCGCTTTGGAATGGCAAAACCCGGGCGAGTGGCGGGAGCGGGCGTTGCAGGAAACCCAAGCGCCCGCCGCCATGACGGCTCTGCTGGCGCTCGTCCGCGTCAGTGCCCGGGATCAGTTTCATCGCCAGCCAACCGATCCAACGCCGGACGCGGCGCTGCAAGGGCGCGTGCTCGCGGCGCTGGATCGCATCGAATGGAAGAAGCTGACCGATGCGCAACGCGTGGAATTGATGCGCGTTTATGCGGTGACGTTCACCCGCTTGGGCAAACCGGACGAAGCCAGCCGCGCGCGACTCATCGCCAAGTTTGATCCACTATTCCCAGCCACCACGCGGGACCTAAACGCCGAGCTTTGCTCGATGCTCGCGTATCTCCAGTCGCCGGCGCTCGCCGCCAAAGCCCTCGCCATGGTGGAGCGCGCGCCGACGCAGGAGGAACAGATCGAATACATCAAAGCGCTGCGCGTGGTTCGCACGGGTTGGACGCCGACGCTGCGCGAAACCTATTTCAAATGGTTCATCAAAGCGGGCGGTTATCGCGGCGGCGCGAGTTTTGCCGGGTTCCTGAAACTGATCAAAAAGGACGCCGTCGCCACGCTGACCGAGGCGGAGCAGGCGCAGTTGCAGCCGATTCTTGAAGCCCAACCGGTGACGCAGTCGCCGTTGCAGGTGATGCAGCAGGGACTACCCGGGCATTCGTTCGTGAAGGAATGGACCGTGAACGACCTGGCGCCGCAGGCCGAGCGCGGTTTGGTGAAGCGCAATCTGGAGCATGGGCGGCAGTTGTTCGGCGGGTTGGGGTGTTTCGCGTGCCATCGCTTCGCCAACGAGGGCGGCGCGGTTGGCCCGGACCTGACCGGTGCGGGCGGACGCTTCAGTTCGCGCGATCTGCTTGAGGCTATCATCGAGCCGAGCAAAACGATCAGTGATCTTTACGCGCCCGTCGTGATCACGCTCAACGACGGGGAGACGCTTACGGGACAGATCGTTTATCTCGGCACCGAATCCGTGGCCGTGAACCCCGACATGTTGAATCCCAGTCAGACCACCAACGTGGATCGGAAGAAGATCAAGGCTATCGAGGCCTCAAAAGTTTCGCCGATGCCGACGGGATTGCTCAACCAGTTGCAAGCGCAGGAAATTCTCGATCTGCTCGCCTACGTGAGTTCGGGCGCAAAACAGGGCGAGATGAAACTCCGCTCGGCCACAACCAAACGTTGAACCGTGACTATGCCGCAGCAGCCCATGAACCTCGTAGCCGCGGATGTGAGTCCGCGCCATCTTTGCGTGCGAGAAGTCGGCGCCGACTTGCGTCGTCGGCTACGGCTCAGGGGGGGCAGAAGTTGCTGCGCCCGGGAACCTAGCCCCTTATCCGGATCGCCTTCGGGCTGTGTCGCAGCGCGACTGGATGCGGGTAGCCGTGGGCTTCAGCCCCCGGTTGCCCGGCTTGGGGCGCCAGCCCGTTTCGCCGGCCCCCGTGGGCGGAAACCCACGGCTACCCTCGGTCGGCGCTCTGCGACGAAAACAACCCGGCGCTCCACGATTCGTGCCGGGCGCAGCGGGGACGGGCACACTCCGATTCTGTAACGCTCAATTCATCCACTAACAAAACGTAAGGACAATCCATGAACTCTGAAAACAAAACCTCCTCATCGCTCCCTTCACGGCGCGAATTTCTCAAGAACTCCAGCAAAGCCGTGGCCGGCGCCGCGCTCGCCAGCGCCATCGTGCGACCCGGCTACGCTGCGGAAAGCAACACCATCAAAATCGCCCTGGTCGGTTGCGGCGGACGCGGCACCGGCGCCGCCGCAAATGCCTTGGGCACGGCTGGGCCGACGAAACTTTGGGCGGTGGCGGACGTCTTCGAGCCCCGTCTGTCTGCGAGCCTCTCGAACCTTTCGGGCCAGTTCCCCAAGCAGGTCGAAGTGCCGCGGGATCGGCAGTTCGTCGGCTTTGATGGCTTCAAGCACGCGATTGATTCGCTCGACAAAGGCGACGTGGTTTTGCTAGCGACGCCGCCGGCGTTTCGGTCGCTGCACTTTGAATACGCCGTGCAGAAAGGCCTTAATGTCTTCATGGAAAAATCCTTCGCCGTGGATGCGCCGGGGATTCGCCGCGTGCTGAAGACCGGCGAACTCGCCAAGCAAAAGAACCTCAAAGTCGCCAGCGGCTTGATGAGCCGACACTACAAGCCTCTGGAGGAGGCTGTTCAAGAAATTCATGATGGGAAGATCGGCGAAGTCATCACCGCTTGGGCGTATCGGATGCACGGGCCGGTGGGGGTCAGCACGCGGCAAGCCGGGCAAAAGGAACTGGCATATCAAATCACCAACTACAGCAACTTCACTTGGCTCAACGGCAGTTTCATCGTGGACTGGCTGATCCACAACATTGACGTGTGCTGCTGGGTCAAGAACGACTGGCCGGTTTCCGTGCAAGGCATGGGCGGACGCCAGACGCGCAGCAAGGAGGCGGACCAACTCTTCGATCACTACGGCGCGGAGTACACTTTCCCTGACGGCACGCGGCTGTTTGCCCAGGCCCGGCACATCTCGAACTGCTTTGATTTCTTCGGCGACGTGATCCACGGCACCAAGGGTTGTGCCGTGCTGGGCGAAGGCATCACCAAGCCGCTGCTCTACAGTTCGCATCTGCAAAAGTCAGAAAACGTGATTTGGAAATACCAGGGAGCGCCCTGCAATCACTATCAAGTTGAGCACGACCTCCTCTTCGACGCCATCCGCAACGACAAGCCGTACAACGAAACCGAACGCTCCGCCAAATCCTGCTTCACGGCGATCATGGGCCGCATGGCCTGCGAGTCGGGGCAGGTGCTGACTTGGGATGAGGCGCTGGCCTCCGAGGTCGTATTGGCTCCGGGGCTGGAGACGATGACGTTTGATTCCAAACCGCCCGTCGAGCCGGACGCGAGTGGGCACTATCCAATTGCCATGCCGGGGCAGACTAAAGTGCTTTGATTTGCAACTTTGGCGACCGCAACAAAGTTCGCCGCGTCCGGTGAAGTCACTGTGCGCCGTTCATCCGTTGGCGCCGTAGGGAAATCAAGTGCCTAGCCCGAAACAAAATCTATTCAAATGAGCAAAACCCAACCCATCACGCGGCGCCGCTTCTTCAAACACACCGCGCTGGCAGCGAGCGCTGCCGTCGTGGCCCCAAACATTGTGCCGGCGCGCGTCTTGGGCCGGGAGGGTGCGGTGGCGCCGAGCAATCGAATTACCGTCGGCTTCATCGGCACGGGCGATCACGGCATGGGTTGGAATTTGCCGCCCTATCTCCGACATCCGGTGGCGAAGGTGATTGCGGTTTGCGATGTGGACAGCCGCCGTCTCTTCCGGGCCAGTGAGACGGTGAACGACCGCTACCAGAACGAAGATTGTTTCGCGACCAAGGATTTTCGCGAGGTGCTCGCCCGCCCGGATATTGACGCGGTGATGATTTCGACGCCGGATCACTGGCACACGATCATCAGCTTGCTGGCGATTCAGGCGGGTAAGGATGTGCAATGCGAGAAACCCACTCTTACGATCAACGAGGGCAAGGTGCTCATCGAAGCCGTCCGCAAACACAAGAAGGTTTTCCAGACCAGCACCGAAGATCGGGCGGTGCCGGAGTATCACCGCATGGCGGAATTGGTCCGCAATGGCCGGATCGGCAAGCTTCAGCGCATCGAGGTGATCCTGCCCAAGCAACCGACCGGGCCAGGCGATGCCACGCCGCAGCCGGTCCCGGCGGAACTGGATTACGAGCGGTGGCTCGGCCCCGCGCCGTTCGCGCCTTACACCCGCGAACGCGTCCATTTCAACTTCCGCTGGATCTGGGATTACTCGGGCGGAATTATTTGCGACTGGGGCGCGCACCTGTTCGACACCGCGCAATGGGCCAACAACACCGAGCGCAGCGGGCCGGTGGAGATTGAAGCCACCGGCACCCATTGGGAGGGCGGACTCTACAACACGGTGAAGGATTACGATGTCACCTACCGCTACGCCAACGGCGTGGTGATGACTTGCAAACCGGGCCAGCCGAGCATCAAGTTCATCGGCACGGAGGGTTGGGTGGGCAACACCGGCTGGCGGGCAGCGGTCCAAGCCAGTTCCCCGGCCATCCTCGAATCCAAGATCGGCCCGGAGGAACTTCACCTCTACACCAATCCGAAGGGCGAGCACGACGACTTTCTACTCTGCGTCAAGAGTCGCAAAGACCCTTACTTTCCGGTGGACATCGGCCACCGCGTTTCCTCGGTTTGTCACCTGGCAAACATCGCCATCAAAGTTGGGCGCAAGCTCAAGTGGGATCCGGCAAAAGAACAATTCAGCGGCGACGCGGCGGCCACCGCGCTGCTCGACCGCAAGCGCCGCGACCCGTGGCAACTGCCGAAGGTGTGAACGTCGGGCGACTCGCTGGACCCGGCGACCGAAGTTGGCGGGTACCTTTCAGCGACGAGGCGTCGCGCTATCCGGGCGGGCCTTGGCGAGAAGGGCGCGCGAGCCGTCCTCGGCTCGCAGCGAGTTCGATCGGATGCGGGCTGGTTGGCCGCTCAAACTAGAAACCGACGCGACGCCGGTCCTGCGGAAAAGTCACGGTGGGGAATTGTCCCGGACGGGCAGGCCCGCCGGTGGCAGGGCGGGCGAGTTCGTTGGCGAGTTCGCTGGCGAGGCCAGCGGAATGTCGGCACCGACAAGTTCATCGGCCAGGATGGTTATGGCGATGCGGCGGTTTTTGGCGCGGCCTTCCGGCGTGGCGTTGCTGGCCAGGGGACGAAATTCGCCGTAGCCCACGGCTCCGAGGCGACGCGGATCTACCCCGGCGGTTTCGGTGAGGAAACGCACTGCCGCCAAGGCGCGGGTCATGGAGAGTTCCCAGTTGCTCGCAAACCGGCTGCGAGAGCCGGCCCGGATCGGCACGTTGTCCGTATGGCCGATGACGTGAATCTTGAGGGTCGGGTGCGCCGCGAGGATGCCGGCGATTTGCTTCAACACGACTTCGCCCCCCGGCTGCAACACGGCCTCGCCGGAATCAAACAGAATGCGATCCAGGATGTTCACCGTGAGCTTGCCCTGGAGCTGTGAGATGGTGACATCCTTCGATTCGAGTGCGGTTCGCATTTCTTCCTCAAGCCCCTTGTGCATTTGCCCGGCGAACTCCTTCTCCTTCTCCAACTCGGCCGCCCGCGACTCGCTGCCGGCCAGTTTGTTCTTCAACTCGGCACTCTCCGCCTCGCGCCGCGCGGCCAGGGTGCGGGCCTCCTGTGCTTCGGCCCGAACCTGCGCCAGAATTTGGGCCTGCTGCCGGAATGCCACCCAGAGGAAGAAACCCACGACCCCGACCGTCAGCACGACCGTGGCGATCCCGAGATTCCTCCGCTTACGGTCGGGGCTCGCCGCCGCCGGCTTGGTAAATGGATTTTGGTTGTCGATCATGGCATGAGCGTCCAGGGCGAAACGGCAAGCTTGCTGGCAGCGCCAGCCAAAGTCATCGAGGCCTGCGCCGTGTCCTGGTTTGCTGCCGTGCGCGAAGAGTTGCTATTTCGTCAGCACGGTTTCGAGCAATTGGTTCAACCGCGTGAGCATCTTGCGCGGGTCTTCCAGCAACCCTGCGGCGACGCGCGCATTGTCGAGGATTTGTTCCGCGACGCTGGTGGCCAGGGGCGCGTCCTTCTGTCGCATTGCGTCGAGTCGCGACATGATGGGATGGGCGGCATTGATTTCCAGATCGAGCTTGGTCGGCGACGGGTCCTCGCCGTCGCGCTTCACGGCTTTCATGATGCGCCGCATGCTGGCCGTCATGAACTTGTCGGCGTCCACCACCACCGCCGGGCTTTCCACGAGCCGCTGCGACACGCGCACTTCGCCCACCTTGTCGCCCAGCGTTTCCTTGAGCCATTGCGTCAGGGACTTCGCGGCATCCTCGGGCAGCGCACCGGCTTGCTTCGCCTCGCCGACATTCAATTCCGTCTTCTCCGCAAGCTTCAGCGGTTTGCCGTCGAACGCGCCAAGATGTTCCATCACGAACTCGTCCCACGGATCGTAAAGGAACAACACCTCCCATTTGCGTTCCCGGAAGACTTCGAAATACGGGCTGCTCTCCGCCGC